>CAZLTD010000007.1:0-78849 GCA_964562385.1 uncultured Desulfobacula sp.
CCCTTTGTTGGTGCTGGTTTTGGAATTTCGTGAACCCACGACTGTCGAACGGGAGCTAAAGAAAGGTATGTTTGTATCAATGTAGCAACACGTAGTAAAAATAATACACATTTCCATTCTTGTGATTTAAATGCCCAATTCGCCTGGCAAACATGCCATAATCTTGATTCTATGCCATATTTATGACAGATTTTTTTTAAGAAAGCGTCATTTTTCGATGAACATTTAAAACACCCAGTAAAGCAACGCATCACCACTTTTATTCTCTGGTTCTCTCGTTTTTTTAATTATTTCATCTAAACCGCATAGGCAAATATTATTTTTAAATTCAATGTATTACAAAAAATCAAATGTATTACCGCCTTTCATTTCCACCATTACATGTCATTTAGAAAATTTTAGAATGGCATAGTTCTTGTTAATGCTTTGAACTAAATCTAATTTAAATTTCAAATATGGAGTTTAGTTCATGCAGGAACACAATAAAATTATATCAGCAGAGGAAGCAGCGGCATTAATTCAGACCGAAGATACAGTTGTGTCCGAAGGTTTTGTTGGCAACAACTTTCCAGAGCACCTGGCCATCGCTTTGGAAAAGCGCTTCCTTGAGACCGGTAGCCCAGGGGATTTGACGCTCGTCTATGTAGCCGGCCAGGGAGATGGGGCTGATAAAGGAATGAATCATTTTGCCCATAAGGGGCTTGTTAAAAGGTTGGTCGGTGGGCATACCGGGCTTGCACCGAAACTGGGGAAAATGGCTTTGGAAAATATGATAGAAGCATATAACTTTCCCCAGGGCGCGATATCCCATCTGATTAGGGATATTGCGGCCAAACGTCCCGGATCATTTACAAAAGTTGGTTTAAAAACGTTTGTTGATCCACGGATTGAAGGCGGCAAGGTGAACCGAATAACAACAGAAGACTTAGTCGAACTGACTCAAATCGATGGTGAAGAATATCTGCGTTACAAACCATTTCCCATTGATGTCGCGCTCATCCGGGGAACTTCAGCTGATACAAAAGGCAATATTTCCTATGAGAAAGAGTGTTTGGTTCTCGAGAATCTGGCCGCTGCCATGGCGGTTAAAAATTCCGGTGGTATTGTCATCGTCCAGGTAGAACGGGTTGCAGAATTCGGCAGTCTGTCAGCGCGTGAAATTGTTATTCCGGGCATCCTTGTTGATCATGTTGTCGTCTCTCCTCAAGAGCACCATATGCAGACCTTTGGAGAACAGTACAGCCCTGTTTACGCCGGCCGTTTGAGGGTTCCTGAAAACCAGCTGAAACCCCTTGAGTTGTCTGCAACCAAGGTCATTGGTCGAAGGGCTGCCCAGGAGATTAAAAAGGGAATGATCGGAAATTTGGGTATTGGCTATCCAGAGGCCGTCCCCAGGGTTGCTTCTGAGGAAGGAATTCTGGATTATATCACTTTTACAGTCGAACCTGGTCCCATCGGCGGGATGCCAGTTGGCGGATTGAGTTTTGGTGCCACAGTAAACATGGAATGCCTGATCGAAGAACCCCAGATGTTTGATTTTTATGATGGTGGCGGACTGGATATCACATTTTTAGGAATGGCCCAGGTTGATCAGAGGGGCAATAACAATGTCAGTCGATTTGGAAAGAAGTTCCCTGGTTGTGGTGGCTTCATCAATATTTCGCAAAATTCAAAAAAAGTGATTTTCATGGGTGCCTTCACCACTGGTGGTTTGAAAACCAGGATATCAAATGGGCAACTCATTATTGAGCAGGAAGGAAGTGCTAAAAAATTCATCCGCCAGGTAGAACAGGTGACCTTCAGTGGGGAGTTAGGGTCACAAAAAGGACAAGATGTCATTTATATCACGGAGAGAGCTGTGTTCAGACTTGTACCAGATGGAATAGAGCTAATTGAAATTGCTCCCGGTGTTGATCTTGAAAAAGATATTATTGCGCAAATGGAGTTTACACCGTTGATCAGCGAATCACTTATTCAAATGAAAGCTGAATATTTTTTACCTGGGCCAGTCGGTATTCAATAGAGGAGAAAGATAATGTTAGAAATTAGAAATTCTGTAGCTGTGATTACAGGGGGGGTCAGCGGTATCGGTTTCAGCCTGGCCCAATACTGGGTAGAGCATGGCGGAAAAGTCGTTCTTGGCGATATCGATTCCGGTTCACTTGACAGTGCCGTTCAAAGATTAGGTGTAAATCAATCTGCAGGAATTGTCTGCAATGTAACAAAAGAAGAGGACTGCAGTAACCTGGCCAGTTTTGCGATCGAAAAATTTGGTGCCATTAATTTTGTGGTTCCTTGTGCCGGTATTATCAAAGACGGGCTGATGATCAACATTGACAAAACTTCAGGAATGGTAAAAAGTAAAATGAGCCTGGATCAGTTTGCCTCGGTCATCGATATCAACCTGACCGGGGTATTTCTGACAGCCCGGGAATGTATGAGCCAGATGATTAATCACAATTGTGAAGGGCTTATCTGCCTGATTTCTTCAACCGGGTCCCTGGGCACCGCCGGTCAGATCAATTATTCATCCACCAAAGCGGCTGTATCGATTATGCCCAAAGTCATTACAGCTGAATTGTTCAGGCGGAATATGGCCAATAAAATCAGGTGCGTTGCCATTGCACCGGGATACGTTAAAACTCCGATACTGGAAAAAATGAACCAGAAAGCATTGGATCATATCCTGAACAAAGTGCCAATCAGTCGATTGATCGAGCCCGAGGAAATTGCCTCCCTGGCCGGAGAATTGTACCGGAACCAGGCATTAACGGGTGATGTTTTCTTTATTCATGGGGGGTTGCGTTTAGATTCCAAAGGATAAAAACAGAACTCACAATACTAAACAAAAGGATTCAATCATGAGCAAAGCAAGTATTATCGGTGCCTACAACACAAAATTCGGCGCTTTTGTAGAGAAAAATAAAGATACGGGTGAAATCAGGGATACAAAATCATTTTACGACTTGATCGAAGAGGCGGGAAGAGGTGCAGTTGAAGATGCCGATATCTCTTTTGATGAGATAGATGGCATCTGGATTGGTTCCTGTTCTCCTTCAAAATTTATCAACCAGGAGCATGTCGCGCCCTTAGGGTTGGAAATTGCTCCGGAAGCCATGCAATTTATCCCTTCTACCCGCACAGAAGGCGCATGTGCATCTTCTTCTGTGGCTTTGTACAATGCCGCATTTGCCATAGAATCAGGACGGTTCAACCGTGTACTGGTCATTGGAGTTGAAAAAATGAATTTGCTAACGACCCCTGAGGTCACCCATGTTCTGGCCTGTTCTTCTTTCTGGCCGGATGAAGGTGCCAATGGAATGACGTTTCCCGGATTATTTGCCGAACTTGCCAAAGGCTATATGGCACATCACAAGTTCTCGCTTGATCAAATCCATGAAATGTTTGCCCATGTTTCAGCGCTCAGTTACAAAAACGGCTATGAAAATCCTCTGGCCCATTTTAGCAAGGGGAGCCCTCCATACCGTTTGGGGCTTGACAAACCGGATAAAATTCTGGATTTACCCGAATCCGGCAGAGGCGGCAATCCAATGATTGCATACCCACTAAGGCTGCATGACTGTTCTCTGGTCTCTGACGGTGCTGCGGCACTGGTATTGGCGCCCACTAACGATGCCGTTAAAACACGTTCCCGAGTTGTTGAACTATCCGGTATCGGCATGGCGTGTGACCGGTTGTCAGAGAAAAAAAGGGGAAACCTTTATGAATTGACGGCCGGAAAAATTGCTGTTGAAAAATCATTTGATGAGGCCGGTATTACAATTAACGATGTTGATTTTGCTGAGGTTCATGATTGCTTTTCCATAAATCAGTTATTGACAACAGAAGCGCTGGGACTTTCGGTGGATGGCAGGGCTGGTTTTGATTATATGGAAGGCCGGTTTACGCCCAATGATGATTGCCCCGTTAATTTATCCGGTGGTTTGAAAGCCAAGGGACACCCAGTCGGCGCAACAGGGGCATCCATGCATGCACTGGTCTACAAACAACTTGTGGGAGAACCCATAGGGATGGCACCATCAAATAAAGTACCAGAATTAGGTGTAGTTTTTAATGTGGGCGGATCAGGCGCCACCAATTGCGTTACCACCATGAAAAGAATGAAGTGATAAATGATTGTAAAAACCTGTTACCCATATTATATTGTATCAATATTGATACAATATAATACAGTGGGGCAAAATGAATGAATGCAAGGCTGCGATGCAGACCTTAAAAGAAAAGGGATTCTTTAAATCCGTTCTTGATGCGATGCAGATAGGCGTCATTGTCACCGATGCCAACGGTTATATCATTTATGCAAATTCTACTTATGCCCAATTTCTCGAGATAGACCTTGATCAGATGATCGGGAAATATGCCCCGGATGTAGTTGAAAGCACCCGACTACATATTGTCGCAAAAACTGGACAGGCAGAAATTAATTATCCACATAGGCACAAAGATCTTGGATTTCTGGTTCAACGAATTCCTATCAAACAAAAAGGAAAAGTCATCGCTGTAGTGGCCCTTGTTTTATTCGACAATGCCACAACAGCTTTAAAATTGGGTGAAAAATGTTCCACTCTTGAATCAAAACTCAAAAATTTTCAAGAAGAATTGGCAAATTTCCATCAGACAAAATACGATTTCGATAGTATTGTTGGTGTATCCCATGAGATGCAGGTTGTTAAATCAACCGCAGTACGAGCATCAACCAATGATCTGCCAGTGCTGATTACGGGTGAGTCCGGTACAGGGAAAGAGCTGTTTGCCCACGCCATCCACAAAACCAGTGCAAGAAAAACGTTCCCTTTTGTCCAGGTCAATTGTGCCGCAATCCCAAAAGATCTACTCGAATCCGAGCTGTTCGGATATGCTAAAGGATCATTTACAGGTGCGACCCAAAAAGGGAAACCCGGCAAGTTTGAAATCGCCAATATGGGAACGATTTTTCTGGATGAAATAGGGGATATGCCCATAGAAATGCAGGCGAAATTGCTCAGGGTTTTAGAAATGAAAGAGGTGGAAAGAATAGGAAGCAATCAGGTCACCCCATCCGATTTCAGGGTAGTAGCAGCAACAAATCAGGATTTGGAAGATCTGATGAAAAGTGGCTTGTTTCGAAGAGATCTCTACTTCAGACTGAATGTGGTTCCCATTCATATCAAGCCGCTTCGGGAACGCGTCGATGATATTCTGCCAATGGCGCACCATTTTATTCAAAAAATCAGGAAAGGTCCGACGGGTAAGGGTATCCGAATCTTATCCCAAGCCGAAGAAGCACTCAAAACATATGACTGGCCGGGTAATGGACGTGAGTTGCTTCATACCATGGAAAGAATTCTTGTATCCACCGGGACTAAATCCATTGATATGTCTGACCTTCCCGAATATTTTCATTTTCTTGAAAACATCCCCATTCGGGCAACGCAAAGCAAATTGAGCCATTACTTAAAAAATGCTGAAAAATACGCAATTAAAAAAGCATTGGCAGAGGCAGATAACAATAAGACTCTGGCTGCCAATATTTTAGGAATCCACCGGACGCTTCTTTATCGAAAAATGAAAATCTTGAATATACAGAATTAAGTTGATGAATTTAAACACATAATAATACAATTTATTAAAATCTCTCATGAAATGTCCGGGTTAAATCTGTTTGGGTCTGCGACGTTACCGTAACCTGTCCATACATAAATTTATTTAATAGATCCGGTATGCCGTCCTAAATAAACGATTAGCGTTGTAGCAGATTAAATTTGGAGTGTCTAAATAGTACAGCGTTTTTATCTTAAACTTGAGTAACCTTAAACTTTATTCAAAGTTACCTGTTTCTAATATCATTCATTGCCTTTTCATAAAACGGTTTTACAATTTTTTTAGCTTTGTCTGATGTGATTCTTTGGTACATCCATTCAAACTTTTTTCTCACATTCTCTTTGCCTGCTTGATGAATCTTGTGCTCAAGAAAAAAGGAGATATTGTTTTCAAAAAAGCTGATACTGTCAGCATCTTTGAGCAGGTTCTGGTCACGGTTTCCCCCCTCTTCATGCCTGGATATCAGCATTTTAACACGATCAATCAGTTGTTTATCCGCACCGTTTTTGTCCAGAAAACTTCCAATAATTTTTGCACCCTCTTCTTGGTGGTGTCTAAGATATTCAATGTGATGAAATCCCATCTCTTTTTCCCTTTTGCCCTGATCCGGGCCCAAAGGGCTGAACGCTCTTTCTATGTCATGGGCAATGGCTGCAATCCTTAAAGCTTCGTCTGCATCAGGGTCCAGTTTTTTTATCCAGTATACCGTTCTTTTAAAATGGTCCATTCCAAACCGGGTCCCAAATGCATTGCGAACAAAGTTTTCGACTTTTTCATATAATTCAAAGGGTGTATTCATAATTTTCTCTGATCTTCAACAATTCCCGGGTTTGTAAAAACGACTCTTTAAAGAGATAACGGTTCAGAAAATCTTTAACTATGCTTATAAAATGGTTACCCGAAAAAAACAACCGGACAAATAAAAACGTTAAAAGGCAAAGCTATTTTCGCAGGCCAGCCGAGATCACCATGTCTATTGGCTGCCAGGCTTTTCCCTCGTTCGGATGATTTCGAGGCCTTATAGATTTGAACCAATGTTTTAATTTATAAGTTAAATTTATATATGCAATCAATTTTATAAACTTGACAATTATGTTTTCAGTTTGCAATGGTGGAACTTAGCGCTGACGTTGAACAATCAGGGTTTGGCTTCATTCCTTTACACCGTTTTCCTCAAACTGCACCCGATAAGGAACGATGGCCAATTGCAGGACAACGCCCTGAATTGTTTTTAGAATCCACCTTAAAAATTTAATTTTGGTTTTATTTCAGGAATGTTGAAATTGGACTGAATACTATTTTATGTCGGGTTCTAAATTAAAGCCGTTTATGTAACATCCGGACGAAGGGTAAAAATCATGATCAACCTCAACCAGCTCAGGGCCTTTTATTGCGTTGCAAAAAATTTAAGTTATACCAAGGCTGCGGCAGAGCTCTTCATTACCCAGCCGGCTGTGACTTCTCAGGTGAAGCATTTCGAGGATTGCAGCCAACTGAAATTTTTTAAAAAAAAAGGCCGGGGGATCTGCCTGACTGAGGATGGCAAATCTTTGTATCAGCATGCTGTGAAATTATTTGAAGTTGAAAAAATTATTGAAAGATCCCTCGAAGATTTAAAGCATTTGAGGCAGGGTGTTCTGCATATCGGTTCCACCAAGACGTACACCCGTTACCTGATGCCTCATATGATGCGGCTTTTCCATGAAAAATATCCCGAAATAAAGATAATCCTGGATGAGGGCAGCTCCATGGACATGTGTATGGACCTGATCAGGATGAAAAAAGAGATCGCCATTATAGCGAATGTCCACGATACAGACGATATTGAATATATTCCCTTCAGCGAGGAGGAGATAATCCCCATCCTCAGCCCTGATAATCCGCTTGTCGAAAAAGAATTTTTATCCATGGAAAGCTGCGCACGGGAACCTGTCATTATGAGGGAAACCGGTTCCGGCACCCGGGAAACCATTGATGATTTTTTTAAACGGCAAAAGTGCATTCCCAATATTTTTCTTGAAACTGCCAACACCGAATTTATCAAGCAGCTGGTCTCTCAGGGGTATGGCATCTCTTTTCTGGTGAAAGAAGCCGTTATTGAAGATTTAAAGGCAAACCGCCTGGCGACCATCCCCCTCCAGCACGAAAAAGTATACCTGGCGGTCAATATCGCCTATCTTAAAAAGCAGCCGCTTGGGCTGACCGCACAGGCGTTTTTAAAGGTTCTGGATGGATTGGCCCCAGACTCACTCCCTGGTATGGGGATCAGGAACCTGTTGTCACTTGAAAAATAAAAAATCAGGATCAGCACGGATATTTCACGAAACGATTTTGCGCGGGAGATTTAAAAATTTTCCTGTCTAATTTTTATCACGTCACCGGGTTCTTATCACATCACCGGGGAATTGTTTTCCCATATCCGATTTTCACGCAAACCATCTGCTTTTCATAAAAAACTATCTGCGCCATTTCTGTTTAGCCTTAACAGCAGAAGCGATAGTATCTCATGCGGATGCCGCTTCTACTTATATGTTCAGCGTGAGCTTTGAATTCATAAATTTTATTTATAGATGGGATAAATTTTTTCAAATTGACACTTTTGGTCTCAATTTGCCATGGTTAATTCAACAAATAAGATCTTAAATTTTCAAGCATAATCCATCAAACTGCAGGAGGTTAAGATAAAGATGAGGACACTGAGCGGACTCAAAGAATTTATCTACACCCTGGAGGGATTGGGAGAACTTCAAAAAATCTCAATGCCGGTGGACCGCCGCTATGAAATCCCTGCCATTCTCCATCAGATGGGCGGCGACAACGCACCGGCCATTTTTTTTGAACGCGTCAAAGGGTATACCATGCCCATCGTGGGCAATCTTCTGGGAACCCGGCGTCGCCTGGCCCTTGCTCTCGGTATCAATGAAGAGGATGTGGCTGCTGGCAAGGGACTGGACCTGAATAAAAAAATCAGTCCTTTTCTATTAAAAGAGGAAACCGAAAGGGTTGTGCTTGCTTTAAACTCTGAGAGTGATATCCAGGAGTTCCTGCCGGTTTTAACCCATTATGAAAAAGATACTGGGCCGTTTATCACATCAGCAATTACCTCTGCCCTGGATCCTGTGACCGGGATTACAGGCAGAGGGCTTCATCGTATCGAGATCCGTGGGAAATCCGATCTTGGCATTTCCCTGGTGAATCCGCCGCTGTCAAATATATATGCCGCCCATAAAGTTAATGGAACCCGCATGAATGTGGCTGTTGCGCTGGGAGTAGATCCGGCCATTCTCATCGGATCCGTTCTAACCCCTCAGGAGGGTGTGGACAAACTGGCGTCTGCAGGGGGGATGGTCCGTTCGGCCATTGCCACGGTCAAGGCCCAGACAGCGGATGTAGAAGTACCGGCGTATGCGGAAATCGTCCTGGAAGGTTATATTGATCCCAAAGAAGATGAACAAGACAATATCTTGGGAGAGGTGAGCGGCATGTACGTCGGGTTCTCAAGTCCGACAATTCATGTTACCACCGTGACCATGCGGCGCAATGCCGTTTACCATGGTCTGCTGCCCCATGGGGCTGAAGTTGATCAGCTGCTGGCATTCATTTTCGGGCTCAAAATCATACCCAGAATGAAACAGGATTTCCCTTCGATCGTCGACATCCATTTTACCCCTGAAACTTTTGGTTCCCACATTGTCATGTCCATGGACACCGATGACAAAGGAGATATCCGCCGGGCAATGACCGCCATGCTCACCTTCTCCAACGTTAAAAAGGCTGTTGTTGTCAACAAAGATGTGGATATTCGAAATCCTCTGGAAGTTGAATGGGCCATGGCCACCCGATTTCAGGCGGACCGGGACCTTATTATTATTCCGGGATTAAAAGGACCGGCCATTGATCCGTCCGCAGGCCCCGGATTCATGACGACAAAACAGGGAATTGATGCCACATGCCCGGCGCAAAAGGGATTTGGAAGAATCCGGTTTCCCGAAGAAATTCAAAACCGATTGCCATATAGTATCAACGAATTAAATATACAGGAATAATCATGAAAAGACTTGTCGTAGGAATGTCAGGCGCAACCGGGGCCATCTATGGTATCCGGCTTCTTGAAGTACTCTCGGAATCGGATGTTGAAACCCATCTGGTGATTTCAAAGGCAGCTGAAAAAACCATTCGGATGGAAACACCCTGGTCTGTAGACAAGGTAAAGTCCCTGGCACATACCTGCTACGATCCCAGAAACATCGGTGCCAATATTGCCAGTGGCTCTTTTCTCAATGAAGGTATGGTGGTTATCCCCTGTGCCATCAAGACGCTGTCCGGAATTGCACACTCATACAATGACAATCTGCTGACGCGTGCCGCCGATGTGACCATTAAAGAAAAGCGCAAACTGGTCATTGTTGCCCGTGAAACGCCTTTCCATAAGGGGCATCTGAAGCTGATGATGGAAGCGGCTGATTTAGGGGCAACAATTTTACCTCCGGTACCGGCATTTTACTGCATGCCGAAAACCATTGACGACCTTGTCAATCATCTTGTGGGAAAAGTTCTGGATATGTTCGGCATCGAAAACAATCTGTTTCACCGCTGGGGCAGCGAAGAGATCGAAAAAGCACTGGCCCAAAAAGAGATCCAGGAGGGTGTCCTTGAAAAACACCTGGTCAAATGAAGTAACACCCAAACCTGGTGTAGTCTGATTTTTAAAAAATTTTACCGTCTTCCGGTGCTGGAAGGCCGAATCTTAAGGGGACGTCATGACGGATCGTATTGTTTCTATTGAGCAGGCTGTAGAAGATATTCGCAACGGAAAAATGGTAATTCTGGTGGATGACGAAGACCGGGAAAATGAAGGGGACCTGTGTTGCGCAGCCCAGCTGGTTACGCCTGAAATCATCAACTTTATGGCAACCCATGCCCGCGGTCTGATCTGCGTCTCCCTTACCGGGGACAGACTTGATGCATTGGGGCTGAACCCCATGGTGCAGGACAACCAGTCACAGTACGAAACCGCTTTTACCAAATCCATTGATGCTGCCAAAGGAATCACAACAGGCATCTCCGCACAGGATCGAGCCCATACTATTCTCACTGTTGTGGATAAAGATATGGGGGCGGGCGACTTAGTCTGTCCCGGGCATACATTTCCCTTGCGGGCACGCAGCGGCGGGGTGCTGACGCGTCCGGGGCAGACCGAAGGCTCGGTTGACCTGTCAAGGCTGGCAGGATTGAAGCCTGCCGGTGTTATCTGCGAAATCATGAATGACGACGGCACCATGGCACGGATGCCTGAATTGATTGAATTTGGCGAGAAATTCGGGATTAACATTGTTTCTGTAGCCGCCCTGATCCAGTACCGTCTGCTCAATGAAACCCTGATCCACCAGACAGGGAAAAAGAGGCATCTGCCAAGGGAGCAGGGAGAACTAACCGTGGTGACATATGAATCGAATCTGACACCCGAGGCCTCATATATTGCGATGATCAAAGGGGAAATATCACAAAATGATCAAGTGCTGGTGAGGATTCATAAAGAGTGCTTCCTGGGTGATTTTGTCAACTCCTCTCTATGTGACTGCAGCCGCAAACTGCGTGACTCAAAACAGATCATCACTGAGGCGGGAAAATGAATTCTTTTGTATATCCGCCGGAAAGACGGCCTGTTCGATTTTGAGCATCATGACGGCGGCTGTACAGCCGATCAAACAGATGTTGATGCAACCCAAAACCAGAATGAGATCGTGAAACGGCAGGAACTTTTCCATTGCGGAATCTGTGCAAAAATTTTGCTGGATCTGGGTGTAAAAAAGGTCCGCCCCATCATCGGCAGACCGGATCATGGAATTAATTTTGAAGCGTACGACCTGAGGCTGGCAGAACGTGTGACAATATGACAGCAAAAGACAAAACCATTTCCAACCGTAAGGACGATCACATCTCCATCTGCCTTAACAGCGATGTGACCTTTAATAAAACAAATGGTTTTGAAAAATTTGATTTGATGCACCAGGCAATGCCGGAACTCAGCCTGGCCGATATTGATACTTCAACAACTTTCCTGGGAAAACATTTTTCCTATCCTTTTTTTATTGAAGCACTTACCGGCGGGACAAAAAGGGCGCAAAAAATAAACCAGAACCTGGCCCGGGCAGCCGCCCAGTTCGGCATTGGAATGGGAGTCGGTTCCCAACGGGCCATGCTGGTAAACAAGGATGCAATCCGATCCTATCAGGTCCGTGATGTGGCGCCTGATATCCTGCTGCTTGGGAACATCGGCGCCACCCAGCTTCCGGGTCTTAAAACCGAGACTGTTGTGGATATGGTCAATCAAATCGGGGCAGACGGTATGGCTGTTCACCTGAATGCCGCCCAGGAGCTGTGTCAGCCCGAAGGGGATACGGACTGGTCCGATATCCGTTCCCATATTGAACGTATCTGCACTGAACTTCCATTTCCGGTTATTGTCAAGGAAACCGGCTGCGGCATTGATGGAAAGACAGCCCGGCTGCTGGCTGCTGCCGGCGTTGCCTGCCTGGATATTGCCGGGGCAGGCGGCACCTCTTTTACCAAGGTCGAATCTTATCGGGGACTTGAAAGCTGTGAGACATTTGCCGAATGGGGAATCCCGACGGCAGAGTCCCTGAGGCAGTGCCGGAAATCAACCAATATCCCATTGATCGCCTCGGGCGGTCTTCGCACCGGTGTCGATTGCGCCAAGGCTATTGCCATGGGGGCGTCTCTTAACGGATTTGCCCTGCCCCTGCTGGCTGCTGCTCAACAATCTCACCGGGAGGTGATTTTGAAACTGACCGCATTGGGAGATGAGCTGAAAAAAGCCATGCTGCTTGTGGGAGCAGGCACTATCGATGAATTAAAGAGTGTGCAGGTCAATCCCAGCCAATGAGGGTTGCTTCACTTGCATCAGGGGCAACCGAGCGGATCTAAATTATAAGTTTAGTTTATGATTTCCATAAGTTAAATGATTTTGACAACCTAAGCTGCAAAAGAGTAAAAAATTCAGAAGATAGCGTTAAAAAGTTAATTTTTCATACATAAGACAGAGGAGGAAATTCATGGATCTTAGGGACTTCATCGCCATGTGCGAGAAAGAAAATGACCTGAAACGGATAACCGCCGAAGTGGATTGGGATCTGGAAATGAGCCATATTTCCAAACTGGTTGAAGAGAAAGACGGCCGGGCTGTGTTGTTTGAAAATGTCAAAGGCCATAATGGTTCCGTTCTTTTTGGCGCCTACAGCAGCACCAAGCGGCTGGCCATGACTCTTGGCAAGCCAGCGCATTTGAGCATGGCCCAGTTGAGCCATGAATGGATGAAGATGTCCATCGGTGATGTAATCCGATCCAAAGAGGTCAAAGACGGACCGGTTTTCGAAAACATTATTGAAGAAGAAAATGTCAATGTTTTCAACCTGCCCTCGCCCAAATTTTATGACAAGGATGGCGGACGGTTCATCGGAACTGCCTGTTTTATGGTGGTAAAAGATATTGAAACCAATGAGATAAACCTGGGTACCTACAGAAGCCAGGTGCTGGATGAGAAAACCGTAGGGGCACAGATCTTAAAGGGCAAACGCGGTGACCGTATTCTGCAGAAATGGCGTAAAGCGGGCAAGAAAATGCCGATCTGTCTGGTGGTTGGCTGCGACCCTTTATTGATGCTGGCCGGAAGTGCCATGGTGGAAAATGCCAGTGAATATGATGTGGTGGGAACGCTGCGTGGTGAGCCGGTGGAAATTGTAGAAGCACCGCTGACCGGCCTGCCGATCCCGGCCACCGCCGAAATCGTTCTGGAAGGGTATATTGACGGGGATAACCTTCGACCTGAAGGACCCTTTGGCGAATATACAGGCTTTTACACGGATGAGCTCAATAACATCGTGAAAAAGCCGGCCATTGATGTAAAACGTATTTATCATCGTAACGATCCCATCATGCTGGCCGCTTCTGTGGGCCGACCGGTGAATGACAACCATATGATGCTGGCATTTGTCCGTAATGCAACACTCTGGACCGAACTGACACGCATGGGAATGAAAGGTATCCAATCGGTTTATATGCCTCCTGAAGCCTGCGGCCGCTTCTGGGCCATCATCTCGGTCAAGCAGATGTATCCCGGACACTCAAACCAGATTGCAGCGGCTGTGATCGCCAGCCACACCTGCACATACGGTCTTAAGGGGTTGATCATTGTGGATGATGATATTGCAGCAGACGACCTGCCACGGGTATGGTGGGCTCTGGCCACCCGTTACGATCCTGCGCGGGGTACCCAGATTATCAATCGCGGCCGGTCAACACCCCTGGATCCGGCCTTGAGCCATGATGAGAACAAATTTATCACCTCCCGCATCATCATGGACGCCACCTTTCCGTTCGAATGGGAAGAAAAACCGGTACAGGTCGATATGAACCAGGACGTTCTTGACCGCATAAAAGAGCGTTGGGGAGAGCTCGGGTTGGATGATTGATCTGGTGTGAAAAAATTGAGAGCCACATATCTTAAGTAACTGCGCCGTTAGCGGCAGCGCAGCGGTACAACCCCCATAATGATGACCATTATGGAGGTTAGAGGAGAGAAGGAGAAAAAATATGATTGTTAATCGAAGAACATTTATTGTCAAAAAAGGTTGTTCCGAAAAAGTGGTGGAACTGCTTAAGGATGCCACAAAAGGTGCCAGCGTTCCTAAAGTGGTAAGAATTTATCAATGGTCAATCAGCCCCAGCGACCAGGTGACCTGGGAGGCGGAATTTGAAGACATAGAGGAATATTCCAAATTCTCTACAGAATGGGTCGGCGATCCAAAACGGGCTGACCTGCTTGAAAAATTCAATGATCTTACGGTTCCTGGCGGCACCAGTGAAATTTTACGCCTGGCCTGATTGAACCGGACTTAAGAAAAGACAAGATCAAGTGGGAAGAGGCTATCACAAAGATAATAAAAACGGTTTGGATTGGTTCATAGGAAATGCGGACTCATCTGAAACCGGATAATTTAAAAGTCGAATAAACCATTTTTTATAAAAAGGAGTGTTCAATGGCGTACAACTGCCCAAAAGACAATCGTGAGTATATCAAGAGGCTGGAAGAAAGCGGCGACCTTCGCATCATAGAGCAGGAGGTTGATTGGGATTTGGAAATGGGTGCGATCACCAGAAAGGTTTGCGAGGAGCAAGCACCTTCTCCCTATTTCAAAAACATCAAGGATTACCCGGGCTTTGAAAGCCTTGGGGCACCCATGGCCACCTGGCGACGTCTGGCCATTGCCATGGGAATGGAAGCCGACGCTGCTGTCCCGGACATTTGTAGCGAGTATGTCAAACGGAACCAGGGTGAACCCATTGACCCTGTGGTTGTGGAAAAAAGTGCTGCTGCCTGTAAAGACAACATTCTTCTGGGTGATGATGCCAATCTGTTTCATCTGCCGGGACCTATGGTGCACGACGGCGACGGCGGCCGGTATCTGGCAACCTGGCATTTTGTCGTAAGCAAGGATATGGATACTGAGGAGATCAACTGGGGCATGTACCGGATGATGGTGTTTGACGAAAAGACCATGGTCGGACCAGTGTTGCCGTTCTCTGATATGGGTAAGATGTTTCACGGCAAATACGCACCCCAAAACAAGCCCATGCCATTTGCTGCCGTACTTTCTGCTGATCCGATGTCGAGTCTGGCATCATGTGCACCAACACAACTGCCGGAAGACCAGTTTGCCGGCATGCTCAAGGGAGAACCAGTGGAGGTTGTGCAGTGCGAGACCTGTGATCTGATGGTTCCGGCCAATGCAGAAATTATCATTGAAGGTGAGGTTATTCCTGGTATTGAAATTGAAGAAGCACCGTTTGGTGAGTATACCGGCTATCGAACATCCCCCAGGGAACCGAGAACCGTATACCGAATTAAGGCCATCACCTATCGGAATAATCCCGTCCTGATGATATCCAACATGGGTATGCCTGTGGATGAGGGGCAGTTGCTGCGCTCTTTCTCTTTAGCGCTTGAAATGCACAAGCTGCTGGAAAGCCAGGGTATTCCCATCACCGGTGTTTACATGCTGCCGGAGTCAACCCATCACATAGTGGTTGTCGGTGTAAAAACAGCCTACACTGGAATTGCACAGCAGATTGCCAACCTGATTTACGGAAGCAAGCTGGCTCCATGGTTCCATATGACCATTGTGGTGGATGAGGACACGGACATTTACAGTAAAGATGAGGTGATCCATGCGCTGGCTACCAAGTGTCATCCCATCCGCGACATCCACAAATATGAAAATGCACCGGGTACGCCTTTAAATCCGTATGCGTCGCCAGAGGAACGGAAAACAAGCACAGGTGCCAAGGTTCTTTTTGATTGCACCTTCCCGTTAGATTGGCCAAAATCTGATCTGCCGATCAGGGTCTCTTTTGACAATGTATATCCTCAGGAAATTCAAGACAAGGTAAATGAAAACTGGAAAAAGTTCGGATACTAAACCCATTGGGTGATCTATTGATTTAAGAATGTTTTGAAACCCATTATAAATGATTAATTACGGAGGTAATCCTGATGCCACAAAAAGAATACGACACCTATATTCTTACAGATATTAACGCGGTACCAGATGATCAGAAGAACATTGAGTTGATCATCCGTGATTTGAATCCTCAAGACCCGCGATTCAAATACAACAGCTGTTTTGCCAAGGCAAATGTTTCCAAAGACAAATCCCGTTACCCGGACGCCCTGTGGGTCCGTCTTGGAAGGGGTCAGCTGCAGGATGAACCATGGTCCATTGAAGTTTTGGAAAAAGTGGACAAGTTCGCATAATCGCATCTATTACAATCAAACACGGCCTGCCCGGGGGGATCTTTTTGCTCCCCCGGGTTTTGCTGATTCTTTTTTAAACCCGGTTAATATGGATCAGATTAATATGGACCCAATTAATATCGACCAGGAGCAATGGAGAAACATTATGGAGCAGGCAAAAAACATAAAGTTGTTGATACTTGATGTTGACGGGGTAATGAGTGATGGCGGTATTTATATGGATGAGAACGGACTGCAGCACCGCCGTTTTGATATCAAAGATGGGTTGGGGACCGTTGTTCTGCCGATGATGGGCGTCGAAGTTGCCATCATTACCTCAAAGAAGTCGGGTGCTGTTCGATTTCGTGCAAAAGAGCTGAGAATCAAACGTTTCTACGAAGGTATCAAAAAGAAGACCGAGGCTTTTGAAGAGATTAAGGCCGACATGGGTATTGAAGACCACGAGGTCTGCTATATGGGGGACGATCTTGTTGATCTAAGCATGATGAAGCGCGTGGGTCTGCCTGTATCTGTTGCCGATGGGGTGGCCGAAGTGAAAGAGGCGGCAGCCTATATCACTCAGGCAAAGGGCGGCTATGGCGCCGTTCGAGAGGTAGCTGAGATGATCCTGAAGGCCCAGGGTAAATGGGAGAAGATCCTGGAAAAAGTGGGTTGATAGGAAGCGTTATCTGTATCTAAAAAAAAGAGGGGCTTGTTTGTGAAAGGAAATATGTGCCCGGATTCCGGCCCAAAAGTTACCTGAACAATTTCAATGGAAATAAGATGTTCGCCTCCGGGATACTGGCGTGCGGGCTTTTTGTGATTACATAATTTTCGCAACTTCCGACCGGATTGAAACGCTCTTTTTTTAGATAAAAAAATCCTTTAAGTGACCTGGCTGCGGATGCTGCAAATTTAAAAACAGCCATTTTCTGCACTGGTTGCTCTCCTTTTCTTTCACTGATCCGGAGCTTGCCCTGGGTTTTTGATGCTTCAGGCCGGGAGAGGCAAACGATATCTCCGTCCGTAAGATTAAGCTTTTGTTTCAAACTGCAGGATGCGATCACCTCAAGAATCCGGTCTTCATGGATACGTACCTCTTTACCGGGAATCACCACTGCAGCCGGAGTATCGTTCAACATTATTCTTTTAACACCGGCTGAACAAAAAGTGGGATCGTCCGGTATCAATTCAAAATCCGAAGGTTCAAGAAGACGGCTCAAACGGGCAAGGTCCCGGTCATTGATTCTCACATTCAAGGTTCCGGGAAACGGTTTATACCCCAGATTCTTCCTGCATTGCTCTACAACCCAGTCGATCTGGGTAAAAAAGGCGCCTTTGCCTGCGCCACTAAGAACGGTGCCTGAGATTTCCATTTCGTTTTTACCTTCTTCAAAAAAAAAATTATTTTCACCGACCGCCATCAAATAAAATTGCTGACCACAAGCTGTGTAAGGTCTGCCACGCTGTCAAGGATCATGGTCGGGTTTTCCTTTTCAAGCGTTTCCCGGTCGTGAAGTCCGGTCAATACCCCGATGGTCATCATACCGGCTTTGCGGCCTGCCTGAATGTCAACATGACAGTCCCCGATAAAGATACAGCGGGACGGCTGCACCGAAAGTTTCCGGGCACATGCAAGCAGTGGATCAGGCGCCGGTTTCTTTTTTGGGGCATCTTCTGTTGCTATCACTGACGCCAGCGATGCTTTCAGGCCTTTGCGGGCCAGGGGTGTCAACTTTAAATCCATATAGGCCCGATGTGTGGAACTGACAACGCCAATGGGTATCTTTCTTAAGGTGATCTCTGAAAACAATTGTTCCACCCCCGGTATCAATTCAACTTCCTTCTGAAAGGTGCTCCGCAGCTTTTGGCGTCCCAAAGAGAGAAACTTTTTGATCAGCTCTTCTTTTTGGTCATGCATTTCCTGAGGAATCATGTTTTCAAAGGCCGGCAGCCCCTGGATCATAAAATCAGCAATCCGGGATCTGGGCGCCGGCGGCAGACCGAGGGTCTCCATCATCCATGCCATCACTCGAAAATATGAGGGTATGGAGTCGATCAGCGTGCCATCCAGGTCAAACATGACGGCCTGGACCGTCCATTTTTTCTCCTTAAAGGGAATAATCGTCTCCATCATTTAGTTCAGTGGAACATGGTAACTGATATCAGCCTCACCCGAATATTTCACGAACGTGTAACCTCTTGAAGCTTAAACAAGTGTCTGATCCTTGTATCACTAAGTATTCGGGTATCATGAAATATCCGGGCCGCAAGGCCTTAATTAATGCTTTCTCAAATCCTTAAACCGTTTAGCCTTAACATCATATCGGGGCAGGCGGCCGTAATCGTAAAACTCGATGCGGTAACCCAGGTTTGTTTTTAACCGGAGACTATCCTTGAGCTGGTCTTCGACGGCTTTGGCGCGATCTTCCTGGCCGGGAATCAGCTCAACCTTTAATTTAATTCGGTCCACATCGCCAAGCTTGTCCACAATGACTTCGTATTCATCACCCAGACCATCAATACTCCTGACCACCTCTTCGATGGCTGATGGTGCCAGCAGAACGCCTTTGACCTTTGTAATGTCATCGGCCCGTCCGACAACCCCGCCCTTGATCAAACGGAATGTCCGCCCGCAGGAGCAGGTAGCGCTGTCCCATTCAATGATATCCTTGGCATCAAACCTGACGCAGGGCTGGGCAAACCGGTCCAGGGCGGTGATGATCATTTTGCCTCGACGCCCGGGCTCTTCTATAATTTCACCGGTATCCACGTCTTCAATTTCCACCAGGAAAAATGCATCATTGACATGCATCCCACCGGGCTGCGCCTGGCATTCAAAAGACCACGCCCCGATTTCCGTTGCACCGGCGTGATCATAAACTTTTGCGTTCCACGCATTCTGCATCCGTTTTTTAGTACTGGGTATGCTGGCTCCGGGCTCTCCGGCACAGGTAATTTTTTGGATACCCAGGGCGGACGGGTCAATGTCCATTTTCTGTTTTGCCGTATCTGCCATACCCAGTACATAGGTGGGAGTGGCCATCATGGCCGTGGCATTCAACTCCTGGATTTTTAATATCCTGGCCTGGGTATCGAGCACACCTCCGGGCACCACTTCACACCCGACCTTTTCGGCCGCGTAATGACCGGCCCAGAATGCAACAAAGATATTATACCCGAACGGGATGAATACCCGGTCGGAGGGTCGGTACCCCTGGGCCCACAGTATATATGCCCAGCACTCGGACCACCATTCCCAGTCCTGCCACGTATCGGCCTGATATACCGGCTGCCCGGTGGTTCCGCTGGTCTGGCGGAATGCGGTGACGTCATCCAAAGGGACGCACAGGGCATCACCGTAAGGAAACGGATCCTTGCGCTGGATGTCACGCATCATGGATTTTTCTACTTTGGGTACCTTTTGAACGTCGGCCATCGTGCGAATATCCCCGGGAGCTATCCCTGCCTGGTCATAGAGCTTGCGATGAAATTTAGAATTATCATAGGCCCATTTAAAAATTCTTTTAAATTTATGGAGTTGCAGGTTCCTCAATGCTTCACGGTCCATTGTCTCTAATACAGGATTCCAAAAAGGTGTATTGTCCATTTTTATATCCCCACTATAACTTTTCGTTATGCGTTTTTGCCATACTCTTCAGGTTCGGTAAAATTGAGTTCCAGCATCTTGATAGCAGCCTTTATCCGCTGCAGATTGCTTTTCAGTGCCGGGAGTTCATTGCTGTATTCCTCAAGGCAAAGCGCTGATTCATTCAGCTTTTTAATTTCGCGGCATATCTCTTCAATGGCTATATTCATTTTACCTCCCATGAAAAATGCATATATCAATGGCCGGTCTGCCATTGGCATGATGCTTTTTTTGTTAGCGTTAAAAAGATGACATCTTTCATCCCGTGTGGCACTCGTGACAATGTAAATGAGGAATCGTACCAAAATAACTTGATCTAAATTGTTTCCAAAACCCCTTAAAAGACTCACTGCTTACGGGTATTTTAAAAACAAAAGTTCAAGTAAGGCAATGCACAGCTTTGCCCCTAAGTAATTTTGGAGCCGATCCTAAGCCTTAAGATTCGTGGCTGTGCTATTATGAAAAATGGCTGCGGAACATGTCAATTTTATTATTCTTATGCCATATATAAACTAATATTATAAGTCCTTTTTGGGATGTAAATATCCACAGCTGCCGAGCGGCCTGGAAAAATTAAAAAACAGGCCAAAACCCTGTAAAACCATCTAATCTTTCAGTCTATAAGTATTTATAATAGAACAAATAAGATAAAATAATTTGAAATTCATCACCGGCCTAAATAGATTTGGTAAATACGCTGATTTGTGGATTAAAAAAAGGAAATTTTTTAATGGGCACCGCCATCCAGACCTACCAGGCACTGCTATTTGATCTTGAGGGAACACTGACAGATTTCCAATGGAATCTAAAAGGCGCAGCTGTCGAGATTCTGGACCTGCTCTCAAAACATGGGATCGATCCTGACACTTTTGGTGAGAAACCGGACTATGCCCGTCTATTCAACACCACTCAAAAACTGATCACAACCTGGCCGCAGGATCGTGCCAAAGAACTGACCGGCAGACTGAATATCATTTATAACAGATACGATGCTGATGCCTTAAGCCGGTGGCAGCTATACCCGGATACGGTTTCGACTCTTAAGAAGCTGTTCAAAAACGGATACCGGATGGGTGTGGTCAGCAACTGCGGCAGGATAGCGGTGGATAAGGCTCTTAAAAAATTTAATCTGACCTCAGACTTTGACCTGATCATTTCCAGAAATGAGGTAGCCTTGGTTAAGCCTCACCCTGAGGGACTGCTTACCGCATGCCGGATACTTGACCTTCCACCGGAAGATATCCTGTTTGTCGGCGATTCCGTCAATGACATCCTGCCGGCCAATCAGATCGGCATGTGGTCGTGCTTTCTTTGCGGCGGGGAAAGCAGACTTACCGGTGTGACTCACCATGGGGCCACCCACGAAATCGCAACTCTTTCCGATCTTTTCCAACTGCATCATCAATAAAACCATATTCCATACACCGCCCCCACACAAAGATATACCCGGTTAATTTTTCGTGAGAATTTTATAAATTTGCTTCGATATCATATTTTAAATATATAGTATTTATTTCACTCCTGCGGTATATTTGTTATTCAGGATGAATTAAAAAGCCGATTTTGTTCTTTATTAAAAAAAAGGAAAACTGATATCCATGAAACGTTTATCATTTCTTAAGACTGTCCTTGTCATTTTTTTGGTGCTTTTCATCAGCACACCGGCATTTTGCGGGAAACCCATCCTCACTATTGATACCGGCGGCCACAAATCAATTGTCAAAGAGCTTATTTTCACCAAAGACAACCGTTACCTGATATCCACCGGGTACGATAAGACCATCCGGGTGTGGAATGTCCAGACAGGGCAGATCGACCGTATTATCAGGGGGCAGATCGGCGACGGCCATGAGGGCAAACTCTATGCTGCGACATTATCACCGGACAACAGGTGGCTTGCAGTGGCCGGGTTTACAAAGGACAATGATATCCGGCTCATTGATTTTGGGACCGGGGAAATCGAAAAACTCTTTCTAAAACATAACGATGTGATCCGGGATCTGGCCTTTTCCAGGGACGGCCGCTATATCGTATCATCCAGTTTTGACAAGACAGCAAAAATCTGGAACGTGAGTTCCGGAAAGGCCCACACGGTTTTAAAAGGTCACACCAAAAGCGTGAATACCGCTGTTTTCTCCCCGGACGGCCGTACCATTGTCACCGGCAGTGATGACAAAACCCTGAAGCTGTGGGATGCGCGAACAGGCAGGCTGCTGTCCACCCTGTCAGGTCACACAGACCGAATCCGCTGCGTGGAGTATACGCCCAACGGAAGATACATTCTTTCAGGATCCAATGACAAAACCATACGGCTGTGGGACGGCAGAACAGGGAGTGCGATCAAGGTTCTGGTCACCCAGAACCGTGCGCCCATAAAATTTTCCATCTCCCCGGACAGTACCAAGGTGGTCACGGGCCACTCCAGCGGGTCCGGATCCAGGACCAACAATATTTTTTCCATTCCTTCGGGAACTAAAGTGTCATCCATCACCAAACACACCAATATTGTCATTGCCACAGCCATCTCGCCGGATGGCAGACTGGCCGCCACCGGCGGTGGTGATAATCGCGAAATTTATATCTGGGAGGTTGCCACGGGCAAAATAAAACACAAACTGGCCGGCAGCGGCGGTTCCGTCTGGGCTGTCGGGTTTGGCAAAGACAGCGGATCATTTGCATGGGGAACTGTTTTCAATAAAAGCAGCCTGACAAAACGCGGCGATGTCCAGCACTCCATCTCCTTTAAACACGGCCGGGAATTCCAATTGTCCTATAATGCCCAGGAAAAAAATAAGAACAATTATGTTTACGGTACCACCTCTGTGGGATCCCGCTCCATAAAAACGCTGAACGGCCATATCCATAAAACCCTGCAGATTCTGAACAATGGCCAGGTCCAGCATAAAATCACGCGAGATTCCACCAATGGGTTTACCCACCGCAGCCTGACCATGACACGGGACGGCCGCATTATTATCAGCGGCGGCGGCAGCGGGCAGATCACTTCCTATAATGCAAGTACAGGCCAGCAGATCCATCAGTTTGTCGGCCACCTTGGGGATGTATGGGGGGTTGCCTGTTCCCCGGACAGCCGCTTTCTTGTTTCAGGATCGGCAGACCAGACTGTTCGGCTCTGGGAAATCGATACCGGCAAACTGCTGCTGTCTGTTTTCAGAGGCACGGACAATCAGTGGGTGGCCTGGACACCGGAAGGGTATTATTCCGCATCCATCAAGGGGGATGATTATATCGGCTGGCACATCAACCAGGGATATGACAAGTCCGCCCTGTACTATCCGGCATCCCGTTTTGCCCATAAGTTTTATTCCCCGGATATCGTTGCCCAGTATATCGCCACCGGCGGCAACCTTGAGCGGTCCATCGAACTTGTCAACCAGTCCAAACCCAAGCAGAAGCAGATCAGCCAGACCAACATCAATGATATCCAAAACATCCTGCCCCCGCTGGTTTTCATCCAGACACCGGTCAACCGGGACGTTATTGTCCGGGAAAACAAAGTCAGGATCAAGGCTTATGCAAAGTCGGTGACCAAGGATCCGGTCTCCGACATCTGGGTATTGCTGAACGGCCGGAAGCTTGACACCCGTGCCATCAAGGTGGCGCCCAGGAAAAAGACAGGCAGCCTGTCGGCTGAACTGGATATCGTGGTGCCTTTAACGGAAAAAAGCAACTCGATTTCAGTGGTTGCCTCTAACAAACACGGGCGATCAGAACCGGAAAGCATCAATGTTACCTGGCAACCGAAAAAGACAGCGCCTGCCATAAAAAAACAATACAAACCCGATCTCTATCTTCTGTGTATCGGGGTATCCAAATACAAAAACCCGGCCTACAACCTTGATTTTGCCGACAAGGATGCCATGGGGGTCGAAAAGATCTTTAGTACCCAGCACGGCGGCCTGTACAATAACGTGTATGCCAAAACCCTGACCAATGAAAGGGCCACCAAGATGAAAATCCAGGAATCCCTGGAGTGGCTCTACCAGGAGTCTACCCAGAAGGATCTGTCCGTCATTTTTATCGCCGGCCACGGCATTAAAGATACCCGGAACAACTATTATTTCATGCCCTATGACGGCCATCCGGATAAATTAATGTTCTCTGCCGTCAAATGGTTTGATTTCCAGGACATCATCTCCAGTTTGCCCTCAAAAGTTATTTTAATGGCAGACACCTGCCACAGCGGCGCCTTAACCGGTAAACGCAGGGGCTTGTCCGATATTACCCAGGCGTTGCGGGACCTGATCTCTGCGGACAGCGGGGTGGTGGTCATGACGGCGTCCACCGGAAAAGAGTTGAGCGTGGAACATCCGGACTGGGGTCATGGCGCCTTTACAAAGGCCCTGATTGAAGGGTTGAATGGGGATGCAGATTATGACAGCGACAACATCATTGACATGAAAGAGATTGACCTTTTCATTACCAAGCGCGTCAAGGAGCTTACCGGCGGCAGTCAGCATCCGACCACGGAAATTCCCAAGACAATGCCCAATTTTCCGCTGGTGGTAAAATAGAATTCCCATGCCGGAATCCGTTGCCACACGATTTGCCCAGTGCCTGAAATCTTTGGGCATCCGCTATCTCTTCGGGGTGCCCAGCGGCTCCATGATCGATTATATCCAGGCCATCCATGATACAAAGGGCATTGAATTCATCCTGTGCTGTCATGAGGCCAATGCCGCCTTCATGGCAGGGGTCTGCGGCCGGCTTACCGGGCTGCCGGGCGTCTGTTTCGCCACATTCGGCCCCGGCGCCACCAACCTTGCCACCGGTGTCGGAGCCGCTCTTTTAGACCGGGCTCCGCTTCTGGCCTTCACCGATGAGATGCCGGATGATCTGAGAAACCGGACCGTCCAGATGAATATCGATCACCAGGCATTGTTTGCTCCCCTAACCAAGGCCACCTGCCGCCTGACACCTAACCTTGTGGAAAAAACCCTGGCCGAATCTGCAGCCCATGTCATGTCAGGTGTCCCGGGCCCCGTTCATATCGGTGTGCCTTCGAATATCAGCCTTGTGAAAACACCTAAGGCAACAGTTGCAAAGGATGTTATCCAACTTCCTGACCTGCGTTTCCCCACAAAAAATGGATCACCTCCCCTTGCAGCAGATGCCATAAAAAAAATCCAGGCGCTGTTATCTGACGCAGACAGGCCTGTTCTGGCGCTGGGGTTGTCTGCGGCCCGGCCGGGGATAAAACCCCTGATTCTTCAGTTTTTAGACACCTTTAAAATACCGGTTGTACTGACCCCCATGGCCAAGGGCCTTGTGTCCGAAGATCATCCCTGTTATGCAGGGGTGCTCAACCATGCGTTGTCCGACCGGGTGGCCCAAACCCACAAAAGTGCCGATCTGGTCATCTCAATCGGTTATGACCCTGTCGAGGTGAACTACGAAGAGTGGGTATCAAATCAACCTATTATCCATATAGACAGAAAACCGGCTGATATCGATCCGGAAGAACTGACCCTGGCATGTGACATAACTGCCGATGTTAAAGAAGCTGTAGAAGGCTTGCTGACGATTGAGCCCCTGGTCTTTGACTGGGATCTGACCGAGGTCGAAAAAAGAAAAAACCGGATGTTCCTGAATCTTAAATCTGATACGGATATGTTCGGACCGTCATCCGTTCTTGATGAACTGAGAAAAAAACTGCCTGCCAGCGGGATTCTAACCTGTGATGTAGGCGCGCATCTCCACCTGATCGGCCAGAAATGGATTACTCCCGATCCTGACACCCTTTTAATGACAAACGGCTGGTCATCCATGGGGTTTGCCATCCCTGCGGCTATTGCCGCAAAGCTGTGCCGTCCGGATAAAAAGGTCGCCTGCGTGATCGGAGACGGCGGCTTTTTAATGTCCGCCGGAGAACTTGCCACGGCCCAAAGGCTTGCGCTGAATATCGTATTTATTCTTCTGGTGGACCATGACCTTTCCCTGATCCGGATAAAACAGGAAAAAAAAGGCTTGGCCGAAGGATACGGCACACGCATTTCCAATAGTGATCTGTTTGATGTACCTTCCATATTCGGTGTTCCGGTGTGGGATACCGGATCTGTACAAGCATTCTCATCCGCCCTAGAAAAGGCGTTTCAAAAAACAGGACCCATCATAATCAAAGCCATGATTGATCCGGGTGAATATAAGGCGTTGCTGTTAAGGGGAAACAGCTGACACGGCTATTGTGATCATACCGGATCCGTCACCTTTTTTTTATGCCGTACCTTCAGGGCAACGATGAGGGCGGAAAAAAGGATCAGGGCGACGCCTGAAATCTGAATCCATTGAATATGCTGCCCGAAAAAGACAGCTGCCAGCACCATGGTGGTCACAGGCTCAAAGGTTGACAGCATTGAGGCATTGACAGCTCCCGCATACTTGACCCCGTAAAAATAGGTAAAAATCGCGATCACGGTACAGATCAGGGCAATGGCGACGATATTGAGTATTGCCGGGACTGTGTGGGGAATAAACAAACCGGTTTTAATATTTACCAGACCGTATGTGCAGCAGGCTGACGCAATCACCACCAGGGATGCGGTAAACACATCATTTCTGGCCATGACCCTGGCGCCGGCTATATTGTACACCGCATATATCACGGCTGCACTGACACCGAAAAAGATGCCTTTCGCATTCCCGTTCGCCTCAAACCCGATGACCAGCACTGTTCCTGTTATGGCCAAAAACAGTGCCCCAAGCTTATCTGCGGTCAGTTTTTCATTCAAAAAAAATATTGATAACACCGCCACGATCACCGGATACAGGTAGAGCAAAATCGCCACCAGCGGTGCCGGGATCAATGTTAATGCCGTAAAAAAGCAATAGGACTGGCCAGCATACCCAAGTCCTCCCATGACAATGAGAACAGCCAGATCCTTTCCTTTGGGAAACCTTCTTTTCTGAATCAGTGCAATGGGCAGCATGATCAAAAAGGCCAGCAAAAACCGGTAAAACAGCAGAGAATAGGTGTTTATTCCTGACTTGTAGGCATAGGTGGCAAATATCGCCATCGTCCCGAAAGCCGCTGCCGAGACCAGGACAAGGATAATTCCGATATACTGTTTTCTCATATTATAATCTTTGCTGTTTTCCAATGGTGATAAGTCAATCCGAACAAATTGCGCCTTTCCATGGGAAAAATCAAGAATTATCTGATAAGCATGACTGTTTTTCTATGGTTTGATTTTGGGCCACCTGTTCCATGATAAATTCTTGAAAAACAGATTCTGTAAGAGTGGGTTGTTTCTGACGCAGCTGAATCAGGGAGATCTGGTTGATCACCTTGTCTTTACCCGGGAATATGGGGACAATAAGGCCTTGTTCCGCCTCTTTTTGAATCAGATGATACGCAGTGATGGCAAGCCCCATATCAAGGCGGATACACTCTAAAAGGGCTGGATGGCTTTCAATAGCCATGACGATATTGACCTTTGGGATCGGTTTTTTAAAATAATGCCAGAACCAGTGTCTTAAAATATGGGGTTCATGCTCGTCCGTTAAAAAATCCTGGGTTACCAGGGAGTCAAAAGAGGTATCGTTGTTCAGGCGCATTTTAAAATATTTTTGGCTGCAGGCAAGCACAAAAGTTTCCTTTGCCAGGGGGCGTATCCGGTATTGTTCCGGGGGACCTATAAACTGGTCTTTGGCACTGAAATAATCCAGGACACAAAAATCAATATCATTGCTGTTCATCATCTCCAGCAGCCGGTCCGGCTCCTCAAAAATAATCTTAAACCGGACCTGGTTATATGTTTTGCGAAAATCACTACAGATCCCGGGCAGATAGGTTTTCCCGAACTCAAGGGGAGCACCGACTCTCAAAAGCCCGAACGGCTGGTTCATGGGTTTTGAAATGTGATCGATCCGTTGTGCCAGATCCTCCATAAAAGGTTTTACAAATAAAAAAAGGGTATCTGCGGCCCGGGTGGGGATGATCTTTTTATGGCGCCTTATAAACAAGGGTGTATTAATTTCCGACTCCAGCTTCTGAATGTGCCGGCTGATCCCGGGCTGGGTGAGGAACAGGGTGTCAGCCGCCATCTTGATGCTGTTCAATCGGTAGACATGATAAAAGACTTTCAAACGGTTTAAATCGGGTAGCATAAGCTTAAGGCATCCAAATCATGATTAAGATTAATTTTATTTATTTATAAATTTATTTTACCTTAGATGCAAGATTAATAAAAGATGCCCCTTTCACAGGGCCTGTTAAGGAATAATTATGCTGCCCGTAACCTTATCCATCATTGCCTGCTTCGGCTGGGGAATTGCCGATTATATCGGTGGTTTTAAAAGCCGCACCCTGCCCATTTTGGGCATTTTATTTATTTCCACCTTCACCGGGGTCATCCTGCTGATGCTGGTCACCTTCGGCATGGGTGTCCCCCTGCCCCGGGATGCGAATCTTTTTTGGGCCGTGCCGGCAGGCCCCATTGGATTGGCCGCCATGTACCTGCTTTACAAAAGTCTGTCCGTGGGAACCATGTCTGTTCTGGCGCCGATCTCTGCCACCGGTGTTATCATGCCGGTGGTCTGGGGACTTGTCTGCGGGGATGCCATGTCCGGTTTAAGTTTTGTGGGTATTGCTATTGCGATTTTCGGTAGCCTTCTGGCAGTGATGGAAAAAACACCGGGCCAGGAAACAAAGCAATTAACCAGAGGAGTTGGACTGGCTGTCGGATCTGCCTTTTTTGTAGGACTTTACTTCATTTTCATGGACACCGCCAGCACCCATCACCCGGTGTGGGCCTCGCTGATCATGAGAAGCACCACCCTTGTTTCCCTGATCCCGGCACTTTTAGTGACCCGGACCGCCATCAAAATGGGACGGGGTAGTTTTTTAACCATCCTTTTTATGGGAATGGCCGACACCCTTGCCGCGTTTAGCTTCGCTCTGGCAACCAGCAACGGCATGCTCAGCCAGGTCGCGGTGATCAGTGCCATGTACCCTGTTATCACCGTATCTTTATCCACCTGGTTTCTTCGGGAACGCATGGCCGGAACCCAGGCCGCTGGTGTCTTTTTTGCCATAACCGGAGTCGTCTTGATTTCAGCATTTTAGAGGCTTTGTCAACTTTTTGTCTTATCCCCAATCCCTATTGCTTTTTTTTATCAAACAGGATAATTTTTAATCTGTTTGTCAAACAACCTTGACAATTTGTGCCATAATAAAAACACTAAGGATCTTACAATACGATGAACCGCTGCACAGGCAATCGTTTCAACCCCTTCATCAAAGCACTGCTGGTTCCTTTTTTCATTTTGACCACCCTGTCGGGATGTTCGGTCATCATGTCCTCGGCCACCTCGGATATGATGTCCCATCTGTCCAAATCCATGTTGAACAATGATGACTTAAAACTTGTGGAAACCGGGGCACCGGCCTATCTTCTCATGGTGGACAGCCTGATCAGCAAGGACCCGGACAATGAGGACACCCTGGCCACGGCATCCATGCTCTATGCCGCCTATGCCGATGTCTTTGTAAAAGACAAGCAGCGGGCCCGTAAAATGTCGGCCAAAGCCTTTGATTACGCCAAAAAAGCAGTCTGCCTGACCCAAAACGATGCCTGCGGCATTCAGGCCGTGAAATATGATGCATTTGAAAATGCCCTGCTCTCCTTTGAAAAAGACGATTTAAAGGCCCTGTTTGCCCTGGGGCAGTCCTGGGGCGGGTGGATCATGGCGAACAAGAGCGATGCTGCGGCCATCGCAGATCTCTCCCGCATCGAGGCTATCATGAAACGGATCATTGCCCTGGACGAAACCTTTAAAGACGGGGCACCCTTTGTTTATCTGGGGACCTTGTCATCCTTTCTGCCGCCTGCGCTTGGCGGCCGGCCTGAAGAGGGCAAAGCCTATTTTGAAAAAGCCATTGATCTATCACAGGGAAAAAGCCTGACCGCCAAGGTAGCCTATGCCAGATTTTATGCCAGAAACATCTTTGACCGCGAGCTTCATGACCGGCTTTTAAATGATGTGATTGCGGCCAGTCCCTACGTTGACGGCCATACCCTTGTCAACGTCTGGGCACAAAAGCAGGCCAAACAATTATTAAACGAGGCTGATGATTACTTTTAACACACATTTGCGGAGCCATCCATGATACTGAGACCCTGCAGGTTTTTGTTTACCCTACTGATCCTTTTACTTGTCTTTAGCCAGACCGGCCAGGCAAAACCGATGAAATTTAAAATCGCCACCCTGTCACCGGATGGCTCCATGTGGATGGAAAAAATGCTGGAGGGCGCTGCCAGGGTGGCAGAACTCACCGACAAGCGGGTGACCTTTAAATTTTATCCCTCCGGCCGGATGGGCAACGATAAAATGGTTTTAAAAAAGATCCGCATCGGCCAGCTTCACGGGGGGGCCGTTGTTACCGGAAGCCTTTCCCAGTATTTCAAGGCCAACCAGCTCTATGCCCAGCCCATGAAATTCAAGTCCCTGGATGAAATCGATTATGTCAGAAAACAGATGGACGACTTCATTATCAACGGGCTTGAGGATAAGGGGTTTGTCACCTTCGGCCTGATCGGCGGGGGCTTTTCCTATATCATGTCCAAATACCGTATCGAAACGGTCCAGGACTTAAGACAACAGAAAGTCTGGATTCCGGATAACGAAACGATATCCCAGGACGCCATCAAGGCTTTTGGCATCAATCCCATTCCGTTGCCCATTGCCGATGTCAGGATCAGCCTGCAGTCCGGCCTGATCGACACCGTGGCCACATCCCCCATGGGGGCGCTGGTGCTGCAGTGGCACACCCGGGTAAAATATGTCACCCAGATGCCGCTGATCTATCTTCATGCTGTGCTGGCCATCAGCAAAAAGCAGTTTTCAAAAGTAGGGGCGGCTGACCAGAAAATCGTCAGACAGGTCATGGGCCAGGTGACAAAACAGATCCAGGCCCAGAACCGGATTGATGATGAAAAAAACATTGAAGTCTTAAAATCCCGGGGCATTGAATTTATCCAGCCCGGCCCAAAGGCCATGGTGGAATGGGAACAGGTGGGAAAGAACGCCTCCCGAAAAATGGTTGAAACAGGAGTTTTGCCCCCCCACATCGCGGATGAGTTAGACATGCATCTAAAAAACTTTCATAAAGAAAAACAGACCGCCGATGCCCAGTAATTCACCTGTGATTAAATTTCTTCATAAAATTGAAGATACCATCCTTATTGGGATGCTGCTGGCCATGATCATCATGGCGGTTCTCCAGATTGTGCTGCGCAACCTGTTTGACTCCGGAATTTTCTGGGGGGACGGGCTTGTCAAGGTCCTGGTGTTGTGGATCGGCCTTGTGGGTGCCATGATCGCCAGCCGAAATAACCACCACATCAGCATTGACGTGATCTCAAGGTTCCTGCCGCCTGGCTTGAAAAAGCTGTCCAACCTTATCATATCCATATTTACCACAGCCATCTGCTGGATCATGACATGGTACAGTTTCTCTTTTGTAATGCTGGAAAAAGAGGACAACATGACCGCATTTGCCGATGTGCCGGTCTGGATCTGTGAAAGCATCATCCCCGTCGCCTTTGGCATTATCGGCCTAAGATACCTGATATTCTCATTTCAGAGCCTTATCCTTCTGTTTAAACGGCAGGTTCCATGATCTATCTGCTGATTGCCATACTTATCCTGCTGGCGCTTTTGGGTGCCCCGCTGTTTACCGTTATTATCGCAGGCGCCATGATGGGGTTTTATGCCTCGGACATAGATCTGTCCGTCATGGCCATTGAGCTTTACCGCATTGCAGACACCCCGATTCTTTTGGCCCTGCCGCTTTTTACCTTTGCCGGATATCTCCTGGGAGAGAGCAACACATCGGCCAGACTGGTGCGCCTGACCCGTGCATTTTTCGGGTGGATGCCCGGCGGTCTTGCCATTGTGGCCTTTATTGTCTGCGCCCTTTTTACCGCCTTTACCGGCGCCTCCGGCGTTACCATCGTGGCCATGGGGGCTCTTTTGTATCCTGCATTAAAACAGGCCGGCTACAAGGATCGTTTCAGTCTCGGACTTGTGACCACCTCGGGCAGTTTAGGATTGCTGCTGCCCCCCTCTTTGCCCCTTATCCTGTACGGCGTTATTGCCCAGCAGATGAGCCAGGGACAAGACATCTCCATTGAAAAACTGTTTATTGCAGGAATTTTGCCTGCCCTTTTAATGATCCTTTTGCTCTCTTTATGGAGCATCTGGGCCAATCGGAAGCATCCTATCCCGCTGACACCGTTCTCGGTTAAAAACGCCATGTCTGCGATCCGGGAATCCATCTGGGAAATCCCGCTGCCGATTTTTGTATTCACCGGGATCTATTCCGGGTACTTTGCTGTTTCCGAGGCAGCCGCCGTTACCGCCATGTACGTATTAATCGTGGAAGTCTTTATCTACAAAGAGATCAAATTCTCAAAACTTACCGCCATTATCAAGGAATCCATGGTCATGGTGGGGGGCATCCTTTTAATTTTAGGCGTATCCCTGGCATTTACCAACTACCTGATCGATGCCGAAGTCCCGGTGAAACTGTTTGAAATCTGCCAGACCTTTGTATCCAGCAAACTTGTCTTTCTCATTCTGCTTAATGTATTTCTGCTGCTCCTGGGCGCCATGCTGGATATCTTTTCCGCCATTATTATCATGGTGCCGCTGATGCTGCCCGTGGCCCTGCAATACGGCGTTGATCCCATCCACCTGGGCATCATTTTTCTGGCCAACATGCAGATCGGTTATTTCACCCCGCCGGTGGGCATGAACCTGTTTATTGCAGGATACCGGTTCAATAAACCGATCATGGTTATTTACAGGGCCACCATCCCCTTCATGCTGGTACTGCTTTTAGCTGTCATCATCATCACCTACTGGCCCTGGTTGTCACTGGTGTTCATACGGTAAACAACCAGCGTTTAAAGCCATCTATCACTTCCCAAAAGACTTTTGATTCTTTTATCCGAGAATGACAAGAAATTGAATCTGCATATTTAATACATTTGTAAAACGGCACCGCAAAAATACGTCAGCAGAATCTCAAACCAGCATTTTCAAAATTATGAGTTTTCCCTTATTGCGCAAGCACAAATAAAAGTGTACGAAAAAGAGACGGTACGTTAAATACTCACCGGACGATATCTCTGAACTATAATGATAACCCGGCAAGGCTATCTGCAACATAACATGCTCCAGGTTGGCTGATCAGTTTTCCCTGCTACCTGTGTTGTTGTTCTCAATTGATACATCAGCCACATCACCAGGGCAGAAAAGGAGGATCTGTGGAAATCGAAGCCAGAATACGCCGGGCTGAGCTGTCCCGGCTGGAAGCCGAAAGGCTAAACCTTGCTCTGGAAGCAAAAGAGATCGAAAAAAGACTGAACACACGGTGGTGGGAGCCGGTATCTTCTGGCCATTGTCATCACAGCCGCCCTCCTGTTCGGGTGGACGCGGGTCTATTTAGAACCCATCCTCAGAAAAGAGGCTGAGGTAAATTCACTTGCCCAAAAACGGAACGCCACTCTCAATGAACTGCTCGATGCAAAGTACAAAAAAGCCCAACAGCAGCGGATCGAGATATCCACAAAAAAAGATGCACTTGAAAAAGAAGCTGAAAGCCTGCGGATTAAAAAATCAAAACTTATTGAGGCGCAGGAAGAGCTGGGATATATGCAGCACGCTCTGAAATCCAATGTAGCCGGTCTCAAGCTGGCCGTTGACATGGCGGCGGAGGGAGAGAAAAAGTTTTTCTCCATATTAAACCGGGATGACCCCATTAATAAGCTCACATCCTACGGGTGGCGTATGCACAGTGACAACTATTTCAGGCAATTAGGATACTATTTGATTATCCAGCACGATGATGTCCTGGCCGGAAGGAAGATCATCGTTGGCCGCGCATTGGAGACAGACAAATTAAAAAAGGATAATCCCGAAAAATGGCAAAAAACGGTTGCGCAGATATATGATTCCACCGGCCCGTTACTGGCCCTGGATTACAGTTACCTGAGCCTTTTGGCAGATGAAAGCGCACCTGCCGGGGGTGTCATTTACATGCCGGATAAAAAAGCGGTTGAATTCTATTTTCCGCTCAGCCAGTGGAGCAACCGGCTGTCTGCACTCTTTAAAAAGCAGACGCCTGCCCCGTAGAGAAAATCTGCGGTCTCTCTCATCGCAGCGTTCAATGTCAGGCGCATCCACTCATCGCAGATGAGCCTGATAAAGGATAAAGAGACCTGCCCCGGATATCCGGGTTAACAACTGCCGGCAGAGCCGCAGCCGCCACAGTCTGATTCCGGCATAACCATATTTGTATCGATCTTATATCCCATTTGTGTGAAATCAATTGTCACAGGGGATGCCTGGGCATAAAGTTCCTTGTCTATCACATAGGGATGATTTCCAACTTCAAAGATTTCGTCACTCTCTTTAGACTCATCCAGAGCCATTGCAAAGGAAGGGCCCCCTCAACCGCCTGAATTAAGAAAAATCCTTATGGGGGTTATCTGTTTATCTTTAAAATATCCTGCTATTTCCTGCTGTGCTTTTTGTGTAACGTTTAACATCTTATAGGCTCCTGTATAAATTTAAGGTGTCTGGGTGAAAAACTGCTTTAATTAGTATTGATCACATTATACAAGAACGTAAATTGAAATGGTTTGACATAGATCAAGAGTGTGAAATTAAAAAATGCGTCTTATGAGGTAACACCTACTTCTGGACCGGGCAGGTGCTGCATTTGACATTTTAAACCCGACAGCTTATGACTCAGGATATGAACACAAAGGAAAAAGAAAAAATCAGACAGGCCATTGTAGAAAAAATACGCACCCTGAAAAAGAAGGTGGCAACTTACAGGGACCTGTCAAAGCCTGTGGCGCCGGACAACGCCATTGGCAGGATTACACGCATGGAGGCTATCAACAGCAGAAGTATTAATGAAGCTTCCCTTGCAAAGGCAACACAAACCTTAAAAGATCTTAAAAAATCCCTTGGGCTCATTGACGATCCGGATTTCGGATACTGCAGGCATTGCGAGGAGCCCATTTCCTATAAAAGGCTGCTGATTATGCCTGAGGCCACCTTGTGTGTGGCATGTGCCCACAAGATTCAAATGAACCGTACCTGAACAAACCAGCCTGACATTCAAAACAACATCGCCTCGTGAAATGTTGGGGTTAGTATGGTATGGTGGCCGGACAAAGCTGCAGAGCGGCACGGCCATGTCTGGCAATGGGTATGAACCGTATTCGATCTGTTCGGGATTTCTGTCAATGCACAAAAAAAGGCGAATAAAATGAGTGTGATGTACGAGGAATTGGATTTTCAGCCGACCCCTATCGGAGATTTGATGCTGCGGCGCCGCCGTTTGATTCAGCTTGGGGGTCTTGATATCTATGAAATAAAGCTTGGGGAGTATTTTTTAATGACCAGCCTGTTTCATGAGGCGGAAGTTCAGCTCTCCAGGCGTGGGCTCGGCGATCTGGATAAAGACAACCTCGACGTTGTGATCGGGGGCCTTGGCCTGGGATACACTGCGGTTGCCGCACTGGAAGATGAGCGGGTAAGCTCTCTGGTGGTTGTGGAGTATTTAAAACCGGTGATCGAGTGGCACCAAAAAGGGCTTGTCCCGCTGGGAGAGATCTTGGCAAAAGATCCTAAGTGCCAGCTGGTGCATGGCGATTTTTTTGCCCTGTCCCGGGATGTGGCACAAAGCTTTGACCCACAGGATCCTGTAAAAAAACATGACGCCATTCTATTAGATATCGATCACTCTCCAACCAATGTACTGCACCAGACCAATACACGTTTCTATACGGAAGAAGGGCTGACAGAACTTGCCCAACACTTGAAACCCGGCGGGGTGTTTGGCCTGTGGGCAGACGGTTTCCCCCAAGAGTCCTTTACCAGCCTTCTGGGCAGGGTTTTTGACAGCGCACAGGCGCACACCATTGAGTTTGACAATCCTTTAACCGGGGGCTCGTCCGAAGGTGCTGTTTACGTGGCAAAAGCGGGAGTGTAACAAAAAATTGGAACATGAGATGAAAATATGGGTGGATGCTGATGCCTGCCCCAGGGTGATTAAAGAAATTTTATTCAGGGCTGCCCAGCGAACCGGTATCCAGCTGACGCTTGTTGCCAATCAAAAGATGGCGGTGCCACGACTGCGCTGCATTAAAACGGTTCAGGTTTCATCCGGTTTTGATGAGGCGGACAAAGAGATCCTTAAACGCCTTGACCCGGGAGACCTTGTCATCACAAGTGATATCCAACTGGCAGCCCAGGTATTGGAAAAGGGCGGTGATGCACTCAATCCCCGGGGGGACCTTTTTTGTGAGGATACGATCCGGGATCGGTTGAACATGAGAGAATTCAAGGATACGTTGCGGGCGGGCGGGATCGATACCGGGGGACCTGCGGCACTGAACCAGAAAAACCGGAATGCCTTTGCCGGTCACTTGGACAGGTTGTTATCCCGGTATCAGGGAACCTGATTTTTATGGCCACGTTGCGACTGTTTATAGATGGGAGTGTCAATCCCAGATCAAAGATTGGATATGGGGCCTTTTTATGCGTCCCGCAGAAAGAGCCCTATTCTGAGTCACTGGAAACAGATGTAAAAGTGAAACAATTTGAACTCACAAGTTCAACCCGACTGGAACTGCAGACCTTGATCTGGGCGTTAACCTCGATCAAAGAGAAAGGGTGCAGGGTATCGATTTTTACAGATTCTCAAAATATTATCGGGCTCCCCAGAAGGCGTGGCCGGTTGGAGCAGAATAATTATCAATCAAAGAAGAACAGGCGCATTAAAAACGCTGAACTCTATCAGGAATTTTTCAAATTAGTTGATCAACGCGATTGTGACTTTATAAAAGTTCAAGGCCACAAGCCGTCACGACAAAAAGATGAAACAGACAGATTCTTTGCACTCGTGGATAAAGCGTCGAGAAAGGCCTTAAGGCTTTTGGGATAACTCCAAGCCATCTCAAAACGCCGATGCATTGCCGTGGACGGGAAGGTACCATCAACGTTTTATAACCCTGATGATACCCCCTTGGTTGTCCAAAGTGTCCACGTCAAATTAAGGATATCCAACCCTTTTTCTACGTTGCAAACGCGGGTCTATGCTTTTTCGGCCACAGATTTGCGCGTATATGACCCGCCAAGCGCCGTAATCTCTTCAAGGACTTTGTTGGTGAATGCCTCCAGTTTTGATGCGACCACCTTTGTCATGGTGTCATCCAGGGTTTCGATATTCTCGGGTTCAATGCCGATAATGGTGGTCTGCGGAACATGGTCCAGTGCATTACACAGGGTCAACGCTTCTATCAGATCTACCTGGTGAAGGGACTGTTTGGCCAGGATCCGGTTGGGGATCTGATCATGTTCAAGCCGGTGAAAATCGCCTGGCTTGCCATTATTTATAACGGTGTCCACCACAATAAGACGTCCTGCATTGGAGATAATTCCCAGAAGGTTGATCCCCAGAACCCCGCCGTCAACAATGGTGACATTGTCGGAAAAATCATAAGCATCGTTCAATTTTTCCACCACACGGATACCGACACCATCGTCCTTGTAAAGGATATTTCCCACGCCCAGTACTGTAATATTATCTTTCATAAGCCTTCCTATTTAAGAAGCCGTGCTCCGCTTTAAACAAAGCGGAGCACGGGACAGATTAAATAACCTTTACCTTGTAGGTCTCATTGGTGTGCGGATCAATAACATGAACGGCACAGGCAATACACGGGTCATAGGAATGAACGGTTCTTAAAATTTCCAGGGGCTGCTTGGGATCGGCTATTGGTGTTCCGATCAGTGATTTTTCCACCGGGCCCTTCTGATTCTTGCCGTCGCTGGGGCCGAAATTCCAGGTGGAGGGTACCACGTACTGGTAATTCTTGATCTTGCCGCCGTCAATTTCGATCCAGTGGCCCAGTGCGCCCCTTGGGACGTCATTAAGGCCGTATCCCATACCCTTGTCCGGCATGGTCCAGGGCTGGTATGTCCTTTTATCGCCCGAGGCAATATTGGATTTCAATCTGTCGATCCAGCCTTCCATGGCATTACCGATAACCACGGTTTCAACGCCTCTGGCAGCAGTTCTGCCAAGGGTGGAAAAAAGAGCATCCGTACCCACACCCAGGGTTTTAAGGACATGGCCGATCAGATTTTTAACATCTTCCTGGCCGCTGGTATATGCCACAAGATTCCTGGCAAGGGGGCCGACCTCTGCGGATTTGCCGTCATACCTGGGGGCCTTGAGCCAGGAATACTTGTCATCGGTATTATAGGTAACCTCGCCCTTGATCGGTTTGGTTTCGCCTTTATACGGATGTTTGGCGCCGCCGTCTTCATACCAGGCGCGGGTCACATCTTCGGTCACAAGGTTGGTATCCACACCTTTGGGCGTCAGATCCCCCATGAGAGCCCCGGCCGGGTAAAGCAGGTCATCATTCAGCCCTTTTTGCGGAAAATCACCATAGCAAAGATAGGTGTCATTGTTACCGCCGATGGCGCCCCAATCCTTGTAAAAAGAGGCCACGGCAAGAAGATCCGGGATATAGACCTCATCCACGAACGCCTTGGTCTCCTTCCAGATATTGACGAATTCATCAATTCTTTCCGGAGTAAGATCCTTTACAGATGTAACCCCGCCTACTACCAGGCTTTGGGGGTGGGGATTTTTCCCGCCGAAAATGGCGTGCATCCGGGCGGCTTTGGCCTGGAGCTTAATGGCTTCAAGATAGTGGGAGGCTGCCATCAGATTGGCTTCCGCCGGCAGGTTGTAAGCCGGGTGGCCCCAGTAGGCATTGTTAAACGGACCCAGCTGGCCGCTGTTAACAAATGTTTTCAGCTTGGTCGCCACCTCTTTGAAATAGGCGGCACTCTGCGGACGGCCGCTGACGTTTTCAGACAGCTTGGCTGTTTTTACGGGATCTGCGGACAGGGCAGAGACAATATCCACCCAGTCAAGGGCGTGCAGATGATAAAAATGGACAATATGATCGTGCTGGTACTGGGCGCCGTGAAGCAGGTTCCTGATAATCTGGGCATTTTCAGGAATCTCGATGTTGCAGGCCGCTTCAACAGCCCGAACGCCTGACAGGGCGTGGATATAGGTACACACTCCGCAGGAACGTTGAACAAAATGGTGAGCGTCCTGGGGGTCTCTTCCCTGGAGCATGATTTCAATGCCGCGGAACATCTGGCCCGATGTCCACGCATCCACCACTTTTCCGTTTTCAATTTCAACTTCTATTCTTAAATGACCCTCAATCCGGGTGATGGGATCAACAATAATTTTTTTCCCCATAACAATTTCCTTTCACTGTTTGATGTATTCTCGTTGCAATGTTTAACAATTGGGTTGTCCTTTTATGATTCTTCATAAAAAGGCGTCATGGTATCCCAGAAATCAGGTTCGCTGCACCCGATGCAGGGGTGGCCTGCCTGGATGGGGAAACTGGTTCCGTCATTAAACTTAGCAGTGGGACAATTGTTATAGGTTTCAGGGCCTCTGCAGCCCAGTTGGGCCAGACAATACCCCATTTCCGCTTCCTTGGAACCGAATTCTTCAACAAAATTGCCTTCTTCATAGTGCTCAAGGCGGGGGCAGTTATCATGGACCGAATCTCCGTAAGCAAATATGGGGCGGCCCAGGTCATCCAGCTCAATGGCTTCCTTGTTGAGATATTTTAAAACCGTTGCAATGAGATTCAACGGATTGGTGGGACAGCCGGGAAGGTTGATGGGGCTGATTCCCAATGCATCGCCCACACCCTTGTAGCCGCCGGGGTTGGGTGAGGCAGCCGCCACACCGCCATAGCAGGCACAGGTTCCCATGCAAAGTGTTGCGGCCGCTTTGGGCACAACCTCTTTGGCAATCTCAAGAAAGGTCCTGTCGGCAACCTTGCCATAGGCGCCGTTGTATTTTGTGGCAATGGCACCTTCCACCACACAGACAAACTTGCCTTTGTATTTTTCAACGGCATTGTGCAGATTTTCTTCTGCCTGGTGGCCGGATGCTGCCATGATGGTCTCATGGTATTCCACAGAAATGGTTTCCAGAATAATGGCGCCCACATCCGGTGTCCGTAAAAAGGCCTCCGAGCAACCGGTACATTCACCAAAATGCAGCCATACCACCGGCGGCCTCTGGGCGGCTGCTGCTGTTTCAATCTGCTGCGCCACTTTGCCCACACAGGAATAGGAAAGTCCCATGGTGGCTGTCAGCGCTGTACAATACTTGAGAAATGCCCGTCGAGAGACACCCTTTTTCTCTAATTTTTCATAAAATCCATTTTCCTTTTTTGTTGTCATTGCACCTCCTGATCTTTGATGATCATTGTCTGATGGTTCATACACTCATTTCACACTCACCGTTTTGTCCAGTCTATGGGCTTTTTCTTGAAAAAAGCCTATCTCAGTCTGATTTTGCACAATATATGCCACTTTTATCTCTTTTTAGAAAAGGCAATCCAGGCAAGACAGCTTACTCTTTAAAATCAACCGGTTAACTACTCCAAAACGGATTGCCGATTTTGGGAGACGCCTCTATTTTGTCACCCGACAGCTGTCTCACCAATACAATTATGTCTCTTGCCCGAGAGCCCATCGGCACACAGATGAATTTCACATGATTTCACCAGCCGGACACTCCGCAATGACGGTCCTGTAACACGACATATGCTTCTCCTTAACGGATGGATCCGTTTCTATTAATTTCCTGTAAATTTCTTATAATTATTGCACAAAGGAGTACGAAATGGCGGACTGTGAACTTCTTTCAAGGTGTATTTCTTTAAGGACCAGATGAACCGCGTGCCGGACATGGCCGATTACCAGAAAAAAATATTGTAAAGGGGACAATTCTCTTTGCGCCAGACACAGGGTGTTCAGGGCACCTGGCCCGGCACGGGTCCCCGAGGACCTGTTTTTGATCCAGATGGAAAAAGCAGATGAGATTCTCAACACCGGGTCTGTGTCATAATCGCGACACAGAGAACGGGTGCGGGTTATATAGCAAATCGCAGAAACAGGTTCCGATACACGGATATGGTTTTCTATCACCCCAATTTTAAAGCCCGTTGAGTGACAATCTATTTGCCTTTGGGTGCTTCTTTTCTTATATGTTTTTTTCCAGAACATATTTTTGAGAATCACCATAGATCAAATAAGGAATCGGTACAAAACAACTTGATCTAAACTGTTTCCCAGAAACCTTAAAACATTGGATATTTTGAAAACAAAAGATCAAGTAAGGCAATGCACAGCTTTGCCCCTAAATATTTTTAGAGCCGATCCTAAACAGGTGTGCCGATCATCCGGTGCCAGCCAGGTATTTCCCATAGATCTCATTCACGTAGTTCTGGTGAACGGCAAATCGGTTGTCTGATACCTGCAGGCTCTTTTCCTGGAGGTTGCGGCGGTGGATGGCTTTTCTCATGGCAATATAGGCATTCTGGAGGCGCTCCGCTTCACACCCGGTGATAATCCCCTCCCCGTCAAGACTTTCCAAAAGCCGCATATTGTCGGTCCAGAAAGTAATGTCCTCACACCTGACGGCATGTTTCAGCACCAGGTATTGAACCAGGAACTCGATATCCACAATGCCGCCTTTTGACTGTTTCAAATCAAATTGATCCGGCGCTGTCTTGAGGCGTTCGGTCCGCATGCGTTCGCGCATGTCAGCCACTTCTTTTTTTAAAGAGATATCCTGCCGCTTGACGGCAAGTGTTTTTTTGCGAATCCTCTCAAATTTTGCGCACAGGGAGCTGTCTCCGGCCACAGCCCGTGCCCGGATCAGGGCCTGATGTTCCCAGGTCCAGGCCTGTTCTTCAAGATACTCTTCAAAGGCCTCGATGTGGGATACAATCATACCGGAATTGCCGCCGGGCCGAAGCCTCATATCTGCGCCATAAAGGGTTCCTGCTGCCGTGTGCATGGTGAGAATATTGATGATCCGCTGGCCTAAATTGGAATAGAACCTTATATTATCAATGGATTTATCTTTTCCCCGGGTCTGACCGAAACCGGCATCATAAAGAAAAACAATATCAATATCGGATTTGTACCCCATCTCAAGGCCACCGACCTTTCCATAAGCTGCGATAGCAAACCCGCAATCGCTGACGCTGCTACCTGGGATGCCTTCGGGTATACCGTATTTTTCGGACACAATAGACCAGGACACCTGAAGGACACGGGCAAGAACGGTTTCCGCGATCCAGGTTAAATGATCACTGACTTTCATCAAGGGATAATTGCCGCTGACGTCGGCGGCAGATACCCGCAGCATATTGATCTGCCTAAAGATGCATAACTCTTCTAGAATATATTCCAAATCGTCTTTGGGCACCCTGTCCATACGCGATCCCATCTCTTTTTCAAGGGCATGTCTGCCCGGCGGCGAATAAAGCGTGGCCGGATGCATCAACTCATCCATTAACGCCGGATGCCTGGACAAAAAGGTGATAATCCAGGGGCTTTTCTGGGCCAGGGTGATCAGGGTTTGAATAGCCCCCTTATTTTCAAGAAGCAGCGACAGATAGGTGGTCCGTCTTTCAATGGTGATAACAAGATCAATCAGTTTTCCCAGGATAGTGTCCGGTTCATCCTCTTTGCTGATTTTTTTCACAAGGACGGGCACCAGCCGTGACAATTTTTTCCGGCCGTTGGGTGTCAGGCGCTTTGTATTGGGGTGCTGTTCAAGGGACCGTAATACAGACAACACCTTTTCCGGGTCTTTAAACTTACCAATGGAAACCGAAACAGCTGCAAACTGCGGATCGTTGATATTAATCCACATCTGCTTTAAATCCTGAATTTCACTGTCGGCCCTATCCTGGTCTTCTGCTACCAGAAGCTGCCTGAAGTGATGGTGCACCGTCTCAAGATGGGACTGAAGCTGTTTTTCAAATTCATCAACACGGGTCATTCCCATAGACAGGGCAAGAATCAACTTTTGCGCGTCTCTTTGCGGGATGTCATGGGTTTGAAGATCAGCATATTCCTGAAGCCTGTTTTCCGTCATCCTCAAAAAAACATAGGCGTTTTTCAAATCGTCCTTTGTTTTATGATCAATACACTGGTGGGTCTGCAACAGATCCAGCACAATCAAAATCCGGCGTTCCTGAAGTGTGGGCTCCACCCCGCCCCGGATGAGCTGGAACAACTGCCCGAAAAATTCAATTTCCCGGATACCGCCGGCCCCGAGCTTGATATTGTTTTGCAACCGCTTGTTTTTTACCTGCAACGTGATTCTGTTTTTCATGTCTCTGAAAGAATCAAATGACCCGTAATCAAAATATCTGCGGTAAATAAATGAATTCAATGTTTTCAGCACTGCGTATCCGGCATCAATGTCCCCGGCAATGGGCCGTGCCTTGATCATGGCATACCGCTCCCATTCCCGTCCCTGGGCCTGGTAGTATTCTTCAAGGGCAGCACTGCTCATTACCAGGGGCCCCCCATCTCCGTATGGCCGCAACCGGGTATCAATCCGGTAAAAATTGATTTCATGGGATCCTGCGGAAAAGAACTTTAAAAACTTTTGGCAGACCTTTGTGAAAAACTCCTCATTGGAAATCATGGCACTGCCATTGGTGAACCCCTCTTTGGGATAGGCAAAGATCAGGTCGATATCAGAGGAAAAATTGAGTTCCCCGGCACCCAGCTTCCCCATCCCCAGAACGATAAGACCCTGGAAATTGCCATCACTGTCCACCGGCACCCCGTACTGATCGGCCATGGCGCTGTAAATGGCGTTCAGACTTTTGTCCACCACAGCATCAGCCAGGTTGGAAAGATCCGCCAGGGTCTCGGTAAGTTCTGCCTGCCCGGTCAGATCCCGCCAGGCAATCCGGACGCTTTCAGTCAGCTTTGTTTTTAAAAGCACCTCTTTTGTGGCTGCAAGATCCATGTCCGGAGAAATAAGGGTGTCCAGACGGCTGGCAAAAGATTGCCGGGAATAGGATTTAAAAAGATCCTTTGATCCAACCAGGTCCTTGAATATGGCAGGATTCCGGGTGAGTGCAGAAAAGACAAATTCGCTGAATAAGAATACCTTTACCATGTCTGCGGCAAGGGCCGGCGCCACATCAAGTGTGATGCCTTGATCTTCTGCCTGTGTTTGAAAAGATGTCACACGATTGATCAAAAGATCATATAAAGGTTTTTCAAGATCTGGAAAAACTGAACTTATGATGGTGTGGTCCATAGACACCCTGCGGTTCAAAGTTTACGCCAGTGTTGGCGTAACCATAATATTGCTGAACAAAATTATCAAGAAAACAACGGGAATGCGCCGTCTTTTTTAAGACGTATCCACATCTGCTACCGGTCCAACCTAAAAAAAATGCGCGCTGCTTTTTAAATTACAGAACAAGTCCCGGCAGCATTGTTTTTTCCAAAAGTGCCCGGTGCTCCTCGAAATCGGCCTGGGTACCGTTTTGCGGAAAATGCATCTCTTCACCAAACGTAATGGTTACCTTTGAAAAGGGCTTGGGCAGCATAAACCGGTCCCAGGAGTTAAAAAACCAGGCCTTTGGGGCAGAAGCATAAAACGGGACAACCACGGCATCGGTATCCCATGCCATTTTAATGATACCGGATTTTACTTTCCCGATGGGTCCTGTGGGCCCGTCCAGAATGTGGGCACCAAACCCATGGGTTGAAAGATGGTCGATCATGGCGCCCATTGCTTTTCTGCCCCCTCTGGAAGAAGATCCTCTCGGGGTATGCCATCCTGACCGGTTCGCCACGCCGGAGATCAGATCCCCGTCACGGCTCTGGCTGATCATGAGGCCCGGGTTCAAATTGGAATAGGTTTTAAAGTGCCGGATGGCGGCAAAAAACTGCTGGTGCCAGGTGCATAAAAGAATGGTTTTTTTCTGGGCAAGCAATGTTTTCCATTTCTCTTCATTGACGATGTGAAGCCTGAAAGTCAGACTGTATACCCGGATCAGATAGTAGGCAAAGGCAATAAAAGGCTTTGTATAAATGAGAAACTTCAATTTTTTAAACATGTTGGCTCGCATAAACTATTAATTTGTTCGAGCACTTTACCAGTTTTGTCGGATAAGGCAACCGGTTTGTTTAAATTCTTGGTTTCACAGCAAGTCAATTTTCTATTTTGAACAGATCCCAATAGTCCCAACCCGGATATTCACGAAATGATTTTGTGGGCTAAAACTGTTACGGATTAACTTTTTCAGGCCACACTCAGCTGTTCTTGCGTTTCTATATCAAGCCCGATGACATAGTGATCTTTGAATCCTGTGGAGCTGTCTTTTGTAATATATTTAATCGTCGTATCCAGAGATTGGGCCGGTATGGTTTTGTCCAGGCAGTAATACCGCATATTGATTACATCGCCTTCGTTAAGGTTCTCCAGTGCCTTGGAACCTTCTTGTACCACTGCGAACATCGGCTCTGTGTGGCTTTTGCGTATTTTAAACTGGTACAGAATGCGGGGGTGGTGTAATTTGAACTCCGCGCTGTAATACTCTTTTTTCCCCTGATTTTCATGGTCGCTGATGATCATTCCCATCTATCTTCTCCCTTTTTTAAATCAAATATAGAGTTATGCCGTAATCTTTAGTATTCATTTTTTGTGCCATGCGCCAAATCGAACATCAACCTATTGTATTCATTGGAATAAAGCTAAAAATAAGCCTTTTAGACCGACAGAGCATTGCCCATCGGTTGACGGTATTTCACCATGCTGTTTTATTTCACCAGTCAGTCTTCTGTATTCCTCGAGATCTTCTTGATTAAATCCCTCTTTGGTGGAATAAACAAAAAGGTATCTCGAATACTTAAAATTTTGTTTTGAGCTCAAGGCGCAAAAATCGGAACAAAGACAATCACTAGAGGTGCCAAAAAAGATAACTCAAGCTTTTGCCAACACCAGCGGAGGAAATCATTATGGACACTACAACATGGTGTGACACCTTAACCATTCACCAGCAGACAGGCCCTGGAATCAATGATATCACACCGGAAATCCGGCAGATGATTGAGACCTCGGGCATTGTCAACGGCTGTGCCGCCATTACGGCCGTGGGATCAACAGGATCGGTCACAACCATTGAATATGAACCGGGCGTGGTTGAAGATCTTCAGGACGCCATCAACCGGATAGCGCCGCCAAATGCCGTTTACAAGCACGAATTGGCCTGGCATGACGGAAACGGGCACTCCCACGTTCAGGCAGCCATTATCGGACCTTCCATTGTGGTGCCGATCCGTGAAGGCGGCCTGCGTCTGGGCACCTGGCAACAGATTGTGATCATCAACCATGACAACCACGCCCGCAAAAGGATCATCGAGATAACTATTACCGGACAAAAGTAACTTGCCAAAATAACTCCAAATGTGCTAAGTAAACAGGTTCGATTTACAATGACTGAGACATCCATCCGGGAAAAAGATCCCGGATATTGAATAAACCTTTATGGTGAACAGGTGTAGACGTTATGAAAGCATTATTGGCCCTAGAAGATGGGCGTATTTTTCCGTGTAGGAGCTTTACAGGCCCGGGGGAAGCAAAAGGTGAAGTCGTGTTTAATACCAGCATGACCGGATACCAGGAGATATTAACCGATCCATCCTATTTTGGTCAGATGGTTACCATGACCTATCCTTTAATCGGCAATTATGGTGTCTGCCCGGAGGATATCGAATCCGGCAGAATCCAGGCCGAAGCACTTATAGTAAAGGAATACCAGGAATTTCCCAGCAATTTCAGATCCAAAGGCACGCTTGCCGACTACCTGATCAAAAGCCATGTCCTGGGTATTGAAGATCTGGACACACGGGCATTAACCCGCCATATCAGAAAATCAGGAGCCATGCGGGCGGTGATTTCAACATCTGATCTTGATCCTGATTCTCTTGTTAAAAAGGCAAAAGAGATCCCCTCCATGCAGGGCAGTGACCTTGTCGAAAAAGTCACCACCAAAAAACCGTATTTCTGGCGATACAACCAGCCCGATTATATTGATCCGGACACACTCAACAATCCTTTTATCTGGCGGTTTAAAGGTAAAAAACACTCGGTGGTGGCCCTTGATTTCGGAATAAAATACAATATTATCCGCTGCCTTGAAAAAGCCGGCTGTGAAGTGCTTGTCGTACCTGCCACAACAGACCCCCAAACCATTTTAGACCTGAAGCCTGAAGGCATCTTTTTGTCCAACGGCCCGGGCGATCCTGAGCCTGTGACCTATGCGGTTGAGACCATCCGGCAATTGCTGGGTATTGTCCCAATCTTCGGCATCTGTCTGGGAATGCAGCTTTTGGGCATTGCCATGGGCGGAAAAACGCTGAAAATCAAATTCGGACACCGCGGGGGCAACCAGCCGGTAAAAAACCTGTCCACCAACAAGGTGGAAATCACATCCCAGAACCATGGGTTTGCCGTGGATCTGAATACCATCGGCCAGGACAGCTCATCCATGACGCACATCAACCTGAACGAAGATTCCCTAGAAGGGTTGAAGAATGATGCTGTAAAGGCATTTGCCGTCCAATACCATCCTGAAGCCTCCCCGGGCCCCCATGATGCTTCCTATCTTTTTAACCAGTTTGCAAAAGTGATCCAAGATGCCAAAGCGTAAAGACATAAAAAAAATCCTGATTATTGGCGCCGGCCCGATTATTATCAGCCAGGCCTGCGAGTTTGATTATTCCGGCACCCAGGCCTGTAAGGCCCTGAAGGAAGAAGGATATGAGGTGATTTTAATCAACTCGAATCCCGCCACCATCATGACGGATCCGGAAACGGCCGACCGGGTCTATATAGAACCTGTGACCCCTGAAACCGTGGTCAAGGTCATTGAAAAAGAAAGACCGGACGCCCTTTTACCGACCCTGGGAGGACAGACCGCCCTGAATACGGCCATTGAAGCGGCCAAAACCGGTGTTTTTGAAAAATACAATGTGGAGTTGATCGGTGCCTCGGAAGATGCCATCAATAAGGCCGAAGATAGAGAATTGTTCAGAAATGCCATGAACAAAATCGGGCTTCGGATTCCCAAGAGCGGATTTGCCACCAATATGCATGAAGTGGAAGACGTGGCAAAAAGAATCGGTTTTCCCATTATTGTCCGTCCCTCTTTTACCCTGGGCGGCACCGGCGGCGGTGTGGCCTATAATACAGAAGAGCTGAACAACTTGTGCAAAGCCGGCCTTGATGCCAGTCTCAATACCCAGGTCATGCTGGAAGAATCCGTTTTAGGATGGAAAGAGTATGAGCTGGAAGTGATGCGGGACCATGCAGACAATGTTGTTATCATCTGTTCCATTGAAAACATTGATGCCATGGGTGTTCACACCGGCGATTCCATCACGGTGGCACCGGCCCAGACCCTTTCTGACAAGGAATACCAGGAACTGAGAGATGCCTCTTTGGCCATTATCCGTGAAATCGGTGTTGACACCGGCGGGTCCAATGTTCAGTTTGCCGTGAATCCTGAAAACGGCGACATCATTGTGGTTGAAATGAACCCCAGGGTTTCCAGAAGTAGTGCCCTGGCCTCCAAAGCCACCGGGTTCCCCATTGCCAAAATTGCCGCCAAACTTGCGGTAGGATACACCCTGGATGAAATCCCCAATGATATCACCGGTGAAACCCTGGCCTGTTTTGAACCCTCCATTGACTATTGCGTGGTAAAAATTCCCCGCTGGACCTTTGAAAAATTCCCGGAAGCCGACGATGTCCTGACCACGGCCATGAAATCTGTCGGGGAGACCATGTCCATTGGCAGAACCTTTAAAGAGGCGTTCCAGAAAGGGATGCGTTCCCTTGAGATCGGCCGGGCCGGTTTCGGGGCAGACGGCAAGGATCCTTTACCGGGAAGTGTTTCCGGCAATGAGCTGGAATATAAATTATCCACACCCAACTCCCAGCGCCTGTTCTATATAAAATATGCCATTGAGCACGGCATGCCCATTACCATGATCTATGAAATGACCCATATTGATCCCTGGTTCCTCTTTCAGATGAAACAGATTGTGGATCTTGAAAAACAGATTAAGCTGGCCGGCAAAGACCTGCCCCGGGATCTGTTTGAAAAGGCAAAAAAACAGGGATTTTCAGATAAGCAACTGGCCTTTTTGTCAGGCTTAACCGACAAACAGATTGAGCAGGCCAGAAAAGACATTGATCTGGTACCGGTGTACAAGCTTGTTGATACCTGTGCTGCAGAATTTCGGGCCACCACGCCATACTATTATTCCACCTATGAAACCGAATGCGAAGCCCGTGTCTCAGATAAAAAGAAAGTCATTATCTTAGGTGGCGGCCCCAACCGTATCGGCCAGGGCATCGAGTTTGACTACTGCTGTGTTCATGCTTCCTTTGCCCTGAAAGAAGAAGGGGTGGAGTCCATCATGGTCAACTCCAACCCGGAAACCGTTTCAACCGATTATGACACCTCTGACAAGCTGTATTTTGAGCCCTTAACCAGAGAAGATGTCCTTCACATCGTTGAAAAAGAAAAACCCTATGGCGTCATTGTCCAGTTTGGCGGGCAGACCCCGCTAAATCTGGCCACGGATCTGAAAAAAGCCGGGGTTCCCATCATCGGCACCAGCCCGGAAAGCATTGACCGGGCAGAAGACAGGGATCAGTTCCAGGAAATGCTTGACAAACTAGGACTGCTCCAGCCTGAAAACGGTATTGCACACAGCCTGGATGAAGCCAAAAAAGTTGCAGACGATATTGGATATCCCGTGATGGTCCGGCCCTCCTTTGTTCTTGGCGGCCGTGCCATGAAAATCGTTTTTGATGAAAGCGATATTCAGGAGTATTTTGAACTGGCGGTCCAGGCCTCTCCTGACAAACCCGTTCTAATCGACAAATTCCTTGAAGAGGCCTTTGAGTTGGATGTGGACGCCATCTCCGACGGAAAAACCACCATTATCGGTGGGATGATGGAGCATATTGAAGAGGCCGGCATTCATTCGGGTGACTCTGCCTGCGTGCTGCCGCCATATTCCATTTCCCGGAACCACATTGATGAAATGACCTCAGCAGCCAAGGCCATTGCCAAAGAACTGAACGTAAAGGGTTTGATGAACATCCAGTTCGGGATCATGAATGACAAGGTCTACATTATAGAGGTAAACCCCAGGGCCTCGCGGACCATCCCCTTTGTCTCCAAGGCCATCGGGATTCCCCTGGCCAAACTGGCCACCAAGGTCATGCTGGGCCAGACATTAGAGGAGCTTGGACTTACTAAAGAAATTATCCCGCCGTACTATTGTGTCAAAGAGGCCGTCATGCCCTTTGACCGGTTTTCCAAGGTTGATCCGGTCCTGGGACCGGAAATGAAATCTACAGGCGAAGTCATGGGTATTGACAAGGATCTGGGCGCAGCTGTGGCCAAGGCCCAGTTTGCCGCAGGACAAAAGCTTCCCACAGAGGGCACTGTCTTCATTTCCGTCCAGGATAAGGACAAGATGGCAGCCCTGCCCGTGGCCAAAAATTTTCACGAGATGAGATTCACCATCATGGCCACCCGCGGAACGTCCATGTTTCTTAAAGAGAATGACGTGCCAAACAAACTGGTTAAAAAAGTGTCGGCCGGCAGACCCCATGTGGTGGACGCCGTGACCAACAATGAAGTTCAATTGATCTTAAACACCGGCGCTTCCAGCCAGACCAAACAGGACGGGTATGAAATAAGAAGGGCGGCTATTAAGTATAAAATACCCTATGCCACCACAACTGACGGAACCAAAGCGATCTGCAGCGCTATCCAGGCACTGAAAAAAGAGAGACTTCATGTCAAACCCATCCAAGATTACCACCAGGAAAATAGCGATGCAAAATCAAGCGATGCATAATCATATGATTGAAAACGACCGGCCCAAAGATGAATGCGGGGTTTTTGGACTCTACCGTCATCCCGAGGCCGCCAAAATTACTTATTTCGGGCTGTACGCCCTTCAGCACCGTGGACAGGAAAGTGCCGGAATATCGGTGAACCGCGGGATCAACGATAAAATTTTTTCTCATAAGGGAATGGGGCTTGTCCCGGATATTTTCAACATGGAAGATCTGGAACGCATCGAAGGCGGGTCCGCCATCGGCCATGTACGGTATTCCACAACCGGGGATTCGGTGTTAACCAATGCCCAGCCCTTTATCGTCAATCACCGCCATAGATCCTATGCCCTGGCCCATAACGGCAACCTGGTGAATGCCCACCTTTTGCGGGAGGAGCTGGAAGCGCAGGGATCTATTTTCCAGACCACCATGGATTCTGAAGTCTTTTTACACCTGTTCATCAAAAATCTGGTCAAAGGCGACTATGAAACCGCCATCTTAAATGCCGTATCTAAAATTGAGGGTGCCTATTCCATGATCCTTCTCACCTGCAAGGGAGAGATCATCGGGATGAAAGATCCCAACGGCTTCAGGCCCCTGGCCCTTGGCAAGCTCAACGGCCACTATGTCCTGGCCTCTGAAACCTGTGCCTTTGATCTGGTTCAGGCCGAGTTTATCCGGGAACTGGAACCCGGGGAAATCGTGATCATCAATGAGGATGGAATTAAAAGCATCTATCATCCCAAAGCGGCGAAGAAAAAGTCGTTGTGTATCTTTGAGTATATCTATTTTGCCCGGCCCGATTCCACCATTGACGGCAAAAACGTTTATGAAATGCGAAAAGCCCATGGCCGGCGGCTGGCACAGGAATCCCACGTGGACGCCGATCTGGTCATGCCGTTTCCCGATTCAGGTAATTATGCCGCCATCGGGTATGCCAGGGAATCGGGAATCCCCTTTGAGATGGGCATGATCAGAAACCATTATGTGGGAAGAAGTTTTATCCAGCCCACCCAGACCATGCGCGATTTTGCCGTTCGAATCAAACTCAATCCGGTTCGCCAGCTGATCAAGGGCAAGGATATTATCATTATCGAGGATTCCATCATCCGCGGCACCACGGCCAAAACCAGGGTCAAAGCTTTGCGGGAGCTGGGTGTTAAAAAGATCCACATGCGCATCTCCTGTCCGCCCCATAAATTTCCATGCTACTACGGAATCGATTTTTCATCCAAGGGTGAGTTGATAGCAGCACAAAAGAGTGTCAAAGAGCTGGAAGAATACCTGGAGCTTGATTCACTGCACTATCTGTCCATTGGCGGCATGCTGGAGGCATCCGGGGTGAAAAACCCGGAACAAAACTTTTGCAAAGCCTGCTTTGACGGCAAGTATCCGGTGCCCTTCGATCCGAATTTCACCAAACAGTGCATGGGATAAAACTTAAGAAAAATGAAAAAACAGACTGTCGCATTTTCCAAAGATGCGTCCAATCTTTTCTTCCACATTTTAACAAAATGCAACCTGTCATGCGGCCATTGTTATATCAATCCGGACCAGCACGGTACCAGCACCCTTGATATCGATACAATCACAGCCTGGCTTTCCATATTTGAAGACCAGGCCGCCAGAACCAATCTGGTCTTTTTAGGCGGGGAACCCACGCTGCATCCGGATTTGTCCATCGCTGTAAAGCATGCCAGATCCCTTGGGTTTAAATCCATCACCATAGATACCAACGGGTATCTCTTCCATGATATCCTGGACCGGATATCCCACACGGATATCGATTTCTTATCCTTTTCCCTGGATGGCGCAACAAGGGCTACCAATAATGCTATCAGGGGGAAAGGCAGCTTTGAAAAGGTTATAGAAGGCATTGAAAAGGCCAGGGATAAGAATTTTTCCTGCTCCATGATCTACACTGTTTCGGAAAAGAACATTCATGAACTTGAAATGATGCCTGATCTTGTCAAAAACCTGGGTCTTGAACGGTTTTTTATCCAGGTGATCGGAATACGGGGCCAATCCTCAAAAACCAGGGACACCCTGCAGGTTACCAAAAAAGTATGGCAGCAAACGATTCCACGGGTTGCTGAAACAATTGCCCAACAGGGGATCATCGTCACCTACCCCAAGGTGTTTCTGGAGCGGGACGAGGCGTTTCAATGCGCAGGAACCGTGGCAGACAACTACTTTGTTTTTCCCAACGGCAGGGTGTACCAGTGTCCGGTGTGTGAAGATTTTGCCCTTCACGCCTTTGAAATTAAAAACAACCAATTGATCAAAACCCCGAAAATCAACGAAAAAGACCTGTTCGGCCTGACCATTCCGGAAGGGTGTGTGATGAACAAAATGATCCAGCCGCAGAACCTGTCCTATGACAAAGAGGGGACACCTGTACACAAAATTGCCTGCTGCATGCTCAAACAGGAAATTTTACCATAACCTTCCTGTTTACGGCAGGAGGTTAATCAATTCAAAGATAGCATCAAAAAAATCAAATAGTGTCTGTAAAAATTCAATTGAAAAATCATACGCCATTTTCAATCTCCGTTGCGGTTACCCGTTTTCTTTTTGGTCCACAGGGTGCCGGGAACCTCTTGATTGTCCCTTTGGTTAACCCGAAATTATTGTGCATGTCAGACCGGTAACAATGTCTACCTTTATATCAGGCGCTTTAGTATATCCTCTTGTCCGATGATCCCTAAAAGTTTACCGTCCTCAACCACCGGGATGGTATGAAACCTGTTTTCCACCATCAGGCTGGCAATCTCTGAGATCGGTGTTTGCGGCCCTGTGGTTACAGGGTCATCCGCCATGGCCTGGGCAACAGTGATGGCAGATATCTTTTCAAACTCATGTTCCAGCTGCCGGGATGAGGCCAAAGGAATAAAACTGTCAAGCATGCTGAAAACAGGGGGCATGGATATATTTTTCTGTTGAAATATCAGATCGCTCTGACACAAAATACCCTTTAGCTGCCCCTGATCATCCAGCACCGGGACCCCGTTAATATGGTGATCTAAAAACAATTTCACTGCCGTGGCAATCTTGGTATCCGGTGTCACCGTTATCACATTGGTTTCCATAATCTGTGCAGCGGTCAGTTTTTGTCTGTCATCCGTTACTATATCGTGCCCGTCTTGTTTTTTGTCATTTGCCGGCTCTACCTGTTTTCCTTCCTTTTTTCCGGTCTTAGGCTGGCGGATGGCAAGCACCGGGCAGGTGGCCCTGCTGATCACCCGGTCCGTGGTGGATCCCACAATAAATGTTTCTAAAAGACTGTGGCCGCGAACCCCCAATACAATCAGGTCCACCTGTTTTTGTTCCCCGTACTCTATAAGTTCCTGGTAAGGGGTTCCCTCAAGAACCACGGTGGCTGGAGTACACCAGCTTTGGCTGTCCTCGGGTACCATATTTAGCAATTGTCTTTCTATCCGCGCCAGAAATTTCGCTTTTTTCTCTTCAATTTCATGGCTGGTCTTTGCCTTGAGATTCAAAAATTCAGACCGGTTCCAGCCAATGTTATCCCCTTGTTGCAGCTTTAAGTAATCAAGCTCAGAGAATTGCACAGGCTCTTCGGGGCGGATGACATGGGCCAGGTAAAGCTGGGTCTGAAATTCCTGGGCAAGGCTCAATGCCCAGTCAAATGCCAGTTTTGAGTCCTCACTGAAATCGCAGCCAACCAGAATTCGGTCAAGTTTTATGGTTTCATTGTCTGTGCCCTGCAGGTTCTTATCTGTCGGGTGCAATACCATCAAAGGGCAGGACAGAATCTTTACCAGCCGGTCCGTCACCGAGCCCACCAGATATCTTTTAATGCCCGAACCGCCATACGTGGCTGTGACCACCATGTCAAACTGCTGATCGTGTGCCACCTGGGCGATCATCTCGGCAGGGCTGCCTGTTTCAACAATGATATCACAGTCAATATCCATTTTGCGGGCCATTTCCGCTAGGCTTTTGCGTGCCTGGTCCAGTCGTTCTGATTCTATACCGGTATAATCAACATACGGTGTAATGTGGCTGGAAACCATGTAAACGGCCGAGACCACATGGCATAGACACAATTTGCTTTCAAATTCATCTGCCAGGGATTTCCCATATTGCAATACCATGTCTGTAAAATCACTAAAATCGATGGCGCATAAGACCTTTTTGGGTTGTATTCTCATCACACACCTCCTTTTTTATGTTACAGGGTGCCTCTAAAATTAGATTTTTGCCTTGAGTTCAATGCGCAGGAAAAATATAGCCGGAGCAATATATTCACTATTTTGAAGCATCAATCTTTCCTGCAACGCTGAAATCGGAACAAAAGACAATTATTAGAGGTAGCAGCTATTAAGGAATTATGAATAATAAGTTCCAGGAGTATTCAATGGGGAACACAACAGGCAGAATTTATAAATGATTCGATCGAATATTGATACGATAAAAGTGCCGTTCAACTGTTCATTATGAACTTCTTATAGTTTAATCCTGTGCCTTCAAAGCGTCAAGTAATAACCCCAACTCTGCATAAAAAACAGACAACTAACCTTGTGATGGCAAGTCTGCAGCGCCGGCACTGCCTTGAAAAACATAATAAGAGACAGGTTTTACTCTCATTGTTACTTTTTTTTTCAGGCCCTGTGATCTTACCGGACTGCACGGGTCTGGCCTGTGTCAGACACCCAAAACCGGATAAAAAGCCAGGGTCTGTAAGCGATAACCTTACAGACTGTGAAGCGCTGCAACCACAAAGCCCTACAAAATTCCCTACGTGTAAAATCGGATTTCTACCGATTGTAGAAAATTTTCAGCCTTATACATTAGAAATTGAGCTGCTCGACAATGCGGTACTTATAATAATGGGCTGGTTTTAATCTGAAATTCAATCGAATGGTGAACAAAAGTAAATGAAGCGTTGTCTGGACAAAAACAACTTATAAACATCTTAATCGGAGGAAGCAAATGTCGTTGGAAAGCATATACACTGAAGCAATGGCTCTCAATGAGATTCAGGATATGGCCGAGCGTGAAATCGCGGCACAGGACTTTTTCGCCAAACTGAACAAATTCGATCTGCCTGAAAAGTTTAACTGGGCTGCCCAGATCTTTGAGGGAATCCAGGTAAAGGAACGTGGAGATCAAACAGCCCTGATCTGGACAGATCTGGACACGGATGCCGAGCAACAGTATACTTATAAGGAACTGGCTGCCAACGGGAACAGGCTCTTAAACTTTTTGCGCAAAAAAGGTGTTGAAAAAGGGAACAATCTTTATATGCTGACCCCCATTGTTCCCGAGACATGGTTTGCCACATTTGCCGGCATCAAGGGGGGACTTGTAGCAGTGCCCACCGCCACCACCATGACGGAAAGAGAAATTCAGTTCCGGTTTGAGGCTTATAAGCCCGATGTCATTGTCGCCTTTGAGGGATTGACAGACCTGATTGACGACGCCCTTAAAAAAGCAGACTGCACCCCCAAGACCAAAATCGTTCTGGGCCAAAAAGAGGGATGGGTACCATATACTGAAATAGCGGCAGAATCAGACCAGGCAAATGCCGCGGACGTCAACAGTGACGATGTCCTTTTCTGCTTTTTTACATCCGGCACCACCGGCCTGCCCAAAAGAGTCGGACACAGCGCTGTCTCCTATCCCCTTGGACATTTGTCAAGCGCGGTCATTATCGGCCTGGAGCCCGGCGATGTTCACCACAACCTGAGTGCTCCCGGATGGGCTAAATGGACATGGAGCAGTTTTTTTTCACCCTTCAATATGGGCGCCACTGCCACGGGATTTAATTTTACCGTACTTGATATTAAAAAATACCTGGCCACGGTGGCCAGATTTAAGGTTAACTCGTTTTGCGCCCCCCCCACAGCCTGGCGTGCCTTTGTCGGCCTTGATCTGTCAGAATACGACTTAAGCGCCATGAAATACTCTCTAAGCGCAGGTGAACCCCTGAACCCGGAAGTCATTGACCAGTGGAGAGACGCCACCGGCACTGAAATTCGTGATTTTTACGGTCAGACCGAATCCACAGCCATGATCGGCAACCCCCCATGGATGGAAAAAAAGATGCGCCTGGGATCTTTTGGGTATCCCTCCTATATGTATGATGTGATCCTTGCCGATGATGACGGTAATGAAATTACACAACCGGATGTGACCGGCCACATTGTTGTCCGCCTTGACAACTGGCGTGCCATAGGGCTGTTCCAGGAATACATTGATAACCCTGAAAAAACCGCAGAAGCATTCAAACACGGGCTTTATTTCACCGGTGACAAGGCAACGTTTGACAAAGACGGATACTGGTGGTTTGTAGGCCGTTCCGATGATGTGATCAAATCTTCAGATTACCGTGTCGGCCCTTTTGAGGTCGAAAGTGCCCTGATTGAGCATCCTGCTGTCATGGAAACAGCCGTTGTCGGTGTTCCTGACCCCAAACGCCATCAACTGGTAAAAGCTTTTGTGATCCTTTCTCAAGGTCAGGAACCGACTCGGGAGCTGGCACTTCAATTGTTCAAACATACCATTGAAGTATTGGCCAAATTCAAAATTCCAAGAATTATTGAGTTTGTGGACGAACTGCCCAAGACCATCAGCGGTAAAATCCGCCGAGTTGAGCTGAGAGCCAATGAAGAAAAGAAGGACAGTGGAAAAAGCAACGAATTTTTCTATCATCAGTTCCCGGAATTAAGCTCTAAAAACAAAAAATAGCATAACAACCTCTTTACCCCGGATATTCCGAGAAATATCCGGGGTAAAACACCTTGAACCCTATCACACTTTTTTGGCACCCTATATTGCAAGTTTACAATTGACATCCCCGGTCTTTTTGCGGATAACCTGGCGTTATAATAATGTTGCATAACCTTTAACGCCGTTGGGAACTGCCATGAATCCCTTTGAACTGATCAAGAATTTTAAAATCCGTTACAAGCTGTTATTTATATACTCCTTAACGTTTTTTGCCATTATCAGCCTCTCAAGCCTGATTATCTACTCCATTGTTAAAAAAAATGTGGAAAGAAATATTGAAAGCGAGCTTCAAAACTCTACCCTGGCCATTTTAAACAACGTCAAAACAGCTGTTGCAGTTTCCATTAAAAATCATCTGCGCGCAACAGCCGAAAAAAACCATGACATTATTGAATATCTTCACGCTTTGCAGGCCTCGGGCCAGATTTCACTTGAAGAGGCACAACAAAGGGCCGCTGAAATTATTTTATGTCAGAAAGTCGGTATTGAGGGGTATGTCTGTATTCTTGACAGCAATGGCAGGGTGCTCAAACATCCCAAAAAATCCCTTGAAGGGCTGGATATTTCCGACCACAAATTCGTACAGGAAATGATTGCCACAAAAAACGGATATATTGAATATGAATGGCAGAACCCCGGAGACGCCCATCCCAGACCCAAAGCGCTCTACCTGATCCATTTTGCGCCATGGAACTGGATGATTACCGTGTCTTCCTACAGGGAAGAATTTTTAAAACTGGTCCATATCAATGATTTCAAAGAGTCGATTCTAAGTCTTCGATTCGGCAAAACAGGTTACTCCTATGTCATGGACACCCAAGGAAACGTAATTATCCATCCGGAGCTGGCTGGGGTTAATGTGTTTGAAGGCAGGGCATTTTCATCCAAATTTTTCAAAAAAATGCTTGAAATGAAAAACGGTAAACTGGTTTACTCCTGGAAAAATCCCACAGACAACCACTTTAGAAAAAAACTGGTCCTGTTCAATTATATCCCGGAATATGAGTGGATCGTTGCCTCCTCCAGCTATCTGGATGAATTTTTCGCCCCGTTGACCTCCATTAAGAACCTGATCATCATCGTGGTGTTCGGCTCCTTGATCCTCTTTATTCCCATCAGCTTTATTTTAAGCTCCACCATCACAAAGCCTTTACGCAACCTGACCCGGTTGTTCAACCAGGATATTGGCGGCGGGTTTTCCAACCGCCTGGCTAAAATGGACTCCCATGATGAAGTGGGACAGCTGACTTTCTATTATAACTCTTTTATGGACAAGCTTGAAACCTATAACGAAACCCTGAAAGCGGAAATCGCAGAGCGAAAACAGATCCAGGGGGCATTGCAGGAGAGTGAGGAGAAATACCGCTCAGTGATGGAGGCGACACCGGATCCCATTGTTGTCTATGATATGAAAGGTTGCGTCACCTACATGAATCCGGCCTTTACCCGAGTTTTCGGCTATACGCTTCAAGATTGCCTGGGGGGAAAAATGGATCACTTTGTCCCCAATGAACACTGGAAAGAGACCATGAAGGGCATTGACACCATCTTGCGGGGCAATGTCCTGCCCAGGACAGAAACCCAGAGAACCGCAAAAAACGGTACCCTGATAGATGTCACCACACGGGGATCGGTGTATAGAGACAAGGACGGTCTGCCCATTGGATCGGTGATCACCCATCGTGACGTATCACAGGTAAAACGGCTTGAAAAAGCGATCATGGAGATCGGGGAAAAAGAGCGCCAGAAAATCGGAAATGATCTGCATGATGACCTGTGTCCCCATTTAATTGGAATTGAAGGGCTGTCCAAGGTATTAAAGAAAAAAATAGAGCCTTTTTCCGACGATTCCGCCCAGCTGACAGAAAGCATAACACACTTGATAAAAGAGGCCATTTCCAAAACCCGGAGACTGGCCCGGGGACTTTGCCCGGTATATTTTAATCACGGGCTCAAGTCGTCTTTGCAGGAACTTTCCACCAACACACAGATCATGCACAGGATCAGGTGCCGGTTGCGAGTCGAAACCGCAATCGGGTCTGAAAGCAGTATGGTGGTCATCAATCTTTACCACATCGCCCAGGAAGCGGTCTCAAATGCCGTACGCCACGGTAATGCCGACCAGATTGATATCCGGCTGAGTTCCCAGGATAATCATTACTATTTGAGCATCGAAGATAATGGATGCGGTATGTACGATACCCGGCCTTCAAACGGCATGGGATTGAGAATAATGAAATACAGGGCCGGCCTGATCGGTGCCTCGTTAATGATCAAGTCCACCCCTGGAAAGGGCACAAGGGTTGCCGTAAGAATTACAGACAAGGCATTGTCCTTTACCGGCGGACCTTAATCCCCTGTGCAATATTGTATCGGGATTAAATAATGGTAATCCCCATTGAATCACAATATGAAAAATGATACCTTGGCCTGACTTTAATGCAAAACAGATGATCATGACTGACACAAAAAAAATACTGCTGGTCGAAGACCACCCCATATTCCGGCTCGGACTTGCCGAGCTGATCAACCAGGAAGATAAATTCATCGCCTTTGGACAATCCAAGGATGTTGAACCGGCCATAAAAGAAATTGAAAAAGAAAAACCCGATCTGATTATCGCTGATATCACACTGAAAAATTCAGATGGTATCGACCTTGTCCGCCATGTTAAAAAGCATCACAAGGATATTCCGGTACTGGTCCTTTCCATGCACGATGAATACCTTTATGCCCAGCGGGCGTTGCATGCCGGGGCCAGAGGGTATATCATGAAACAGGAGGCCATGGAATCGGTCGTCACGGCCATTGAACAGGTCCTGGCCGGGAAAATTTATTTGAATGAAAATGTAAAAGAACACATTCTTTCCAATATCTCCAACCCGGGAGAAGCGATAAAAAAGAGCCCCATTGACAGCCTGACCGACCGGGAGCTGCAGGTGTTCAAAATGATCGGTAAAGGCTACTCCTCAAGAGACATTGCCGAACGCCTGTTTTTGAGTATCAAGACCATCGGCACCTACCGGGAACGCATTAAAAACAAACTGAGTTTAAAGCATGCCAATGAACTGGTCCGTTGTGCGGTTCATTTTGAAAAAACCGGCCAGATTACGACCCAGATCGACTAACCTTAAAATTCCATAAATTTTTGCATCCTGCCACCGATCTGCCGATGACCATAAACTGTTTCGAAAAACACCCTGCTTTTGTGTAAGTACTAAGACTGACAAACCCGTGAGTCATCCAACCACATCCCATAAAGCATATTCCTACACTTAAAATCCGTTTTAGGCCGATTGTTTAAACCTGCCGCCTTTAATACACCAATAATAATACGCTTTTATCTCATGTACGGAAAACTTTGAAGTTCCATAGCGATGGCCGGCAGATCATTGGGGCGGCCAAATAGAAAAAATATCCGGCAGATCATGCCGGCAACAGAATATGCACCAGAAAACAAAAAACGATTACAGATCCGGGTTCAAAGGATCTCTATAAATTGCTGAAAAGGAGGTGAGGATAGGCTTATACGGTTTTCGATCATGTAAACATTCACAACTTTATGACTTCAAAGGACGCCAAATTATGAAGGAAAAACTGTACAAAAAAGAGATTACACTCACCATTGTTTTTTCTGTTCTTCTACTTTTAGCAGGTCACTCCGCTTCGATTTTTGTTCTGTTTCCAAGCCTGCAGCAGGGCACATTATGGGGATTTCCCGTTCAATATATTGTCCCAATCCTATTGGGATGGTTCGGTATTGCCGCCATCTGTCTTGTTATGACGATCATGTGCAACAAGTTCGATGATGAAATGGAAGAATATGTCAACTCACTTGAGCCTGTTGAAGACACTGAAAAAGAATACGAATAGGGAGGACAATTTATGCCGGCTGAATATGCGTTAAGCGATGTATGGATAGGATTGGGTGTTGTTTTTATTCTTTTTATCATTTTTTACGGGGTAGGGTATCTGGCCAACCGCCAGACCACGTCGGACGAAGATTTTTATGCGGCTGGATTTTCCATTGGCCCTGTGACCAACGGTCTTGGTATGGCCGCCACTTGGGCCAGTCTTGCCACCTTTTTAGGGGTCATTGCCCTGATTTTAAAACTTCAGGTGCCTTTTGTCTATTTATGGATCCAATGGGCCATTTCCATTCCGCTCTTAACCCTTTTGTACGGGACCAGCCTTAGGCGGATGAAAGCCTTTACCCCGGCCACCTTTATCAGACAGCGGTATGGCAAACCCGCCACTGTTGTGATTGTCTGCTGGATGATCCTGATCATGGTTATGTATGCCCTGGGACAGATGATCGGTTTAGGCCGTGCATTTGAACTTCTTTTCGGTGTGCCCTACAACACAGCCATCGTTGTCGCCGGTCTTGCCACGGTGGGATTTATCACCATCGGGGGCATGTACGGTGCTACCTATAACGCCGCTTTCCAGATGGTGGTCATGAGCATTGCCATGATAGTTCCCATGGGCGCGATCATGAAAGCCATGGGGTCTTCAGGCTGGTGGTTTCCACCGCTTGCCTACGGTGATATGGTTCCGGATATGTTAAAATCGATCCCCACCTTTTTTGATATGAAATATGATTACAGATGGTATTTTGCCCTGATCCCGGCCTTTACCTTAGGTCCTGTGGCCCTGCCTCACCTGGCCATGAAGGTCTTTACCTCATCATCTGTTAAAAACGCCCGCTGGGCTGTTGTATGGTTTGCCCTTTTTTTAGGTCTTCTTTTTTCCGGCACGTATGCTGTGGGGTTTGCCGGTAATTTTTTCACAGCCACCACTGGTAAGATAATTGCCAAACCGGACCAGACTATTTTAATTTTAAATGTATTTTACAACCCGACCCTTGTTGCGGCCTTTGTCATGGGTGGTGCCCTGGCAGCAGGACTTTCCACCATCGGCGGGAACCTGATGGCCATCTCAGGACTTGTGGGTTCCGATCTTTTGGGGATCATCGCCCCGAACATGGATCCTTCCAAAAAAATCAAATGGGGGTATATAGCCCTTGCCCTTGGCGGCATTGCAGCCATCCTTATGGCCTTTAAGCCACCCAAATTCCTGGTTACCTCCATTTTGTGGGCATTTGGACTTTTGGCCACCACTGCCACACCGGCCATCCTTTTAGGTGTCTGGTGGAAGGAAGCCAATAAGCTTGCATTGATAATATCTTCGATCTTCTGCGGGTTTCTCTATATCCTGATATCCCCGCATGTGGTCCCTTCGGTATGTCTGGGATCCGGCCTTGTGGCGGCCCTTGGAATGTCCGGCGGAATGGTCACCATCCCGTTGAGTTTTGCCATGTTTATTATCCTGTCCATTGGATTTAACAGAATGGCAGTGTTCAAATCCTTTGCCCCGACACTGGTGGACAAAAAAGTTATTGATAAAATCCATGGCTGGGGTACCGATTATGAAGAGACCCGCTACAACGGCATTACCTGGCCCCTGGTTATTTCAGCGGTCTGCATTGCCATTTTTATATGGGGATTGCAACCCTGGTAATCAATTGACCTAAGCAGCATTTTACCACTGCAATAAGAATTTTTTAAAAAAACTGGGCCGCCCCGGGGAGGACTTCATCTTCCCGGGGCAATCCAGAAAGGATGATCCAATGAACTACTTTTTATCCATGAGTCGTTTGCTTCGATTTGACCCGGAACCGCTCACCGGTTTTAACCTTAAAAGCCGTCAGTATTCCTGCATGGCAAATGTGGCGGTCCTGGGTCTGATTTACGGTCTGTCAGCGGCCTTTTTCAGCCATGCTGTCCTGATCGGCAAGGGGCTTGACGCAGGCGGTGCAAACACCTTGAAAATCATCTTTGCCGGGCTGCCGGCGGCTTTTTTAATGCATGCCGGGGCTGCATTGTTTGTCTGGGTATTTTTAAAAGCCATAGGTGGCAGGGCCAATTTTATCATGGCCTATTTTGATATGGGTGTGGCAGCCATTGCACTCTGGCCCCTGGCACCGGTTGCCGCGGCCATCCAGACCGGCATCCATTCGCCCTGGCTTTTGATTTTAGGCAGTTGTCTGTCATTTTACGGATTTTTCGTAAATCTGTTCATCTTACAAAAAACCTTTGATCTTTCCCATCCAAAGATGTTTATTGCCACGTCGGTATCGGTAATTTATATCGGATGTTTTCTATACTTGTGGGTGTAACAAAAATAATTTTTAAAATTTCAGCCGTATTTTAAAAAATCCACAGGGACGAACGAAGACCCGTGGTCAGCGTCTCTTTTTTTTGTGTTTCTTCTTTTTCTCGAATGCCTCCTGCTCCTTTATCATCTGCACAAGGCCCTGCTTTTCATTGGAAAAGCCGATGGTGGTGTCATAGTCTTTTTTACTGACATCGATGGGTGTAATGGGTTTGGTTAAAAATTCCTGGATGGCCGCAAGTCTTTCCTGCTCTTCAGGACTGCAATAGGAGAGGGCGATTCCCTTTTTTGTTCCCCGGCCGGTCCTGCCGACCCTGTGAACATAGGTTTCATCTTTTTCCGGCATATCATAATTGATAATAAATTCAATCCCGGGAATATCGATCCCCCTGGCACTGACATCGGTGGCAATCAAAATATGGCACTGGCCGCTTTTAAACTGCGTCAGGACTTTTGACCGATCTTTCTGATCTTTTTCCCCGTGCAGGGTCACAGCGTTGATCTCCCCACGTTGAAGGGCTTTGGCAACCCGCTCCGCCCTTACCCTGGTTCTCACAAAAACAAGGATTTGCGATTCCGGGTGATCATAGATAAACCGCCGCAGAAAAAAACGCTTGTCATCCATTTCCACAAAAACAACATAATGGGACACGTTTTTGGATACCGGGTCTTCCGGTGACAGCTGGATACGGATTGCATTTGATCTGACCTGGGAAAAGGCCAGTTTTTTGATTTTCTTATTGATGGTTGCGCTGAAAAACAGGGTCTGGTGTTTCTGCCGCAACTTTCTCTTGATGGCTTCAATATCATCAATAAACCCCAGATCCAGCATCTGGTCGGCTTCATCCAGCACCAGGGTATTGACGTTGTTTAAAACGATGGCTTTCTGACTGATCAGGTCAAACATTCGCCCCGGCGTTGCCACCAGGATATCAATCCCGTCAGCCAGTTTTTTGATCTGCCCATCCTGCTCCACACCACCGTGAAGGGCAAAAGGTTTTACTTTGGTATGTTTTGAAAGCGTCTCAAATACCCTGCCGATCTGTGACGCCAGCTCCCGGGTGGGAACCATGACGATACATTTGATCCCCAGGGACCTTTTGGATTTTTTCTGCCGATGTATATTATCGATGATCGGGATGGCAAAGGCAGCTGTCTTCCCTGTACCGGTCTGTGCAACGGCCAGAACATCCTCGCCTTTCATGATAGAAGGGATGGCCTTGTACTGGATGTCTGTGGGGCGCTTGAACCCCATTTTAGACAGGTTCTGCTTTATTTTCTGTGATATATGATATTTTTCAAATTGCATGGAGTTGTCTTTTAATTGAGGTTAAAGACGTCAAGATACAGCAAATCGGCAATAATTGCAAGGTTTTGCAATATCCCAGAGTAATTTCGGGTACCATCTCGATTCCCCAAACAATGTTCCTAAAAAAAATTATAGAAGGATTTCTATATGATTCACTATTATGTTGAAGTTGCCTACAATCACCCGTTCCAGTCCGATTATCATGCTCCCGCCCGTTAGATGTTTTGGTAAGTTCTAAACTTACTGCACTAAACAGCAAAAACTCCGGTCCGGTAGGTCCTCAAACAGTTTGCTGTTCTTAACGTTACGTTTCGTTAAGAACTTATAGCAAAACGATCCAACTTTATTGGCTCCCAGCAAGACAATCGACCTTCCACTGAACGCAATGCTGTTGAACCAACAATCTTCTCCATATTTCTATAAATATATACCAACCTGGGCTTACTCCAATTGTGATTTGTTTTCTTCCTGACGGAGTTTTTCTTGACATGACGGTTATTATCGATTATAGATATCGAAACTCAATATCTATAATCGATAATAACAAAAGGGACGGATATCAGTGAAAGACAAAATACTCCACAAACTTTATCACGGTTTTGTTCAGCTCCATATTCTGCACCACGCCGGGGAAAAACCCATATATGGGACCTGGATGATGGATGAGTTGACCTCCCATGGTTATCATATCGGTCCGGGAACACTGTATCCCCTTTTAAAAAACATGGAAAAAAGCGGACTGCTTCGCAAACAGGACCGGCTGGTTAACGGCAGAATCCGCAAATATTACGCCATCACCCCACTGGGGATCGAGGTGTTTCAAGATGCTGCTAAAAAGGCTTCCCAGCTTTTCCATGAAATTGAGGGCAGTGAAAATGATTAAATTTGAATCCGTGCATTTAAAGCAAAAAGAAAAGACCATCTTCACCGCTCTGGATTTTGCTGTTCAAAAAAATGACAAAATCCTGATCCAGGGTAAATCCGGAACAGGTAAAACCACCCTGTTCCGAACCATTCTCGGTTTTGAATCAATCGACAAAGGAAGCGTCATATTTAATGGCCGCGCTGTTACCCGGAACCATATCCGCAACATCCGAAAAGAGATATTCTACCTGAGCCAGGATATTGATCTTAAAAATGAAAAGGTCGGTACACTTATAGACGAGGTCTGCGATCATAATTCAGTCAACGGCCGGGGCAATACCCGGTTTGCACAATGGTTAGCTTTTCTCGACCTGGATGAAACCATTCTGGATCAATGGGTTGAACAGCTTTCCGGCGGGGAACGCCAGAGAATAGGGCTTTTGCTTGGTTTCCTTCTGGACCGCCCGGTATGGCTGCTGGATGAACCCACCTCCGCCCTTGATAACGGCATGAAAAAAAAGATAGCCGATTATATTCTGGATCTTCCCAAAACAATAGTGATCATCTCCCATGATGATGTGTGGAATCACGATGAACGGTTGAAGATCAAAGGAGTGATATAAACAATGGGTGCCAAAGATTTAGAATTTTTATCCCTTGCGTCCCTGTGCCTGTTTCTGGTGCCGATTTTAATTATCAACCGCCGCCTGAATCTTAAGATCACCGGCTCTTTGCTCAAATCCATTTTCCGGATGTGTATCCAGCTTGGGTTTGTGGGGCTCTATCTTGAATTTTTATTCAGGCTGAACTCGCCTGGCCTGAACATATTGTATCTGCTGATCATGATCTGCATTGCCTGCCAGTCGATATTAAAATCCAGTCAGCTTAAATTCAAACCGCTTTTTTTACCGGTTTTTTTATCGTTGCTGATTCCCTTTTCCATGGTTTTGTTTTTCTTTAACGCCTTTGTGGCACAGATTGACAACCTTTTTGAAGCCAAATACCTGATCCCCATCGGCGGTATGCTGCTGGGCAACTGCCTGCGAAGCATTATTATCGGGTTAAACAATTTTTATTCAGGCATTCAAAAACAGGAAAAGGTATATCTGTATTCCCTGTCCCTTTTGGGGACACGGATAGCGGCACTCAAACCCTATTTCAAGGACAGCTTTATTGCCGCCATCACACCGACCATGGCCTCCATGGCTACCATCGGCCTGGTGTCTCTGCCCGGGATGATGACCGGCCAGATCCTTGGCGGTTCCATTCCGGTTGTGGCCATTAAATACCAGATTGCCATCATGCTCTCTATTTTTTACACTGAATATTTTTCCACGATTTTATCCATACTCTTTTCATTACGCATTGGTTTTAATATCCTGGATGTGCTCAACCAGGATATTTTTATTTCTAAAAAATAAAACAAGTTACAGCCTGACTCACCCAGGTTTTGCTTGACACCGTGTGTTGTTGGGTTTATTCTCCAGAATGTTTCAGGTGCTGCTTTGTGCAGATAATAGGGAATCCTGTGGAAATCAGGAACGGACCCGCCGCTGTAACCGGTTATGAATGCTGTAATTGCCACTGGTAAAACGGGAAGGCTCAGCAAGTAAGTTGATCCGGTAAGTCAGAAAACCTGCCTGGAAATTGATCGTGTTGCTTGCGAGGACTTTGGCAGATCAAACAAATGAGGAAAAAAACGGTTCCCACATCAAAAAAGTTTTGGTGTGGGTTTTTTTGTTTGCCTGTCCCGCGTTATTTTTTATTGTTTAAATAACAAAGGAGTTATGATGAAACGTTTTACAATTGCACTGTTCACTGTTGTGTTCACACTTGTCTTGTCATGTAGCGCTATTGCCAAGACCGCTATTATTATTGCCAATTTTGGAACCACTGTACCCGAAGCCGTTAAGTCGATTAACAATATTACATCCCGGGTAAAGCATGCGTTCCCCAATGCGGAGGTTAGAGTTGTATTTACCTCCAATATCATCCGGTCTGTCTGGGAAAAAAGAAGCCTGGAACCGGACGTGTGGATCAAACAGGGAATCAGCCGGGAAATCATCTTTACAAAAAACCTTCTTTCAACCTTCGGAGACCTAAAAAGCAAAGGATTTAAGGATGTTATAGTACAACCAACCCATTTGTTCCACATGGAACAATACCATGATCTCATGCAGTATGTGAATGCCATCCGATCCATCAAGACCATACGGGACAAATGGAAGCCGTTTAATAAAATAGCGTTGGGCCGACCGGCACTTGGCACAGTAGGCGACCAGTACCCTTATCACAAGGACCTTGATGAGGTTGTTCTGTCATTTCAAAAAGATGCTGCGCTTGCTAAAAAGAAAAACGCTGCACTGGTCTACATGGGGCATGGAAATGATTTCTGGTCAGCCGGTATTTATTCTGAACTGCAACACCGCATGCGAAAAGCCTATCCTGACGTAAAAACATTTGTCGGCTGTGTGGAAGGCTTCCCGGGCATCGAGCAGGTGAAAGAGAAGATAGCGCATAACCCGAAAATAAAAAATGTTCTTTTAAAACCATTGATGATTGTTGCCGGGGACCATGCCACCAATGATATGGCAGGCCCTGAGGAGGAGTCCTGGAAATCAGTTTTGACCCGGTCCGGGTATAAAGTTGAAATAATTCTCCAGGGCCTAGGATCTAATAACCAGTTCGCAGACCTCTTTCTTGATCACATAAGAGACGCGGCAAACGCTTCAGGCATCGACCTGTAGGACATGAGGAGATCTTGAGCACACCGGTTGCCATAGCAAAGGGGAGATTTGGGATTCTGGTGGTCCTTTTCTCCCTTTTGCTCGTTATCATGATCCTGACATCGCTCTCCATGGGGTATATCCACATACCGGTGAGCGAGATCATTCGCACCTTTATGATAAAGATGGGCAGTGCGTCGCCCGACATGCAGACGATCAACGAGACCTTTAGCGCCGTTATTTTTGATGTCCGTCTTCCACGCATCTTAACCTGTGTCGGCGTGGGGGCTGCCCTTGCCGCATCCGGAGTCCTTTTCCAGGGAATTTTGTTAAATCCTCTGGCCGATCCTTACACGCTGGGCGTTTCCGCAGGCGCCGCCTTTGGTGCAAGCCTTGCCATCCTTTTAAATTTGAGCGCCGCGTTTGTATCTGTACCGGCATTTGCCTTTACAGGTGCCTGTATCACACTGGTGATGGTCATCTTTTTGTCCTACTCATCTAAGAACCCCATGGCAGGGCTCTCATCCAACAATCTTATTTTATCCGGTATCATTATTGCCGCCATTTTGTCGGCCGGTATCAGTTTTTTAAAATTTATCGCCAACGAACAGGTGGCTGTCATAATTTTCTGGCTCATGGGAAGCTTTGCCTCCAAAACCTGGGCAGATGTCGGTGTTATATCTGTTTTCCTGGTTGCCGGGACTCTTATCTCATTGTATTTTGCCAGGGATTTGAACCTGATCTCCCTGGGGGGAAAATCCGCCAACAGTCTTGGTGTTGACATCAAAAAAGTTACCATCATCCTGCTTGTCACCGGTTCCATGATGGCGGCAATCTGCGTATCGGTGTCCGGGATTATCGGTTTTGTGGGGCTTTTAATCCCCCATATGGTCCGGCTTATAACCGGACCGGACAATAGAAAATTAATTCCGTTGTCCCTTCTGGCAGGCGCCATTTTACTATTGCTCGCCGACACGGTGACACGGGCGATTTTACCCCATGAGATACCCATTGGGGTTCTGACCGCACTGACCGGCGGTCCGGTTTTCTGCTGGATATTTAAAAAGAACAGGATGGGATAAAGCGATGAAAGCCATTACCATTGAAAATTTATCCTTCAGTTATGGGCTGCAGCCCATCATTAAAGAGGTCAGCTGTAACTTTGATGCCGGTCAGTTTTATTCCATCCTCGGTCCCAACGGCAGCGGAAAAACAACCCTGCTTGACCTGATCTCAGGTTTTTTAAACCCTGAGAAGGGCAGTATCCTCATTGAGGATCAGCCCATTAAACAATTGACCAAAAAAAGAATTTCCCAAAAAATTTCCCTGGTATCCCAGGACTATGCCATTAACTTTCCTTTTCCGGTCAAAGACATTGTCATGATGGGTCGGCATCCTTACATTCCGCGCTTTTCCCAACCATCAGACCGGGATCATGAAATGGTGGCAGACATTATGGACCAATGCGGTATCAGCCACCTTAAGGACCGGAAAATCACCGAATTGTCCGGAGGGGAAAAGCAACGATGCGTTTTCGCCCGGGCCCTTTGCCAGGACACGCCCATCCTTATTCTGGATGAAGCATTTTCAAACATGGACATCCGGCATACACTACAGATGCTGCGCATTGTTAAACACGCAGTGCAACAGGAGAACAGGATGGTTATCAGTGTATTCCATGATTTAAATATGGCCGCAGCATGGTCAGATGCAGTATTGATGTTAAAACAAGGTAAAATTCAGGCGTTTGGCCCGGTCCCGGATATTATCACACGTGAAACCATTCGGGATGTATTTAATATTGAATCCATTGTGGAGTTTAACCAGCATGTCAATGCCAATCAGATATTTTTTCCGTCCGCATAGCCTGGCGTTTATAGTAGTGCTGCTGGCATTGCTGGCCACTACACATGCCATGGCAGCCCACACTATAAAGGATGCAAAAGACAGAACCATATCCTTTGACAAACCGTTTACCCGTATTATTTCCCTTTATGGTGCACATACGGAAAATCTTTTTTATCTGGGCTGTCAAAATAATATAATCGGGGTATCCGTTAATGACAATTTCCCTGAAGCTGTGCATAAAAAACAAAAATTTTCCTATCATGACGGTCTGGAAAAATTCATGGTGGCACGACCCGACCTGTTGCTGATCCGGCCAATGATCGATAATGGCTATCCACAACTGATCCAGCGGCTCGAAAAAACAGGGATTACCGTAATTTCCCTTCAACCGTCAAGTGTTAACGATATGTATGATTACTGGCTTACGCTGGGTAAAATAACGGGCCATGAAATTGCTGCGAGAAAGATGGTGGCAGATTTTAAAAGTAAAACAGATAAAATTTATAAAATGACGCAACCCATTTCTCCCAAAAAAAAAGTCTATTTTGAGGCCATTCACTCAAGGATGAAAACATTTTCAAAAGGGGCCATGCCGCTGTTTGCACTTGAAACTGCCGGAGGAATTAATGTTGCGGTAGATGCTAAACCGTCCAGAAATACGAACATTGCCATTTACGGTAAAGAGCGAATTCTTGCCAAGGCCTCACAAATTGATGTGTTTCTCGCTCAAAAAGGAGTTATGAATGCAATTACTATTGACCGCATAAAACAGGAGCCTGGCTTTAAAATTATCAAAGCCGTTAAAGATAACCAGATTTTTTTAATTGATGAAAATATCGTTTCACGGCCTGTACCCAGGCTGTATGAGGGAGTTCTGACGATTGGCAGGCTTCTATACCCGGATATTTTTTTAAAGGAAACAGATTAATAAGGATACACCCATGGAAGAATACGGAAAACTATACGGTGTGGGCGTCGGCCCCGGAGACCCCGAATTAATAACAGTTAAGGCCGTCAGGGTCATCAAGTCCGCAGATATCATTTTTACAGCGGCCTCCACCAAAAATACCTACAGCCTTGCAGTTGAGATAGCTGCGCCATATATCGCCGATGATACACGCATTGAAAAGCTGTCCTTTCCAATGACAAAAGATGAAAAAGAGACGGAAACAGCCTGGATTCAAAATGCCCGGCAGATTGCGGCTGTGCTCAAGGAGGGCAAAACAGCGGTTTTTTTAACCCTGGGCGATCCAACCACCTATTCAACCTTTGGTTACATTTTAAAAAAGATGGCGTGTATCATGCCTGAGGCCGACATTGAAACCATTCCCGGTATCACCTCTTTTCACGCGGCTTCTGCCAGGATGAACCGGATCCTGGTGGAAGGGGAGCAGTCTCTGCTTATCACTTCCGGGGCTTATGGCGGGGACAGGATCCGACGCATCAACGGTGTCGAGAACGTTGCCATTGTGAAGGCGTACAAGAACATTCAAGATATCAATGACGCCCTTAAAGAAACCGGACTGCACGATAAAAGCGTTGCCGTTTCCAGATGCGGCCGTGAAAACGAAAAGATCACGCAGGATGTTGACACTCTTGTGGACAGAACCCCTGATTACTGGACATTGATTCTGGCCTCTAAATGAAAAAGAGAAAACCAAATTTAAAAAAACTGGGATTTTCCCTTATCCTGACAACAGGTGTCCTGTGCATAAACCAGTTTGCAGGGGAACCGTTGAGTCACACCATTGGCATTCAAAAATTGGGATTCCCCCTGGCAAGACTTCTCTTTTTTATTTTTATTGGACTTGTGGCAGGACAAATCATCGAAACACTTGGGTGGACACGGCAAATGGCTGTTGTTGCGAGACCGTTCTTTAGATTTTCAAACCTGGGTAACCGTTGCGGTGCGGCTTTCACAGCCGCTTTCATATCCGGAGTAACTGCCAATGCCATGCTGCTGGACTATTATGAAGAGAACCGTATAAATAAAATGCAGCTTTTCCTGTCCAATTATGTGAACCAATTCCCGGCGTTTTTTCTGCACCTTCCGACAACCTTGTTCATTATTCTGCCGCTTACCGGGCTTGCGGGCCTGCTGTATCTTTTTATCACATTTATGGCCACTGTGCTTAGAACCTTGTGTTTTTTTATATTCGGGCACATGTTTTTACCATCAACCTCTTCCGGGAAAAACCTTTCAGACAAAACCATTGCTCATCCTCCTGCTCAACACGACTGGCCGGGTGTTCTAAAAAAGATTCGATCCCGTCTGCCGGGTCGTATTACAAATATTATCATTTGGGTTCTGCCGATCTATACCATTGTATTTTTACTTAACATTAACGGCGTTTTTACCTGGCTGAACCAAGCCATGGCCAGGACAGTCACGTTGACCATCATACCGGTAGAGTCGCTTTCTGTAGTAATTTTAAGTTTTGCCGCCGAATTCACATCAGGATTTGCGGCAGCCGGCGCTCTCATGGATGCGGGCGTATTGACGGTCAAACAAACCGTTATTGCACTTCTTTTTGGGAACGTCCTTGCCTTCCCCATTAGAGCGCTGAGGCACCAGCTGCCGAGATATATGGGAATTTTCTCTCCCAAAATGGGCCTGCAACTGCTATTATCAGGTCAAATGTTCAGGGTTCTAAGTATAATTCTAACCGGCACAATATATTATATGGTGGGCTAAAATGCATCCAATTCAAATTATCGGTATTGGTCAGGGCAGAAAAGATCTTACGCAGCAGCACCTTGAAATTATCAAAGGGGCTGATATTCTTGTTGGCGGGAAAAGACAGCTTGAGATGTTTTCAGATACAGCTGCCCGGACAATTGCCGTCAAAGGACACATAGAAGAGCTGGTCATGGATCTGGAAAAAAAAGCTATGGAAAACAAAATTGTGGTCCTGGCTTCCGGAGACCCCTTATTCCACGGTATCGGGGCAAGTTTCTGCCGCCTTCTGCCCCCTGAAAAAATAGTGGTTCACCCCAATGTATCAATTGTTGCGGCTGCATTCTCCGCGATTAAAGAACCCTGGCACGACGCCCGGCTGATCAGTCTTCACGGATCCCATCAAGCCCCGCTTCTGTTTTCCCAGCTGGCAGATGAACATAAGGTTCTGTTTTTAACCGATCCCAAAAACGATCCCCATTTTATCGCCGAACAACTTGAAAAAGAGGGGTTGTATGATTTTAAAGTCTGTGTGCTGGAACAGCTGGGGGATAAAGAGAACCAGAAAATCACCTGGTTTGAGAATATTGACCTGCTTTTTGATCAAAAATTTTCACAACCGAATATTGTCATTTTACTGAAACGAGGGCAATCTGCACACAAGGAACCACGTGAAACCTATGTCGGCATGAATGATGCCCTGTTTCGCCACTCAAATGGCCTTATTACCAAATCCGAAATCCGTGCCATTACAATTTCAAAACTCAAATTGATCCGCAAGGACCACATCCTGTGGGATATTGGTGCCGGCTCCGGATCGGTGGGAATTGAGGCATCGTTGCATATCCCCTGGGGTCATGTATTTGCCATTGAGAAAAACACAGCCAGGATCTCGGATATTATTCAAAACATCACAAATTTTAACTGCTCCAATGTTAAAGTCTTCAATGCTGCCTTCCCCGAGGGCATTGAACAATTGAAAAATCCTGATCGTATTTTTATTGGGGGCGGCGGGGAAAACCTTGACCAAATAATTACAAAAGCCAGTAAAAAACTGGCGGATTATGGTGTCATGGTCGTCAATACGGTATTGATTCAGAACCTTGAAACCGCGATGACAGCCATGAAATCAAACAATTTAAACCCGGAGGTTACACAGATTCAGGTGTCCAGGTCAAAAACAATGCCGTTCGGTGACCGGTTTGAGGCCTTAAATCCTGTATGGATTATATCCGGGAGCAAACAACCAAAGAGAAATATCAACACATGAATGACAAAACCAATAAGGTGATTTTTGCCGGGGCCGGACCGGGAGATCCCGATCTGATTACAGTGAAAGCGATGACGGCCCTGAAAAATGCCGATCTAATAATTTATGCAGGTTCCCTGGTCCCCGAGGCAGTTCTCTGCTGGAAATCAGATCAGGCAAAAACCTTGTCCAGTGCAGGTATGAACCTTGACCAGATCATTGAAAAAATCGAGGATTATTACCAATTGGGAAAAAGGGTTGTCCGTCTGCATACGGGTGATCCGTCACTCTACGGTGCCATCTATGAACAGATGCGAAAGCTGGACAAACGTGATATACCCTACCAGGTTATACCGGGAGTAACGGCCGCTTTTGCCGCCGCAGCAAAGATGAATATGGAATATACCCTGCCTGAGGTGACCCAGACGTTGATTCTCACCCGTATATCCGGCAGGACACCTGTTCCTGAGACAGAAAGCCTGGAAACACTGGCAGCCCATAAAGCCTCCATGGCCATCTATTTGAGTATCGGCCATATTAAAAAAGTTCAAAAAATTTTAGCAGAACATTACGGCCCGGAATCACCCTGCGCCATCGCTTACAAGGTGAGCCACCCTGAAGAAAAAATCATTTACACCAGTGTTAATGAACTGGCAGCCCAATGCAGAAACAACGATATTACCAGGCATGCGCTTATAATTGCGGGCACACCGGTGGGAACCCGGATCACCTCAAAGGATATTCTTGAATCCAAGCTGTATGATGCCACTTTTTCAAAAGGATACAGAAGTGCCTAATAGACAAAAAAAGTCAGGGTCAATTGCAATATGGGCAATTACACCCAATGGCTGTGACCTGGGTCAAAGAGTGAACAGGAAGATTCCAGGTTCGCAATTATTCTTATCAAAGAAAATTGGGTCTGATACGCAACCGCGTGACGCAATCCTTTTTGATTCTCTATCCAGCGAAATCGACCGTCGTTTTCATTCCTACACAGGTCATATTTTTATTTTTTCAACCGGTATTGGCGTCAGGTTAATCGGGCCCTTGTTGATATCAAAACTGTCAGATCCTGCCGTGGTGGTGGTGGATGACAACGGACAACATGCCATCAGTCTTGTCTCAGGTCACCTGGGAGGTGCCAACGCCCTAACCCGGGAAGTCGCTGACATTGTAAATGCAACTGCGGTTATTACAACAGCGACAGATGTGAACCAGGTCCCTGCTATTGACATGATTGCCAAGCATCGCGGGCTTTATATCGAAACCCCTGAAAACATTAAGCACGTGAACATGTCGTTTTTAACCGGCCGCCCGCTGGTGGTGCACGATAAAGACAACTTTATACTGCCGGACATCCCTGACAGTTTTATTGCTCCCAGGAAAGATAATAAAACCAACCGTCCGGATATTTATTGTTCTCATCTAAATACAGATGTTCCACGTGAAACTTTGATTTTACGTCCCAAAAATTTATGTGTGGGAATTGGATGCAACAGGGGAACACCCTATGGGGTCATCCATGGATTTTTATTGAAAACACTTGAAAAACAAGGTTTGAGTTTAAACAGTGTCTATCAATTCGGGACAATAGATATAAAAAATGATGAAACAGGTCTATTGGAATTGTCAGAAAAATCGGGGAAACAGATCATTTTTTTTAATAGAGATGACTTAGACTCTGTTGCCACGATAGAAAACCCATCCCATATGGTTGAAAAACATATAGGCGTAAGAAGTGTCTGCGAAGCCGCAGCAATATTAACAGCGAACAATGGAAAACTCATTGTTCCCAAAAAAAAGAACAAGGATGTCACCATTGCGGTGGCTGTAAAAAAATGACTTTATACGTAATAGGAACCGGCCCGGGCAGCGTGACGCACATGTCCTCACGGGCCGTTGAGATAATCGATCAAGTGGATTGCGTTGCAGGATACACAACGTATATTAAGCTGGTTGAAGAACTGGTATCAGATAAAGAGGTTATCTCCACCGGGATGATGAAAGAGGTTGATCGCGTGGAGATGGCCATTGAACAGGCCTTGTCCGGAAAAAACTGTGCGCTCATCTCCGGCGGTGACCCGGGTGTTTATGCTATGGCGGGATTGGTGTTTGAGATCTGCATGAAACGAAAAATCGACATCTACCGGGCCGGGGCAGATCCCCAGGTAAATTCGGACAGCAATGGCCTGGTATTAGAAATAGTTCCCGGAATACCGGCCCTTGCCGCTGGTGCCGCCATTGCCGGCGCACCGTTGACACATGATTTTGCTGCCATCTCATTAAGTGATCTTCTCACTCCCTGGGAAAAGATAGAAAACCGGCTGACCCATGCGGCCATGGCTGATTTTGTTATTGTACTATACAATCCAAAAAGTAAAAAAAGGGACTGGCAGCTGAAAAGAGCACAGGACCTTATTTTAAAACACCGTGCCGGCTCAACCCCGGTCAGCATTGTTACCGGTGCCATGAGAGACAACCAGGCGTTGTCCTTCACCACACTTGACAAACTTGAAGCAGCGGATGTGGGGATGCAGACGGTTGTTTTTATCGGTTCCAGCACTTCATTGAGATATATGGATTTTATGTTTACGCCACGGGGATACACAAAAAAATACGAGGTTTAGGAGTACCCAAAAGGAAGGCACATGAAAGGATATGTTCAAGTCTACACGGGAAGTGGAAAAGGGAAAACTACGGCAAGCCTGGGGTTAGCCCTGCGCGCCGCCGGAGCCGGACTTTCGGTATATATTGTTCAATTTCTTAAAAAGGGGGATTATTCAGAAATAAAAGCCCTGTCCGGATTTAAGAATATCACCATTGAACAATACGGCCTGGGAAAATTTGTCAAAGGAAAACCCTCTGATGAAGATATAAAGGCGGGTCAGCGTGGACTGAAGAAACTCAAAGATATCCTGATTGCAGGACAGCACGACCTGGTCATTGCCGAAGAGGCCAACGTGGCAGTGATGTGTCATCTTTTCAGCGAAAAAGAGCTGCTCAACCTGATAGATAATAAACCGAAACACGTGGAACTGGTGATCACCGGACGGGGGGCCACCCCGAAAATCATTGAAAAAGCAGACCTGGTATCTGAAATAAACGAAGTAAAACACTATTACAAACAGGGCGTTACGGCCAGAGTCGGGATAGAAAAATGAATAAAAAAAATATCGCTGTTCTGGGAACCGGGTCGGATGTTGGCAAAAGTATATTAGGCGCGGCACTGTGCCGGGTTCTGGTTGACCGGGGTGAAAAAGTAGCCCCGTTTAAAGCCCAGAACATGTCCAACAATTCAGGGATCACCCCTGAGGGACTTGAGATGGGACGAGCGCAGATTGTCCAGGCCGAAGCCTGCCGCCTGCCGCCTCACGTGCTGATGAATCCCATCCTGCTCAAACCCACCGGTGAAAAACAGTCCCAGGTTATTGTGAATGGCCTGGTACATGAAAACCAGACAGCCATGGACTACCACAGGAACAAAGGGTTCTATTTTAAAAAGGCGTGTGAGGCCTTTGATTCTCTGTCTAAAACCTGTGACCGGATCATTCTTGAAGGCGCAGGCTCCTGTGCAGAAGTTAACCTGATGCCCAATGATATTGTCAATTTTGCCATGGCTGAGTATGCGAACGCGGATGTGATACTTGCCGCAGATATCCACAGAGGAGGCGTGTTTGGTCAGATTGTCGGCACCCTGGCCTGTCTGCCCCAAAAATATCAGGACATGGTAAAAGGAATTATCATTAATCGGTTCCGGGGAGATATTTCTCTGTTCAAAGACGGGACCGCGTGGATCGAGCAGAAAACCGGGAAAAAAGTACTTGGGGTACTGCCCTGGTACACCCACTTTAAAATTGATGCGGAAGATTCCGTTGAAATTGAAGAGTGCAATGATTTTAATTCCTTTGACACCGGAAAACCTGCCATCGGCATTATCCGCCTGCCGCTTATTGCCAATTTTACAGATTTTCATGCATTGTCCCACGTGAAAGAGATACAGACCGTTTTTTTTGATGATCCCAGACATCTGAGTAAATTCAAGGCTGTTATCATCCCCGGGTCAAAAAACACACGATCTGACCTGGCCTGGCTTAAAGAAAAATTTCAACCCCATTTAGAAAATTTTGCCGGTGACGGTGGACACCTTCTGGGAATTTGCGGCGGGTACCAGATGCTGGGTAAAAGTGTGGATGACCCCCAGGGTCTTGAAGGGACACCAGGGAAAACCAAAGCTCTTGGCCTTTTACCCGTGCATACGATATTAAAGGCGCCGAAAACGCCCACGATTAGTAATTTTCAATGGCAACAGGCCCCTGGATGCGGATAT
>CAZLTD010000008.1:0-44364 GCA_964562385.1 uncultured Desulfobacula sp.
GGGGTCAAAATTGGGCGCTGACAGGGGGTCATTTTTCGACGCTGATTGACAGATAGCTGGCATATGTATGCCTGAGGTCATGAAAACGGATGGTTATGCCGGCTTTTTTTCTGATGTTTTTCCATACAGAAGAGAATCCTCCTGGTTTGTATGGTCCTTTTTGTGACGGAAATGCTGGACTACCTGATGACTTTCGCCCAATGCATGGTTTGCGGCACGTATATGCCTCCATGCGGGCCTCTTCTGGCAAGGTTGATATGTATGTATTGCAAAAACTAATGCCCCATAAATCGACTAAAATGACGCAACGATAAGATGATTAGTCGTGACTCAGTCATTATCCCATGTACTACTCTTTTCAGTTCAGCTTTATCAAAAATCAAAAAAATTTAATTTTTGATCCCCAAAGTTTCCTCTAATTTTTCAATATCGAAATATTTTTCCATCCCTTCCATCCCAGCGGATACGGCAGGGTTAGAGAACAATTCTTTTGCAGCAACTTGACCAAAAACCCGAAAACTCGACAATAGTGCTGTTTCACCCTCATATTTCCATGCTTTAAAAGCTTGTTCTTTGCAGTCTTCGGTAAGGAATTTTATGATCAGTTCAGCCATGATTTTATTTGATGTTTCGAGTTGCTCTTTTGTAACTGATGACATTGATTTAACTGCAGGATGAAGAGACATTGAACCGAACATCCATTTAACAAAATCAATTGTCTCTTCAGGTGTTGATGCTTCAATTAAACATCGTGTCAAATCATCTGAATAGACCCCAGCATTGGCATTTAATGAGGATAATAGGATTATACCCACTATTATTGGGCAAATGACTTTTTTCATACTCTTCTCCCTTTAAAAAATACCTATTCCACTTGACGCGAATAAAGAAAAAACGATAAGAATTCATAATTTGTTTACAGGAATTAATTATTTATTGCAATATCAAAGATTTAGTATGAACAATGGAGGTTCCATGAAACATTTTTTCGCTGTGTTGGCTTTACTCACTCTATTCGGTTGTGATCAAATACCTGGCCTTAACAAATACTATACGGATTACCAGATCACGGTAGAAAAAGACAGAATCGTCAGATTTAACGCGAGTACCGGTGAAATAATGATCATTCAAAAAAATGGTCAAATCAAAAAATATGACAATGACTTTTTTAAAAGGGAAACCCAGTTGCTTAATCCGGAATTGATAAGCAAAAGAAAAACATTCCCGGGTTCAAAAGAAATGTTGGGCCGTTTATCGTATAAATGGAAAAAAAATAAAATTCATTTTGATTATGAATTCGGCCCATATTCCCAAGAATTAGATGAAGCAATGGACCGCTATGATAGTTTTACTTTAATCTTTCACGATTTGGAAAACTTTCCGGTTATCAAGACAAAAGTTTCTCTTAAAGAGGCAATTCGTACTGTTGGATCTGACAACAAACCTGTTTATTGGAGCTTTAGCGGACAAGTTCACTGTAAAATGAGCGATTATAACGATATAGGGGGTTACACCTATCAATGGAGCTATACGGATAAATTTGATAAAGCAATTGAGAATTTCGACATGAAACTTAAAGCAGAAAAAGAAAAAAAAGAAGCCACAAAAGCCCAAAAGGTTGAGCAAAAAGCATAAGAGATTTCGCCAAACATGTTTAAGGCAATCATGCATCTGCTTCAGAATGATTTTTTGGGTGGTAACTTTAGTCAAACCACAGAAAATATGCTTTACCGGCCGTTTTCACTGTACCTTTGATGTTTTGTGATCTGGGCTATCATGTGTTACATCTATTAGAGAACGCCCACAGTTCCTGCTGAGTAGGCGGTTACCTCTGTGCCAGTAGTCGCTTTTCGGTTAGGCTAAGAACCAGGTAGTCTTGCATAATCATGACTTCAAATTATGATGAAAAACGGTTTTGAATTGTATCGGTATCGTTAAATTTTTTCACTGCGGCTCTTGTCTAAACTATCTGCCTGTGGTGTGTGTTTTTGTAAAAAAAGGTGAACACACCAACAGTCATGCCAGCGTGCCCAGTTTGAGTTATGCAGCTTTGAAATCTTTGATTTCGTCCGATTCAATATTGGTAGCTTCAAGCTGTTTGATTTCAGAGAGCCTGATAGTATGTTTGTGAGCCCGTTCGATACTATTAAATTCAGTTGCCTTGGTTGCTGCATCTTCTGCATCTTTAGCCAAAATACTGAGTGCTGAGCTGCCATTGGTCAATACAGATGTGAGGTTATTTGCTGTTCCTGCTTTTTTGCGGATGCGTTTCCCGATGGAGTTGAACCCCTTGGGGGCATATGGTCAGACTACCTTTAGAAACAGTTTTTGTTGTTTATAAAAAGAGAGGGCCAAAGGCAGGAATCATAGGGGTTGCGTAAGAAAGGGGATTTTGTTAAAACTTTCACGGTAACTTTCACGGCAGAGTGGAAGATATGGACAAACTTTCACGAATTTTCATGGTTTTAGCCAAAGTGGAAAACGAGGAATTTTGTTAAAATAATTAATAATTATAAGATGTTACAACGTGTTGCCTCGGTTTTTGGAACACGGTGAAAATCCGTGACGGTCCCGCCGCTGTAACCGGAAATATCTGTTTTTTAAAATGCCACTGTCTTTATGGGAAGGCAAAAAACAGGTCCAACGCCGGAAGTCAGAAGACGCGCCAGGCAACGATGCTTTAAAAACCTGATGGCAAAGGGTTTTGTAAGAAACAAAATGATTCTTGCAAAACCTTTTTTTGTTTAAGAAGGGTTTTAAAAGAGCTGTATTGTTTCAATGATCAACATCAAAATAGCGAGGAGACTATTTTATGACCACCCAGCTTGAACACGCCCGCAAGGGTATCCTGACCCCTGAAATGAAAATCGTGGCCGAAAAAGAGGGGCTTAATGAACAATTTATCCTGGACCATGTTGCCAAAGGGGAAATCGTCATTCCCTGCAACCCGAACCGGAAGAACCAGATCATCACCGGTATCGGTACCGGGCTTCGCACCAAGGTGAACACCTCCATCGGGACCTCATCAGATATCTGCAATATTGACCTTGAGGTTGAAAAGGCCCAGGCCGCCCAGCAGGAAGGTGCCGACACCTTAATGGAATTGTCCGCAGACGGGGATATGGACATGATTCGCAGGACGGTTCTGGCCAATACGGATCTTGCCGTGGGGAACGTCCCCCTTTACCAGGCATTCAAAGAAACCATCAAGGAATACCAAAATCCTGCCAAACTGGACCCGGAATACCTGTTTGAGCTGATCGAGCGGCAGCTGGAAGACGGCTTAAGCTTTATGGCCATCCACTGCGGGATTAACCAGTATACCATTGAACGCTTAAGAAAACAGGGATTCAGGTACGGGGGGCTGGCTTCCAAGGGCGGGACCTATATGGTGGCCTGGATGGATATCAACCAAAAAGAGAATCCCTTATATGAGCAGTTCGACCGGGTCTGCGCCCTGATGAAAAAATATGACGCCGTGCTCTCTCTTGGCAACGGGATCCGGGCTGGTGCCATTCACGACAGCCATGACCGTGCCCAGATGGCGGAGATGATCATCAACTGCGAACTGGCTGAAATTGGTCGTGACATGGGCTGCCAGATGATGGTGGAGGGACCGGGTCATGTGCCGCTGGATGAAATCGAAGGCAATATCATGCTGGAAAAACGGATGTCCGGCAATGCCCCCTATTATGTTTTGGGTCCCATCCCCTGCGATACCGGGGCCGGATACGACCACATTACCGCCGCCATTGGTGCCGCCAACTCCGCCCGGTATGGGGCTGATCTGATCTGCTATATCACCCCGGCCGAACACCTGGCCCTGCCGGATGTCAATGATGTAAGGGAAGGTGTTCGCGCCACACGTCTGGCTGCGCGTATCGGTGATATATCCAAATATCCGGATCGAAGGGAAAATGAAAAACAGGCAGCCATGGCAAGACGTGACATGAGATGGGGAGACTTGGAAAAGTATCTTCTTTTCCCGGAAATCGCCAGGGAGACACGTGAAAGCCGGGCACCGGAGCAAAAAGAGACCTGCACCATGTGCGGTGATTTTTGTGCCATGAAAAAGGGCATGGAAATTTTTGATAAGGACATTAAAGATAAGAGGTAAATCATGACGTTACTTGAAAAAACGATTGCATTAATCAGTACGACATTGGATAAAAAAGCGTTTGCCGCTGCCAACGACAGGCTTGCCAACCAGGCCAAGCCTGCCGGCAGCCTTGGGATCATGGAAACCATATCCGCCAGACTTGCCGCCATTAAAGGCACGGTTGATGTAAAACTAGCCAACAAGCAGATTGTCACCTGTGCCGGCGACCACGGAGTGTGCCAAGAAGGTGTCAGCCTGTTTCCGTCCGAAGTCACCGCCCAGATGGTCTACAATTTTGTCAACAAGGGCGCATCGGTCAATGTCATTGCCGATCATGCCGGTGCACAGGTCAATGTGGCTGATTTAGGGGTTGACCATGACTTTGATCCGGATCTGCCCATTTTTCATAAAAAAGTCAAACCCGGCACATCCAATTTTGCCACAGAACCGGCCATGACAAGAGAAGATGCTGTTGCCGCCATTGAAGCCGGGATCGCTATCATCAATGAACTGCATGAACAAAATCCTGTGGACCTTCTGGGAACAGGAGACATGGGGATCGGGAACACCACCCCGTCGTCTGCGATTATTGCCGCCTTTTCAGGGATTGATGTTGAAAAACTGACCGGCCGGGGCACCGGCATTGACGATGATGCCCTGAAAAATAAAATCCGCGTGATTGAAAAAGCTCTTGAACTTCACAAGCCGGACCCCGAAGACCCCATTGATGTATTATCCAAGGTGGGCGGTCTTGAAATCGGCGGCCTGGCAGGACTTGTTCTAGGGGCCGCAGCCAAAGGTATTCCCGTCATCTGTGACGGTTTTATCTCCACGGCCGGTGCCCTGATTGCCTGTGAACTGTGCCCAGCAGCGAAAAACTATCTGTTTGCCAGTCACAAATCCGTGGAAGTGGGCCACACATTCATGCATGAAAGAATGGGGCTTGACCCACTGATCGACCTTGAATTTAGGTTGGGAGAAGGGACGGGCGCAGCAGTGTGTATGGAACTTTTAGATCTGGCCACAAGAATTCTGGCTGATATCAAAACCTTTGAGGAGGTGGGGATCACAGACGTGCAATAATGTTCAATACCGCCACGGCAAAAAGTTGCCCATGCTGCCGTGGCGGTATTGAAATAGTTTTATAAAATAACATAACCGGCTTCCTGCCATCCATTAATACCCTTGTCCAGGACCTGGGCGTTTATGTAGCCGTTTTCCATATACTGTACAGCAAGACCTGCCGCAGAGCTGTCGCCCGGTCAGCCTCAGTAGAATACGATATGGGTATCTTTATCAAGATCGGGTTTCATTTTTTCAAACGCGCTCATGGGGATGGCCCCTTCAAGGTGGGCGCCGGAATGAAACTTGTTGTCATCATAAATGCAGACCAAAAGCCCCAGGTTCGATGCAACCATTTCCTTTGCGTTCCGGGCAGATATTTTTCTTAGTTCAGCCATATAATCTCTCCTTTTGCGTGAACAATTCCAAGATTTACTTTAAAGGACCTCATATTTTACCTTGACGCTTTAAAAAGCGTGATCATTTTTTAGCTATGAAACATACTTTAAGCACAGCCTAACATTTTTCAAGATCAAGCCCCGTTGGATAATATTATTGTGCAATATTTAAGTATGATTCTAAAAATTCTATCAAAACAAAATATTGAGGTAATGTCATGACAACATACCAGTGTAATAATTGTGGAAAAATATCTTCAAAGAAATCCGACATCTGCGAAAGCAGCAAAGAAGTTACATCTTTTTATGTGTGTGAAAGCTGCAACAAGCACAGCGCCAGTGCCGAATCCGTGTGCAACCCGGTAAAGGTGGAACCTGACTTTTACTGTGGAAAATGCGGGACATCCGCCCATGAGAAAAGCAAGCTGTGTGAGCCCATGAAAGTATAAAAAACCCTGAAGGTAAGAAAATCACGGAGTCTGCCAATTCAGGCAGACTCCGTGATTATGGCAACATTGCTATTGTGAAGACAGACTACGGACGAATTCAGCGATATTGTTTTCCAGGATACCTCTGCCCGTATCCACAATATCGTTGTGACCACAGTTCCCGATCTCAAAAAGCCGGGCCCGGGACTTGAAATTTCCCACCTGTTTTCGGGCAAATTTTATGGGGATAATATCATCCTCTTTGCCGTGGAAAAGAATAGCCGGGGCTGTGGTCCGGCCAGCCCACTCATCTGCGGGAAATTTATGCTTGAGCAGATATGTAACAGGCAGCCATGGGTAATGGTGCTGGGCCACCTTGGCAATGGCTGTGTAGGCAGATATCAAAACAAGGCCTGACACCTTTGTCTGTGTGGAAACCCAGGTGGCCACGCCGCATCCCAGGGATTCGCCCATAAGAAGAACAGGAAGGCGGCCCGAAGGCAGGCCTTGAATATGGTGTACCAGGGCCAGAGCTTTTTCACGGATGATACTTTCGCCAGGTTTTTGGCTGTCACCGCCGTAACCCGGGTATTCAAACAAAACAATATTGGCGTCCAGGCTGGACAGCAGGTCAAAAAAATAAGTCCTGTCGCAGGCATTACCGGCATTGCCGTGGAAGATAACAATCCACGCATTTGCGGTTTTAGATTCCTTCAGATAGTAACGAATCCCGTCTGATGCAATCGCTTTGGCCTTGTACCTTCCCACCTGGGAACACTCCCCAAAAGGGGCTCCCATGGGAAAAAACAGCATTTTTTCCTGGAAAAAATAGAGCGCCGCCCCAATGAGGCTATAGCATAAAAGGCCCACACCGATGATTTGAATGATAAATTTCATGGTGCCATAATACATGTAAGTTGCTTGAAATAACAATTAAAAATCAGGGAGCTCTTCTTTGAGTTTCCCAACAGATGTCTTTAACCGACGATCTTGCGACAATTTTTGTGACGATTTTGTTTACTTAGGTTTTTCTTGTAAGTCTATTTGGAATATTCTATGCTTTAGTTACTTTAAACAGTGAACATCTTTAATTTTATCATTAAAACAAAATTTATTCTTAACGATTCTTTCATGCGGGGAAAAAAAATATTTCAGCTATGGGGGGTACGAAACTACTGGGGAATACTTATTTCTTCCCTGGCCTTCCTGATCTGTATGAGTTCGGCTTATTCCGCCCCCCTCGTAATCGAAAAGACGGGCAGGGTTACGCCGGATCCTTTTACCCGGATTCTGGAAGATCCTTCCGCCGAATTGACATTTAACGATATTTTAAAACCGGAAAATCAAAAAAAATTTAGGCCCACTCAAAAAAAAATCCTCAATTTCGGGTACAGCCCTTCAGCTTTCTGGGTCCGGATGACCATCAAAAACATGATACCTGATGGATCTGACAGGTTTAACCTGCAGGCCAATTTCCCCAATATTCACTATATTGATTATTTCGCACCCGGGCCTGACGGCACCTGGCAGCAAACGGCCACCGGCATGATGCGACCGGCGAAATCACGACAGGTTAAAACAACCCGATTTGCATTCAACCTTGAAATTCCCCATAAAACCCAGAAAACCGTATATTTAAGGTTCAAAAGTGAGGCATCCCTGTCTTTGCAGACCGAGTTGTGGGATCAAAATTCATACCTGAATGCACTGTCCGCTGCCCAGATCCGGTCCGGCATTTTATTGGGCATCCTGATCATCATGCTTGGATACAATCTATTTTTATATTTCGCCTTAAAAGAAATCAGTTATTTTCATTATTCCCTTTCGCTTGCCGGCATCCTCATGATGGCCCTGTCCATGACCGGTATTGGGTTTTACTACTGCTGGCCGGAAGCCCCTGGCTTTAACCGCTTTATCGTCCCCATTTCCAACGCATCAATGATCATGGTGTGTCTGATGTTCGCCATTTCATTTTTACAGATAAAATGTAGAGCCCCACGGCTATACAGATTCCTGGAAATTCAGATGATCCTTGCCGGTGTATTTCTGATCCTTGTTTTTTTATTACCTTACAGAAACATCATCCAGCCGATAGTGCTGTTAAATATTCTCAGTTTTGTATCTATTGCAGTATCCAGTATTTACATCTGGTTTAAAGGATTCAAACCGGCCCGTTTTTTTCTCTTGCCCTGTGGCCGCCCATCATTATAGGCCTGATCATAGGCATGGCCCGGTTCGGACTCCTGGTCAAAACGCCGATCCTGGAAACCGGTTATATGATCAGTTGCATCCTGATGATCCTGTTGTTATCCCTTGCCCTGGCTGACCGGATCAATCACCTGAAATTCCGAGCCCGCCTCTCAGACCAGGCCCTGGCAAAAAGCGAAAAAAAATACCGAAACATTTTCAACAATATCCAGGATGTGTACTTTGAAATCTCCACAAAAGGTAAAATAATAGAAATCAGTCCGTCTGCAAACCGGTTTTTCCCTTTTAAAAGACGCGAACTGCTGGGAGAACCCATCACCAAAATACTCACCCTGGATCTGGACGCTTTTATTCATAAGGTAGTCAACCAAAATGAAGTAACCAATTTTGAAACCAAACTCACCAGCAGCAGCGACAGACATTCCTTTGGGGCAATTCACGCGATTTTTACCGGGTCCACCCATCAAACATCAGGAAAAATAATCGGTTCTCTTCGAGACATATCCAAACAGAAAAAACTTGAACAGCAACTGCTGCAGTCACAAAAAATGGAAGCCATTGGAACTTTGACCGGGGGAATTTCCCACGATTTCAACAATCTTTTATCGGCCATTATCGGAAATGCCGAGCTTGGGCGTCTAAAAGCTGAAAAACAGAGCCGGGCTTATGAAAAGTTTAACAAGATTTACAAATCTGCCCGAAAAGCAGCAGACCTCACCCGGCAACTCCTCGCTTTCAGCAGAAAACAGGTCATCCAGCCAAAGATGATCAACCTCAACACTGTTATCAATGATATGTTTCATATCCTGCGGCGGGTGATCGAAGAAGATATCGAGATATCCCTGAACTGTGCCCCGGACATCCCTGGAATCATTGCAGACAGTGCTCAGATTGAACAGATCATTATGAACCTTTCCGTCAATGCCAGGGATGCTATCAATGAAAATAGGGAACCAGGCAGCAACCGCCACATTTCAATTAAAACCGGAACCATTGTATTGGATGACGCCTATGTGGTCAAACATCTGGAAAGCCGTGTCGGACCACATGTAAAACTTTGTGTATGCGACAGCGGTATAGGTATGACCCAGGAGACTGCGGGCCGAATCTTTGATCCTTTTTTCACCACAAAAAAGAAAGACCGCGGCACAGGCCTGGGGCTGTCTACAGTTTTTGGTATCGTCAAGCAGAACAAGGGGAGTCTTCAGGTCTACAGCGAGCCGGGAAACGGAACTACCATCACTATTTACTGGCCGGCAAGCGACCAGCCTGCCGATGATACAAAACAAAAACAGTCATCCATCACGCCCCCTAAGGGCAGTGCAACCATTTTATTGGTGGAGGATGATGACGGTGTCCGTGATTACGCCACTGAAATTTTGTCCGAGGTTGGATTTCAGGTCATCACAGCATCGGACGGTCCAAAGGCTCTGGATTCAATCAAAAACGGGAAACTGAAACCCGATATTCTATTCACCGATGTAATCATGCCAAATATGCGGGGACCGGAGCTGGCCAAGCATGTCCAGGCAGTGATTCCGGATATCAAAATTCTTTTTGCCTCAGGTTATACAGACAACCATATTGTTAAAGACGGCGTTCTTGATCCGGGAATTAATTTCATCCAGAAACCGTTTTCAGCCAAAGAAATTATCCAGAAGATCAATCAAGTGTTAAAATCCTAACGCATCAGCAATTCAACCAGATGAACCACCTTGATATCGCTGTTTCGTTTATCCAGCCCGCCCCGTATCTGCATCACGCATCCCGGGCAGTCCGTGGCAAGAATATCGGCGCCAGAAGCTTCAATATTGTCCAGTTTTTTATTCAGAATTTCAGACGAAATCTCAGGAAAATCAACGGAATAGGATCCGCCGAACCCACAGCAGACATCCTCATCGGCTGACGGCACATAGAGGTATCCCGCCTTTTTTATCAAATCCCGGGGCTGTTTTGTCACATGAAGACCGCGGCAAAGATGACACGGGGCATGATAGGCCACTTTTTTATTGGGTTGGGACCCTGTTTTCGAAAATGGATAGACCTTGCCCATAAAAGAAGAAAAATCAATTACTTTTTCAGAAAAGGTTTCCAGATCTTTTTCAAGAATACCGGCCTCATCAAACACCTTGTGGTAATTATGTTTTAAATGGCTGGCACAGGAGGCACAAAGGGTGATGATATAGTCATAATCTTTTGGTTTAAAAGCCTTCATATTCTGTCTTGCAATTTCAATAACAGTTTTCTCTTCAGCCGCCATCATGGCCGGCAGACCGCAGCAGGTCTGGTCGGCTGGAAAATCAACCTGGATATTGGCCCGGTTCAACAGTTTTAAGCAATCCAACCCCTGTTCCGGATAAATAAAATCAATGGCGCATCCGGCAAAAAATGCAACTTTGAACAAAGGTTTTTCCAAAATTTTTACCTGTTTCCCCCATTGATCCCTCAAGGGGTTCTTGACAATAACGGGCAGGCTTTTAAATCCGTGATCCGTTTCAAGGATGGACGGCAGGTGCCGGATCATATTCCCGCCCTTTGATAAGGGCAGCTGGGCAAGATACGACTGCCGCAGAATAAAATGAAACAACTTGCGATTTTTCATCACCCGGCTTAGCAGATAATTTTTCACCGGCGTTTTGCCTTCCTGTTCAATCACCCTGGCATATGTCTTTTTAATTAAATGAGGAAGATCAATGGCCACAGGACAGACCTCTTTGCAGGCCTGGCAGTTGATACAGTTTTTAACAATAACCTTATCGTTGTCCTTGCCATGGTAGAACAGAGTCAGGATAAGTCCTATGGCGCCGATATAAACATGGCCGTATTTGTGACCGCCCACCTTTGAGTAGATGGGGCAGACATTGGCGCAGGCGCCGCACCGGATGCACCGAAGACTCTGGGAAAACACCGGGTCCTTTGAAAGCGAAAGCCTCCCGTTATCCAGGAAAATCACATGCATCTTTTTCTTTTGGGAGGGCTCGCTCAAACACTGGTTGGCGCCTTTGATCCACGTTACATAGGAGGTGATGGCCTGGCCGGTGGCATTCCTGGGCAGCAATTTAAGAATTTGGAGGGCGGACCTTAAATCAGCCACCAGTTTGTCATATCCGACCAGGGCCACATGGATTCTCGGCAAAGTGGTGGTCAACCGCATGTTACCTTCGTTTGTGACGAGCCCCAGGGTGCCGGAATCGGCAATGGCAAAGTTGGCCCCGGATATTCCCATATCCGCCTGGATAAATTTAGGGCGCAACTCTTTTCGGGCCACCTTTACCAGTTTATCAATATTTTCTTTATCCAGTCTGGTATGGGTTTGTTTTTCAAACAGCTCCCCCACCTGGTACCGGGAAAGATGAATGGCCGGCATGACCATGTGGGAAGGACCTTCGTGTTTCAGTTGGATGATCCACTCTCCCAGGTCCGTCTCTGTCACCTCAAATCCATGCTCTTCCAGATGGTCGTTTAAAAAGGTTTCCTCTGCGGTCATGGATTTGGATTTTACAATGGATTTTACATCATTCTCTCTGGCAATTTTTGCAATGATCTCATTGGCCTGGTCAGCATCTTTGGCTCTGTGGACAATGGTTCCCGCTTTTTGGGCATTGGTCTTAAATTCTTCAAAAAGTGTTTCAAGATAAGGGATCAGGCTGTCTTTATTTTTAGCAATGGCATCCCTGATTTCTTCAAAATCAATTTCTTCATACACCCTGGGCCGGTTGGCCCTGTATACGGTATTGAACTTGTCCAGGGCTGATCTTAAAAATGAATCTCCAAGGGCCTGCCGAATCTGCTGTTTATATGATTTCATATCCCGGGCCGTCTTAATCATGCCGCATCCTCCCCGATTATTAACAGATGCAGCTCCAGCGGGCCGTGGACGCCAATGGCCAGCACCCTTTCGATATCGGCGGTACGGCTTGGCCCGGTAATAAAGGCTGTATAGGAGGCAGAGTCAGATTTTAGGACTGCATCAAGGTCGGGTTCAATCCCGGCACTGTCTTTTCGTATCTTTGATGACGGCAGAACGGCTACATGGATCGTTGACATCATGGTGGCGATCCGTGTTTCTTCTGAATCCGACCGCACCATAATTGTTCCGGTGTCGGCAATACCAAAATCGGCAAGGGTCAGGGCCAGGTCTATCCGGTCAACATTATCTCTCAATGGGGGAGACAACAGTTCGACACCCTCTTTTATACAACTATCTGAAAGCAGATCTATATCCGTTTGCTTAAGATCAATACCGGTCAAGGACTTCATGCCCTTTTCCCGGCATAGATCAAGCGTATATTGAATTGCTTCATCAATAGATGAAATATCCCTGACAACGGTGCCTGCCATTGATGCCTTTTCCTTCATTAATTGAACCAGATCCTCTGTTTCCATACGATACCCTTTTGGCTGCAATGAAAATACAACTTATTTTTTACGCTTTTGTGTCGAATCAATTTATAGTACACCAGCCAAGTCTAATTTACACTACCATTTCGTGACATGGAAATCATGATATTATCCATATGCCACCGATGGCAGCCATATCACCAGCTGGGGCCACATAATGATAATACCCAGGCCCACCAGCTGAAGGATAATAAACGGAATAACCCCGCGATAAATATCCGTCAGCTTAATCTCCGGCGGACAAACCCCCTTTAAATAGAATAAGGCAAATCCCACCGGCGGTGTCAAGAAAGAAGTCTGAAGGCTGACGGCAATCAGCATGACAAACCAAATAAGTTCAGGATTGTCTACCACACCATGACCGTCGATCTCAAATCCCAAAGAAGAGACAACCGGTGCGATCAACGGCAGGACAATCAATGTGATTTCGATCCAGTCCAGGAAAAAACCTAAAAGAAAAACCGCCCCCAGGATAACCATCATGATTCCATGAGGACCAAAAGGCAGGCCGGTCAAAGATCTTTCAATGAGCTCATCGCCTCCCAGACTCCTTAAAACAAGGGCAAAACAGGTGGCGCCAAGGAAAATAGCAAATATATAGGCTGTCGTGTTAAAGCAGGATTTCATGACCTCCACGGTCACTTTAATGTTCAATTTTTTATTTACAAACGCCAGAATAGTGGCCCCTAAGGCGCCCACGCCACTGGCTTCGGTAGGTGTGGTGATCCCGGCAAAAATTGAACCTAAAACCGCCAAAATTAACAGGGCCGGCGGAAGGATACTTTTAAATATATCCCATAGAATTTTCAACTCAAGGGGTTTTCTGTCAGGATCCAGAGGAGCCGCACTGGGTTTTATCAGGCAGTAAATCAGGATATAGCCAATATATAAAGCCCCTAAAATAACCCCTGGGATCACAGCGCCCATGAACAGGTCACCCACAGACAACGCCAGCTGGTCTGCCATTATCACCAGCATGATGCTGGGCGGTATCAGAATCCCCAATGTGCCTGACCCGGCGATGGTGCCAAGCGCAAGAGTTCGCGAATATCCCTGTTTCATCATGGCCGGCAGGGACAATAGCCCCAACAATACCACAGATGCTCCGATAATCCCGGTGGACGCCGCCAGGATGATCCCGATGGTGGTCACAGTAACGGCAAGACCGCCGCGAACTGACCCAAACAGGTTCTGCATGGATTTCATCAATTTTTCCGCAATACCGGATCGATCCAGCATCAGGCCCATGAAGATGAACATGGGCAGGGCCACCAATACCCAGTTATCCATAAACTTAAAAATCCGATTCACCGACATCCCAAGGGTCAGGTAGTCAAGCCCTGTCCAGGTACCAAAATAAAGATCACTAAAATACCCCACAAAAGTGAACCAGACAGACACGCCACCCAGGACCCAGGCCACGGGAAAACCCGTAAACAACAGGGAAATAAAAGTCAAAAACATCCCGATGACCAGGTAGTCATTAAATTCCATAGTTTATCCTCTTCTCAATTCATGAATAATTCTGATTGCCCAAGAGACCACTGCAATGGCCAGAAGGCCGAAGCTGACCGGAATAATCCCTTTAATCAGCCACCGGTACGGCAGCCCCATGGGGGCATCGGACCGCTCAGACACGCGCCATGACTCATAAACAAAATCAAGGCTCTGGTGAAAAATAATAATGACAAAAGGCAGCAGCAGAAAAACAATGCCGAACAAGTCCCACCGGTGCTGCCATTTTTTTGAAAGCCGGGCATGGATGATATCCACACGGATGTGGCTGTCCTGGGTGACGGCATAGGAGGCGCCGAACATGATTCCCAGTGCATACAAATGCCATTGCAGCTCTTCGAGGATAACCAGGCCGTTTCCAAACCCATACCTGAGGATTACCTGGAGGATAATAACAAAAATGAGGGCTCCGTTGGCCCACATGACCCCGTGGCCGATCCCCATGACTAATTTGTCCAGGGAATTGCTCAGTTTTACTGAACTTTGCGGAGTATTTTCAGTGTTCATACATGTGTCCTGAAATTAAGACCTGTGTTGCAAAAAGCTAATTTTGTAACTGTGTCATTCATATACAACATCAGGGATATACTTAAATTTGGGTGTGCAGGCAGCCAATCTGCCTGCACGCGTTATATCGGGATAGGATCGTCTTATTTCGGGGGTTCAGGCCGGGGCAGGAAACCGTAAGTCTGCCATAGTTTGTATTCCTCCCTGAACTCACTGATATCACTCCAGACTGTTTTGAAAAATTCGTCTTTTGATGCCTGTTCCTGGGCCACTTCTTCCCATGCACCTTTAAAGGTATCCAGCATTTCCTGGGACCAATACATGTTTTTCACATTGCGCGTTTCAACATTTTCTTTCATGGCTTTTGCCTGAATTGCTTCCGTGTAGGCAAACGCGTCCAGGGTCGCTGCTTTACAAATCATTTCAATGACCATTCTCTGATGGTCAGACATGTCGTTCCAGACATCTTTATTAATCAGCAGTTCAAATACGGTGGCCTGCTGATGCCACCCGGGGAAATAGTTGTAATTGGCGATTTTGTAGAAACCAAGGCGTTCGTCAATGGCCGGCATGGAGAACTCGGTAGCGTCAATGGCTTTTTTCTCAAGCGCCGGGAAGATTTCGCCGCCGGGAAGAAGACTGACAGAAGCGCCCAGTTTCTGCATGGCCTGGCCGCCAAGACCGAAAAAACGCATTCTAAGGCCTTTAAGATCTGCAGCGCTCTGGATTTCTTTGGTGAACCAGCCCGATGTCTCAGGGGCAATAACGCCGCAAACAAGCACTTTTACATTGTAACCATGTTTGTCATACATTTCCTGGTAGAGCTTCATGCCGTTTCCATAGTATAGCCAGGCCAATGTTTCACCGGCTTCCGGACCGAACGGAATAGCCGAGAATATCGGTGATGCAGGGATTTTACCGGCCCAATAACCCGCTGTAGAATAACCGGCATTTATTTTGCCTTTTGATACCGCATCCAGGATTTCAAACGGTGCCACCAGTTTACCGGGTTCATAAACCTTCATCCGCAAGCTGCCGTTACTGGCGGTTTCAATTCTGTCTGCCACCCAGGGTATCGTAGTGCCAAGACCGGGTAATGCCGTTGAAAAACAAACAGGAACTTTAAGCATCACCTTTTTTTCTGCTGCCGTTGCAGGACCGGATGACAGTACAAAAAGTACGGCTGTCATCAAAACTAAAACTTTTACCATTGCATTTTTAAACATGGATTTTCCTCCCTCATAAAATTTTTTAATGTAAACATCTCCTTGGATCTTGTGTCAGACGCTCCTTTCTTTTTTCACAAGCTAATATGTTAGTGTCATCCCGCCATCGAACAGAAGATCACCGCCGATGAGATAACTTGAAAATCTTGAGAATCCGAAGATAAACAGGTTGGCCACATCAATGGGGGGCATCATCTCTTTGATCCGGGATTTGCCCATCATCACATTTGTAACCACTTCTTTTTCACTGATATTGCGCTGGGCAGCTTGTGACGGGATCTGATTCAATGCTAACGGGGTTTTGACAAAACCGCTGCTCACGGTAAACGATCTTATTTTCCCATCACCCTCAGCTGAAATTGACTGGCTTAAGGCGCGCAGGCCGAACTTCGTAATATTGTAAACCGGTTTATTTTTCGTACAGATGTGGGCGTGGACCGATGCCATGTTGGCAATCACACCATGCCATTGGCTGGTTTGTTTCATATGGGGAATAACAAGTTTTGAAAGGTAAAAAGGAGCTCTGAGCATGATTCGTTCCATTAAATCATACGTTTCCATGGGGAAGGTCTCAATCGGGTCGATATGCTGAATTCCGGCGATGTTGGCAAGATACCGTATCCTGCCATGTTCCGCTGCAATCCTGACAGCGGTCTCTATATCATCGTCCTTGGACAGATCGGTTTTTATAAAAACCATTTTACCGCCAAACGCCCGGGCCATTTCACATGTTTTTTCACCGGCCTGTGCATTTATGTCCAGACCGACTGTGGTCAAACCGTTTGCTGCGGCCGCGACTGCCACGGCCCTGCCGATTCCTGTCCCGGCACCGCTGACAATGCAGACATTGTCCTGTGTAAAGCCATCATCAGAAAGCATTAAAATATCGTTTGAATTAATTTTTGGTTCGGCGACATTCATCTTGTACCTCCTGAATTGGTTCTTTTAAAAATTGGTAGTACCATACATAAATTAATTGATTTTGGATTGTCAAGGAAAAAATACTTTTCTATTGCTTTTGCATTATTCTTTTGTTAATCCTTTAATTACAAAGCTTTATATAAGATTAAAATAACCACACCCGAATGGGTACTACCAAATATAAAAAAGACCATTGATTTTAAATTACGGATAACTTAAATTGGTAATACCAATTAAAGGAGCGATCATGATCTCAAAAACACTCATTGCGGAATTCCGAAAAATCGTGGGCAGCGGCCAGGTCTTTATCGAACCCGAAGACCTGGTGACATATGCTTATGATGCTGCCCCCATAGAACCAGTCCGTCCGTCAGCTGTCATCATGCCAAAGACTGCTGAGGAGCTTGGAAAAGTCATTCAACGGTGCTACGAAAACGGCATCCCAATCACCGTTCGCGGGGCAGGCACCAACTTAAGTGGTGGAACGATTCCGTCCCCAAAAGGGGTGGTGATTTTAACTGCCCTTTTAAACAGGATCATCGAAATCAATGAAGCAGACATGTATGCAATTGTTCAGCCCGGTGTGGTCACTGCAAAACTGGCCGGTATCGTTGAAAAAAAACAATTGTTTTACCCCCCGGATCCCGGCAGCCAGGCAGTGTCCACCCTTGGCGGAAATGTCATGGAAAATGCCGGGGGGTTGCGGGGCCTTAAATATGGCGTTACCAAGGATTATGTGATGGGCATCTCCTTTTTCGACGCCATGGGCAATCATGTCAAAGCAGGGTCCAAAACCGTCAAATGTGCAACCGGTTATAACATCACAGGGCTCATGGTGGGGTCTGAAGGCACGCTGGGCGTTCTGGATAAAATCATTCTTAAACTGATCCCCTATCCTGAACATCGAAAATCCATGATCGCCATATTCAACACCATTGAGGCTGCTTCACAGACCGTTGCCGAAATTATCGCATCGCGGATTGTCCCGGCAACCCTTGAAATTATGGATAACTTCACCATTAAGGCGGTTGAAGATTTCAGCCATGCCGGACTGCCCACCGACGCCGGAGCTCTTTTACTGATTGAACTTGACGGATACCCGGGCCGGGTAGAGGAAGACGCCTCAAAGGTAATGGGTCTTTGTGAAAAACACCATGCCACCCAAACCCGCGTGGCACAAAACGACGCTGAGCGCCAAAAAGTGTGGTCTGCCAGGCGAAGCGCCCTGTCGGCTCTCGCCAAAGTCAAACCGACTCTGGTTCTGGAAGATGCCACGGTTCCAAGAAGCAAAATTCCAGGAATGGTGGAAGGCCTGACAAAAATTGCCGCAAAATACCAGTTAACCATCGGTACCTTCGGTCATGCCGGTGACGGCAACCTTCATCCCACGATTTTAACAGACAAACGGGACCGGACAGAATGGATAAAAGTCGAACAGGCCATTGAAGATATCTTTGCACATGCCCTGTCCCTTGGCGGCACCCTGTCCGGTGAACATGGAACAGGAATTGCCAAATCCGCCTTTCTTGAAAATGAAATCGGAAAAGCCTCGGTTGATTTTTCAAGACGCCTGCGAAGGGCGCTTGATCCTAAAAACATCCTGAATCCGGGAAAAATATCTGGAGACGAAAATGCCGCAAGTTAAGAATCTTTCAAACCAGTTGCGCAGCCTTGAGGATCAGCTTGTCAATTGTATGAAATGCGGTATGTGCCAGTCGGTATGCCCCCTTTTCGATCAAACGCACAAAGAAGCCGATGTTGCACGGGGCAAACTTGTGCTTCTTGAATCATTGATGAATGATCTTTTTGAAAATCCCCTGGGGGTTCAAAAGCGACTGAACAAATGCCTGCTTTGCGGATCTTGTGCAGCCAGCTGCCCCAGCGGCGTTAATGTACTTGAAATCTTTATCAGGGCACGCGCGATTATTACCGGTTACCTTAAGCTGCCGCTTGTCAAAAAAATGATTTTCAGAAAAATGCTGGCGGCCCCGAAAACCTTTGACAGACTGGTGGGAATGGGCGCCAAACTGCAGAGCTTCCTGCTTACCCAAAAGCGGGATGATACCGGGACATCATCCCTGCGGCTGATATCCCCCCTGGTCAAGGGACGCAGCATCATCCCGGTTGCAGATCATTTTTTCCAGGATACCTGCCACTCCCTTATCCGGAATGCTAAAACCACCGGCCCCCGGGTGCTGCTGTTTACCGGATGCCTGATCGATAAAATATTTCCCCGGGTCGGTGTGGCAGCCCTTAAATCCCTGCTGTACCACAACATCCGGGTGATCGTCCCGAAAAGCCAGGGCTGCTGCGGCATACCGGCACTGGCCGCAGGAGATGCCCAGGCCTTTGACACCCTGTTAAATCATCACCTGGATCTTTTTCACCAACACCAGTTTGACTACCTGGTGACCGCCTGCGCCACCTGTACCTCGACCATCAAAAAACTCTGGCCGGCAATGGCCGGCAGCTCGGCGTCAAAAAAAAAGGAGCAGCTGGCACACATCTCGGACAGAACCATGGATATCAGTCAGTTCCTGTGCCGGATACCCGGATTAAAAAAACAGGAAAAGGTCCCTAATTCGCCAGATACCTTGGTCACCTATCATGATCCCTGCCACCTGGCCAAATCCTTGAGGGTTAGAAAAGAGCCCAGGCAAATGATAGAGGTATCTGCCGGATATGCACTCAAGGAGATGGAAGCGCCGGACCGGTGTTGCGGCATGGGCGGCAGTTTTAACCTGCATCACTATGAAATTTCATCCGGCATAGGGAATATAAAACAGCAGGATATTGAACAGACTGGATGCCGCACCCTGGCCACCAGCTGCCCGGCCTGCATGATGCAGATCTCGGATTTGCTTTCAAAGGGGAAAGGCGGCATCAAGGTGAAACATGCCATTGAACTATACGCAGAAGGAATTGATAAATGACCCTGCTAAAACCGGTAAAACAGCAGAAAATATCCGACCAGGTCTTTGAACAGCTAAAGGAACTGATTTTCAGAGGCCAGCTTGTGCCGGGTGAAAAATTGCTGTCGGAAAGGGATATGGCAAAGTCCATGGATGTCAGCAGGACCACTATCCGAAATGCCTTAAGCCGTCTTGTTACCATGGGACTGGTGGAGCACCAACAGGGCAAAGGCACCTTTGTCTCGGTGCCCGACCCCAGGAACAGCAATCCGTTCGCCATGGCCATGAACACTCAGGACGCGACTATCTATGATCTTCTGGAAGTCCGCATGGGGTTGGAATGTGTGGCCGCAGCCCTTGCAGCGGAGCGGGCAGGCGCCATGGATATCAACGCAATGAAGCAGAGTATCAAAGAGATGGAAAAAGAAGTGCTGGCCGGAAGGCTTGGAACCCAGGCCGACACATCCTTTCACATGGCCATTGCCTATGCCACGAAAAATCAGATTCATATTCAGGTTATGAAAAATTTTTACGATTACCTGATTCACGGCATCATGGAGGGGCTAAAGTCCCTGTATGAAGATCCTGCCAATATACAGCGCATCCTCAACCAGCACCAGAACATCATGACATCTATTATCAACCGAAACCCGGAAAAGGCCTACCGGGCCATGCGCAGCCATATTGACTTTGTAAAAACGTTCTTTAAAAACAAAAATAACAAGAGGTGACGCTCAGCAGCGCCAAGGTAAAAACCAGTGCCGAAGAATTGTCCACCCTTGCCATGAACCTGAACACACTTGTGGGCAGATTTAAAATATGAACCCCAATCCCAATGATGGCGTGAACTTCCCAAAAAGCGCCATTGGCAAATCAGACAAGATAAAGCAGAATTGTCAGTGTCAGAAGGCTTAAAAGTGTGCTGAACAACACTGTGGTGGTGACAAACTCGGGCACAATATCATATTCAATGGCAATGATGGAACCCAGTACTGCTACAGGCATGCCCGCCTGGAGAATACCCGAGCGGATCTCCATGCCGGACAATGAAAAGAACAGTGTCAGTCCGAGTGCTGTCAATGGGGCGGCAATCAGACGCAGGCAGGATGCTATCACTACCTTATGACTGAACCTTATCTTTTTGATTTCGGATAATTGAACCCCCAGAGTAAGAAGCATCACCGGGATCATTGCCCGGCCGAGCAGCTGCGTAATTCTGGATAAAAACAACGGCGGCTCAACATCGGTGCCGTAAAAAAACAGGGCCGGCACCATGGCAATCAGTGCAGGGGTTTTAAACACAGAGAACACAGCCGACAACCCTGTTCCCCTTGTCCAGCTTGCCACACCCACACAGATGACGAAGGCCACTAGGACAATGGTGACAAAATAAATGGTGGCCGAGGCCTGTGCTGCCTGGCCCAGCCTGAAATCAATCAAAGAGAGACCCAGATTTCCCACATTCCCGAAGGTGGCAATGATCACGAATGCCGCCTTCAGTTCTTTTGAACACCTTAAAAGCGTTGCAACTATCAGCGCAGCGGCAGCAACCAGAAAATGTGTCAGGGTGATATAACAGATCATCTGTCCGGCTGCGGCAAGCTGGACATCCATCTGACTGAGCATGTTGAAAACAAAACAGGGGACCAGGATAAAATAGGCGGTGCGCGACAGGGTTCTGGCATCAAGGCCCAATCTGGGTCCAACAAAATATCCCAAAAAAACCAGGAAAAAAACAGGCGTGACAATATCGATAAAAATCCCGGCTATCTGAATAAACATAGGCTTGCCTTATCTTAGTTTATGGAAACGCTTCTAGTTCAATAATCCGGTTTACCCATCAAATACAAATGGTTTTTAAAAAACCATGCCTTATCACATTGACGGCCGCCCTCTATTTTAAATTCACCGGGAATCCAAAGAAAAGATTGACTTGATACGGGCAAGCCATATATTTGTAGTCTTAATCGAACTATAGTGATTCTCAAAAATATGTTCTTAAAAAAAATCATAGAAGAAAAGAATCACCTAAAGGCAAATCGATTGTCACTCAATGCTCTTTAAAATTTGAGTGATAGAAAACCATATCCGTGTATCGGAACCTGTTTTTGCGATTTGCTATAATTACAACTTTTAATCAAAGACTTGAAACACTGCTGCTCAGACATATGACCCTATCGATAAAACCCATAAAACCCAAACGGATCTCTGATCAGGTATTTGACCAGTTAAGAGAACTTATTTTCAGGGGAAAACTCAAACCCGGTGAAAAGATGATGACCGAGCGGGAACTCGCCGGACAGATGAATGTGAGCCGCACCACCGTCCGGGACGCCATCCAACGGCTGGTTGCCATGGGCCTGGTAGTTCAGCGGCAGGGCCAGGGAACCTTTGTGGGCACCTATGATGCCGGAGAAAAGAACCCCATTGTCAAGGCTATAGAGGACCAGAACACCTCACTTGAAGATCTTTTGGAAGTGAGGATGGGTCTTGAGTGCAATGCAGCAGCCCTGGCCGCCATACGATCCGATGAATCAGATCTCAAAGCCATGGGTCAGTGTATCGAAGAAATGGAAAATGAGGTAAAACAGGGACGGCTTGGGAACGATGCAGATGCATCATTCCACATGGCCATTGCCTATGCATCCAAAAATCCACTCCATATATTGATCATGAGGAATTTCCATGATTATCTTCTGCATGGCATCCGTGAGAACTTAAGATCTCTTTATGAAGACCCAGAGAATATCGTCACCATTTTAAAGCAGCACAAGCAGATCCTGGGAGACATCAGGTCCAGGGACGCAGAAAAAGCCTATGCTGCGGTGAAAAATCACATTAACTTCGTACTTGACTGGCTCGAAAAAAAATCATAATAGCCGAAATTTTCAGGCCGCCTCACACAACCCGTCCCGGACAAGAATTGACCGGGTGGCATATTTTTGAATATCTGTATTATGGGTGACCACAATCACGGTGTGACCATCCTTGTTCAGGGACTGCAGCAAGGCCATGATCTCGTTAGCGGTTGCCGAATCAAGGTTTCCTGTGGGTTCGTCCGCCAGGATAATGGGGGGTTTGTTGACAATGGCGCGGGCAATGGCCACACGTTCCTGCTCCCCGCCGGAAAGCTGATCCGGCAGCCGAAAGGCCTTTTCACTCAATCCCACCCGGTCAATGACATCCATGGCCATCTGGTTTTTCATCTTCTTTTTCAAGCCCGTGACCGCCATGGGCAATTTTACATTTTCAAGGACCGTAAGATAGGGAATCAGCTGGAATGACTGAAAAATAAACCCGATGTACTCACTTCGAAAATCCGCCCTTTGTTCGGCAGTCAGGGAATACAGATCCAAAGAGTCTACATACACCTGCCCCCGGGTCGGGTGATTTAACGCCCCCATGACGGAAAGCAGGGTGCTTTTGCCTGACCCGGACTGACCCATGATGGTCACAAACTCTTCATCATCGATAAAAAAATCCATCTGTTGGATGGCATCCACTGTTGTATCACCGCTTTGGTAAGTCTTTTTTAAATCATGTATTTCAATGAGGTGATTTACCTTGTGCATATATCAAACACTCCTTATCTAAAGGGCTCTTAGGGCCTCACTGGGATCCATATTGCTGGCCTTGAAGGCCGGATAAAGGCTTGCCAGAAGACTTAAGGCCACAGCCATCAATATGGAGATCACCCCAAGGTTAATGTTGATCCCGGCAAAAGTACCGTCTTTTATCACCAGAGGTATGATGGTATAGGCAATAGAATTGCCGATAACAAATCCGAAAATACCGCCGATTATCCCAAGGAGCATGGCTTCTAAAAGAATGATCTGCATGACATGGCCCCGCCTGAAACCGATGGCCCTGAAAATACCGATCTCTCTGGTGCGTTCATTGACCGAGCCCATCATGGTGACAAGGACCAGCAACGCCCCGATGAGGATCACAATCAATGAGACACCCAGGCTAAAGGATTTGAACATTTCAATGGACTGCATCTTGGACAATACCGCCTGCTTCATGGCGGTTACCTTGGCACTGGGAAACTTTTCAGCAATCTGCAATGTCATTTCCGATATGGGACAGCCTTCACAAAATGCTGAAATCTCCACCATGGATATTTTACCCTCTTTACCCAGAAGCTGCTGAGCCGTACCAAGACTTGCTATGACGGCATCATCTTCAGAAGAACCCGTGGGTCTTAACACGGTTGCCACGTTAAACTTTTGGCCGGCAAGTGTGATGGCATCCCCGGACTTGTATCCCAGAAGAACAGCGGCCTGGGCCCCCACCATGATCTGGTCATCCTTTTGAGGAAACGTCCCGCCGGTTTTCTGCCACCAGGTTTTCAAGGCCAGTTCCTGCTCAAAATCAACGCCCATCAGCAGCACTTTTTTATCCTGTATCGCGATGGCGCCAAGCACCTTGGGAGCGATGATGGACAAATTTTTGGCATTCTTGATGGTCCAGATTTTTTTAAGGTTTTGATGATCAAACTCGGTAACCTTGTAATTGACACCGCCCACATCGATGCCCCCGTAATTTAAGGACAGATTATCTGTTTTGGGCACCATCACGACATTGGCGCCAAACTGGTTCAGCCGGGCTTCGATATCACGGGTCATACTCTCGGTAATGGACAGCAATGTCACCACCGTTGAAATTCCGATGACAAGCCCCAGGATCAAAAACAGCATTTTGGTCTTCCGGCGCATGATATTTCCCAAGGAGATATTATGAAGTTTCATATTCTTCGGCCTCCTTTTTTATGGTGTTCTGGTGCTGGCGGTGATTGACCTGGTTTAAAAGGGTGACATTAAGATTATGCTGCCCGAAAAGCACGGTTATCTGGGAGACATTTACTGTCCGCCTATCAAAGGTTACCACCAGTCGTGTGTCATGCTTATCCGCTGTCAGACCTTTGACGCCGTTAATCTCGGTAATCCCGGCAAGCACTGTATCAGGCCATTTTGTCTCAGACTCCAGTTTAAAAATAGCATCATCCAAATGACGTGTGGATATATAGGAGACCGCCTGGGGAACAGTGACAACCCCGAGCCCTAAAATAATGACTAAGGAAACAATCATGGCAACGGCTCCGAACCCGAGCCCCCTCTTTTTTATACCCAGAACTTTTTCCCGTTTTTCCCGATATTTTTCCGGATTATATGACATCGTCTCATTCCTATGTGTGTAGCTTTTTATTGATTAACAGACCCAGAATTCAAGGGTGTCTCTAATGATTATTTAAACTTGCAATACCAGGAGTTCGAATTGATATCATTCATGGAAATCACCAGGTTGTCACCTTTGATTTCACGTGCCAGGGGCGCCGGGTTGCACCCGCCTTTGACTTCGTTGATCCTGTCTGTGGCAAAACGCCGGCCGCAATTGGTACAGACCATGACGTTCCCCTCCTGGACATATCCTTTGCCCGAGCGATAACAGACATCGCAGGAGTCCACGGCTGCCCGGATAACACCGTCACCGGATTGAACAACGAAAAAATCCACCATGATCCCGTCATCGGCCTTGACTTTAAAATAGTGGGCTTTGCCGTCATTTACCTTTTTAACAGGAATAAATACATGACCGTCCTTGGGCTTCAGTGTTTTAAATTTGCCGCCGAAAAAGGCCGATACCGTGCCTGCGGCAAAAATAATCATCAGTGCTATTGAAAGAGCAAACAAACGCTGTTGAGCTGTTCTCATCATATGTATCCTTATTTTTATTATAAATCTTCAGTGGGCTGGTTTGGTTTCTTTGTCTTGTCCAGTGGCGGCGAAGTACAACAGGATCCACCGGATGGGATGGGTGTTTTTTTAACCTGGGGCGAAGACCCCACAGAACAGCAACCGCCCCCTGAACGATAGGCGCTCTGGCGTGACTGCCGATAGGCAAAGGACTCTTTTTCGCTGACCGCATCAACGTCCTCAAGTTTGCCCGGATAACCGACTTCAACAAGTTTTTCGGAAATCTTCTCAGCTGTCAGCGGGGCTTTAAAATCCACAGCGATCAATTTGCGGAACAGATTGGCGCCCATGCCTGAATATCCGTCAAGGTCGGCCAACCCCGCGTTAATGGTCGAAAAACAGCCGCCGCAGCTCAACGTATCGATCTTAATGACTGCCCGGTTCAAACCGGTTTCACCGCTTTTTTCAGCCATGATCGGGCCGGCCATCAATACCATTGCCAATCCAGCAACCAATAAAATTATCTTTTTCACATTTCCCTCCAAGTTCAATGAATAAACGATTAAGTCTCCCAGAGGATTAGATCAAGATTCATGCCAGGCGGAACCCATGCCATTACATTGCTTTAACCAATTGAATAGATAAGGATAATTCGAAAGCTCAAATAAAAAAGAGGTATAGGTGTGTAAAGAATTTGAAGATTATTATGCAAGTAGCTGTAGATTATTCTACACTTTGTTTTGAAAAGCACTATAGTCTTCGCTTATTTTTTTACCAGCCCTTAAATTTCGTATTTCTCAAGCCGATAGAGAAGCACATGCCGGGGGATATTCAGCAGGCGGGCAGCCTTGGACCTGTTCTGCCCTGCCTTTTCAAGCGCTTTGATCACATACGCCTTTTCAACCGCTTCGAGAGAAACACCTTCATCCGGTATGGTAATATCCATTGGATCAGAAGGTGACCTTTGAATAATGAGCTGCAGATCTTCCGGCTCAATCACCGCTTTTTTCCTTAATATGATGCACCGTTCAACAATATTCTGCATCTCCCGGATATTACCCGGCCAGTGATAGTCCTTCAGGGCACCCAGTGCGTCCTTGGAAAATTTCACATCCCGGGGGGCATCAAACTTCTTTAAAAAATGTGTGACCAGTGCCGGGATATCCTCACTTCTCTCCCGCAGCGGCGGGATAAACAACGGGATCACGCTGAGCCTGTAATACAAATCCTCCCTAAAGGCACCTGCAGCGATCTGTTTTGCAAGATCCTGGTTGGTGGCCGCAATAATCCTGATATCGACGTTCTGGGCCTGCTCCGCCCCCACAGACTGGACCTGCCGTTCCTGAATCGCCCGAAGCAGTTTAACCTGAACATCGGTTGTCAGCTCCCCTATTTCGTCCAGGAACAGGGTGCCGCCGGATGCGGTTTTGAAATAGCCTTTCCTGTCTTTGATAGCACCGGTAAAAGCGCCTTTAACATGGCCGAACAGTTCGCTTTCGATCAACCCGGCCGGGATGGCCGCACAGTTTACCGCCACCATGGGGCCGTTGCTTCTCGGGCTGTTCTGGTGAATCAGGCGGGCCAGGACCTCTTTTCCGGTTCCGGACTCCCCGGATATAAGGACCGTGGCATCACTGTTGGCAGCCCTGGAGGCAGTCTGCAGCAACTCTTTCATCACCGAGCTTGCCGAGACAATGCCCTCTGTGCCGGTCAATCGGTTCACCTCACTGGCCAAAAGCTTGGTTTTAGAGCGAAGTCCCCGAAGCTCCAGGGCTTTTTTGCATGACAAGATCAGGGTATCCCGGTCAAAGGGTTTGGTGATAAACGTAAATGCGCCCTTATGCATTGCCTGGACGGCCATTTCAATGGAACCGAAAGCGGTTATGACAATCACCGGGATATCCGGTGTCTTCTCTTTGATCTGCGTTAGAATATCCAGCCCGTCCATGTCACCCAATTGAACATCCGTGACAACAAGATCCGGAGACTGCTCTTTAAAACAGGTAAGGCCCTGGGCTCCCGAGGATGCTGCCATTACATTAAAACCCTTGCTCGTCAGGTTATATTCTGTCACCCGCAAAAGGCTTTGATCATCATCAATCAGTAAAATTAATTCAGACATGTTACCTGGCTCCTGTGTTAGGAATCGTTACAAAACTACTTTATCTAAATTGTTTCCAAAACCCCTTAAAAGACTCGCTGCTTAAGGGTTTTTAAAAACAAAAGTCAAGTAAGGCAATGCACAGCTTTGCCCCTATGTAATATGGGAGCCGGTCCTTAGAAACTTTTTTCCGGCAGATCAATACAGATGGCCGCGCCACCAAGGTGCGACGGGGCAATTGTAATCTTCCCGTCAAGACTTTCCACGATTTTCCTGGAAATGGAAAGCCCAAGACCGGTTCCCCCCTCTTTATAGGTTACAAATGAGTTAAACACCTTGTCTTTGATGGCGTCATCAATACCGGGCCCGTCATCGGATATCTTTATTGTGCACCCGTTTTTTTTCTTCGAGATTTCTACAAGGATGCTCCCATTTTTATCCACCGCATCCGCCGCATTGATCAGCACATTAAGCAGTACCTGAATCATGGGTGCTTCCTGTATCCTGATATCCTGACTGGCACCTATATACCGGACATTTACCTTGATGGATTTCTCTTTTATTGCCGAGGCCATCAACGACATGACATGGTCCAGTACCGACGTGATTTCCTTGCTTTCCAGCTGCCTTTTCGGACGACTCCCCCTACAGTAATCCAGCACCTTTTCAACCGAATTGTTCAATCGGGATATCTCTGCACGCATGATATCCACAAACCCGTGCTTGGGATGGTCCACGCTGACCTCGTCGGCCAGGATCTCTGCTGCGCCTTTAATGGAGGCAAGCGGATTTTTAATCTCATGGGCAAAGGAGGCCGATACATGTCCGAGCATTGATAACTTTTGACTTTCACCCAGCTGCTTTTCTGCCTCCAGAAGCTGGGATGCCTGTCTGGAAAGTCGCTCATACGATTTGCCAAGTTTGAGGGAAAGGTCCTGATACTTTTTCTGCAGTTTTTTCTCGCTGCTGGATATCAGCCCGATCACAATACCTGCGGCCAGGTAGAAAAGAATTTCTGACAACTCGCTGTAATAGGCCTGTGGCCCTTCTGCCCAGAACGTATATAGGTGCGGCACAAATGCCAGGCAGGAAATAAAAGCAAAAAACAGGCCGCCCTTAACACCATAGAGTATGGCGCCGATGGCAATGGGAAAATAGCTTAAACGCCGGTAGGTGTCGTGGTACAAGAGCATGTGCCCCGGTGTTACCTTGTGCAGGATGCCGATGGCAGCCACCATTAAAACCATAAAGACAAAAACTATTTTTTTCCCATTGGGTGTCATAAATTACCGGCTTATTTTATCTAAAGGGCTCAACTGCGTTATATCTTCTTGTTCCAGAAGCTGTACATAGGCTTGAGTGGTCCGGATATCAGCATGCCCCATCAGTTCTTTTACCATTTGAATATTAACACTGCGTTGCAATAAATGCACCGCAAAAGAGTGTCGGAATGTGTTGCAGGTGATCTTTTTATCAATACCCGCCTTTTTAACCGCTGTCTGAACGGCTTTTTGCAACCCGGATTCCAGGACATGGGACCGTCCTTTTAAGCCACTCCTGGGGTCCGTGGTTATCTTTTTGGAGGGGAATATATACTGCCAGACAAATTTATCTTCAGTACCCTGGTACCTGTCTAAAAATTCGGTTGGAACCGATACATGACCCACTTCAAAAGCCAAATCCTCATTGTGAATTTTTCTGACCCTTTCCACCTGGTCCAAAAGGTCCTGCCGTATGATCTGCGGGATCATCACGGTTCTTTTTTTACCACCTTTCATCGGCGTAATCACCATTTTATTCCGCTTGAAATTAAGCTGATGCACCCGCAGCCTTACACACTCCATCAGTCTCAGGCCGGACCCATAAAGCAGCTGGGCCATTAAAAGGTGTTTTCCTTTTAATTTGGCCAAAACTGCCAAGACTTCCTTTTGGGACATGACTTCAGGCAAAACCGGATCTTTTCGAACCTTCACTGGCGCGACCCTGACATCAATGGGGACATCAAATACACGCTTGTATAAAAATGCAATGGCATTCAATGCCTGCTTTTGGCTTGATTGGGACAGTTTTTTTTCTTTAGAAAGGTATTTAAGGAAAGTATCCACTTCCTTTTGATACCTGTTTTCAGGCACATTCCGTTTCCCCAGATATTGGATATATTCTTTTATCCACCGGGTATAGGATTGCTCCGTTCGATACGAATACTGATAAAAAGACAGAGCCTGTCGAACCCTGTCCATCAACTTTAACGAGGGGTTTGTTTGAAAGGGCTTCTTATTTTCCATAATATCGCATTTTAAATAAGTAACATGGAAAATTCAAGGGCATTTTTCAATAACTATAGAAAAATATTTCAATAAGCAGAAAATTGGAATTTTTCAAAGGCCTGTACACGATCGGTTTTTTTAGCAACTAATTCTGCACAGGCAATACTTACCCTGCCCGGAAAGCCGCCAGGTACCAAACCGGCTTTCAAGAACTAACAACTAAAACAGAAGCGCTAATTTTATGAGAAATAAGCTTACACTCCATTGATATTTTTAAAACTGGAAATATTGTTTTAATATTGTTAAATAGAGCCTATCTGACTTAAACCCCATCAGGAGAGGAACTATGAAAACCCTTTCATTAAAATCATCGTTGATCATCAGTCTTATCGTTTTACTGTTCAGCAGTATGGCATTTGCCGACCGGGTGAATGAAACAATAGAAGTATTTAAGAAATCAGAAGCGGTTCAGCCTTTTTTTGATAAAGCATACGGGTATGCCGTCTTCCCGACGATTGGAAAAGGCGGTATTATTTTAGGCGGGGCCTATGGTTCCGGAAGAGTGTACAAACAAGGGAAAATTTCCGGGACCGCCACACTGGCAAAAGTCACCCTCGGATTTCAGCTGGGTGGCCAGGCCTTTTCCCAAATCATCTTTTTCAAGGACCAAGGCGCCTATAACGAATTTACCAACGGTAATTTTGAGTTTGACGGGTCTGCCTCTGCCGTTGTTATCACGGCCGCAGCCCAGGCAAAAACAGGTACTGACGGCAACACTGCCGGCGCAAGCCTGGGACCTGCAACAGGGGAACAGGCCGAGACCAGCTACATGAATGGTATGGCTGTCTTTATCCATACCCTTGGCGGACTGATGTATGAAATGGCCATCGGCGGTCAGAAATTCAGCTTTGAACCCATCAAATAATGGTTTCGGTACGCCACTAAATAGTATTTTTTGCCAACGGATGTGATTATTCAAAACAAGGACATACCATTTTTCCAAAAAGAACTTGAGGCGTGGTATGTCCAAAGCCAACGACGGCTGCCGTGGCGGCAGACCCGTGAGCCATACAAAATATGGATATCTGAGATCATGCTCCAGCAGACCCAGGTGACCACGGTTATCCCATACTATCTAAGGTTTTTAGACCGGTTCCCGACCTTACAGCATCTTGCAGATGCTGACCTTGAGGATGTGCTGAAGATGTGGGAAGGCCTTGGCTATTATGCCCGCGCCAGGAACTTCCACAAAGCCGCCAACATCGTCATCAGCCAGCTAAACGGACAGGTACCGGACACGATTGATGGTTTCATGACCCTGCCCGGTGTGGGACCGTACATCGGGGCGGCCGTTCAAAGCATCGCTTTTGGCCACCCCCTGGCAGTGGTGGACGGCAATGTAAAAAGGGTTGTGGCAAGACTTTTCTGTGATAGCACCCCGGTGAATCACCACTCAGCCCACAACCATTTTAAAAAAGATGCCGACCGCCTGCTGGATCTAAACCGGCCTGAAATATTCAACCAGGCCGTAATGGAACTAGGTGCCCTTATCTGCACGCCGGGCTCTCCTGAATGTGACCTGTGCCCTGTTTCAAAATTTTGCTGTGCCTTTGCCAAAAAAATGACAGACGCATACCCGAAACGAAAAAAATCCAGAAAGGTGCCGACCTACGACATTGCCGTGGGCATTGTGATAAAAAAAGGCAAAATTTTAATCACCCGAAGAAAGCTTGACGGGCTTTTGGGTGGACTCTGGGAATTTCCGGGCGGCAAACGCAACAAAAAAGAAACAGCAGAAAATGCCTGTATTAGAGAGATCAAAGAAGAGACCGGGCTAACCGTCGAAATCCTGGATCACCTGACCCGGGTGAAACATGCCTATACCCACTTTAAAATCAGAATGGAAATCTTTTATTGTACAGTGTCGTCCGGACGGGTTCGACTTAACGGGCCCATCGATTTCAGATGGATTTCGCTGAACCGGATTGGCCAATATCCTTTTCCCAGGGCCAATTTGAAATTTATCCCCTTGATCATGAAAGATAAAATAGATAGATAAAGAGTATGGACAAAAAGGGACAAATACAATCCATCACCATCTGGGGGCTTGTTGCCAATATTGTATTGTCTATTGTTAAACTTGTGATCGGGCTTGCCGGCAACAGCCAGGCCGTTGTTGCAGATGCGCTTCACAGCTTTTCCGACACTTCCTCAGATCTTGTTATCCTATTCGGGGTGAAGTACTGGACAGCACCGCCCGATGACGATCATCCATATGGCCATCAAAAGATAGAATCATTTATTTCAATTCTCATTGGAGTGGTCCTGATTTTTGTGGCCTGCGGCATTGGCTACTCAGGTATTGTCTCATTTCTGGAAAAACAGCCGTCCCGGATTACCTGGATTGTAGTGGTCGGCCCCCTTCTTTCAATGATTATTAAAGAGATCTTATTCAGGGTGACCTATAAAGTCGGCATTAAGACCAACTCTTCATCTTTAAAGGCCAATGCCTGGCATCACCGTACCGATGCCCTGTCTTCCATTCCTGTTCTGATCGCTGTGGTCGGCACCCTGATCGATCCGCGACTTGCCTTTTTAGACTCCCTGGGCGCCATTGTTGTCTCGGCTTTTATCATTAAGGTGGGACTTGCGATCTGCTTCACCAACATCAATGATCTTTTAGATACCGGAATCTCCAAATCAAAATTAAAAGAGCTGGAAAACAATATCCGGGCCATGGCAAATGTGAAAGGCGTCCATAAAATGAGAACCCGGAAGCTTGCCAATTACATCTATATTGATCTTCACCTGGAAGTGGACGGCAACTTGACCGTCACCCGGGGGCATGACATTTCAGAACAGGTGAAACAGACCCTGATTAAAAACTTCCCTAAAATCATCGACGTCATGGTCCATCTTGAACCGGAACAAAATTCATCCCCATTGGAATAAAAAAAAATTATTCCCGTCTTAAGTGCAAAGATCACATATAGCAAATCGCAGAAACAGGTTCCGATACACGGATATGATTTTCTATCACTCTTATTTAAAGCCAGTTGAGTGATAATTGATTTGCCCTTTGGTGATTCTGTTCTTATAGGTTTTTTTAGGAACATATTTTTGAAAATCACGATAGTTATTATGCAGTGGTTGATATTTTTATTTTTTGGCAATTGCATTGCCCATTATGCTGATTAATATATTGAAAGGAGGCGAGGTCAGGAAATGATTACATGATATTTAAAAAAAAGCAGCCAGAGACGAATTTAAAAAGCTGACATATCCGCATACCAAGCTTTTATACAATATGGCTTTAAAATACTGCGGCAATAGCTATGATGCTCAGGATATTGTCCAGGAAACCTTTTTGATGGCCTTTAATAAATTCCATCAGTTAAGGGATAAGTCAAAATGTAAACCATGGCTGCTGAGAATATTGAGAAATAATTTCCTGAAAAGCTACCAGAAGAAAAAAGCCCAGCAGAGAATTGCTGAAACGGATTATGTTGATTACCTCAAAGAATCCTTATCTTCAGGATCGGCTGAAAGCCTCCTTTTAAAGGCATCCGGAAACAAAATCATACAGGATGCCACTGACCGGTTGCCAATAAAGTATAAAGAGGTTCTGCTTTTATATTATATGCAAGACATGCTGTATAAAGAAATTGCAGCAACCCTTGATATTCCCATCGGCACCGTCATGTCCAGGCTGACGCGGGCTAGGGACGGGTTGAAAAACCTGTTGCTGAAACAGATAAAGACAGATAAAAACGATAATATATTAAATATTAATTTTAAAACCAAAACGCCTGCGTTAAGTAAATGAATTGTAAAAAATTTGAAGCATGGCTCTCAACACGGGATACCCGTTTTGATGACACCATGCCACACACAACATCTGATCACATCAAAGACTGCCCTCAGTGCAGGGATGCCTTTGAGGCTGACAACCTGCTTGAAACACAGATAAAAAAAACACTGACCCCCGAAAAGCTGCCAAAGGAACTTACCGCCCGCATCGATTCTGCTCTTGATCATTCAGGCGATAGCTCCTTTATGACATTAAAAAAAGTGACCGCCCTGGTTGCCGGCCTGTCCATCATTTTAGCCATTGTTTATCTTGGTTATTTCAATAATCCGGCCAAATTTCAAAACCTGCAGCAGCTCAGCCAGAAAGCCGTAGCAAAACACCTGGAAGGGGACTGGCACATCTCATTTGATATCTCTGACATCAATCAGGGCCTTGACATGCTCAGCAAAGAACTGAAATTTAATGTTATCCTTCCCGACCTGAAAGCTGAGGGGTATGCGCTTTTAGGAGGGCGGCTGTGCATCGTGGGCAATTGCCGGACAGCCTATTTTATATATAAAAAAGATAAAAAAACCCGTTCCCTGTTCATTATGGACTATGACCTTTTCGAATTTCAGATGGCTGACGGCAGCCGGTTCAATAATGTTGTCAAAGGTTACCAGACAAATATCTGGAAAGAAAATTCCCAGGTTTATGCCATGGTTGATTAACTGCCAGACCGCGTCCTTCAATGCGATTTCTTCCTTTATTTCATCCTTGTAATACCTTTCTTCGATATTTTACCATTGGCTGTACAAACCGGGATATTGTTTTATATTGACACAGGGTGCCCCCTTTATGATATACAGAGTGTCACATTGTAGTATAGGAGTGATAAAAATATGAAAATAGTATCCATTGCCATCAGCAAAAAGAAAGGGACAACTAAAAAGTGTGTCCCTGATGCTGAACTTGTTGAGAACCACGGTATCAAAGAAGATGCCCATGCCGGTGACTGGCACCGGCAGTTAAGTTTTTTGGCATCTGAAAGCATTGAAAACGCAAGCAGTGAGGACTTTGTTCTCAATTACGGTGATTTTGCCGAAAATGTGGCCACCACCGGGATTGACTGGAAAATCCAGCCCATAGGCAGACAGTTCAAACTTGGAAATGATGCCATTGTAGAAGTGACCCAGATTGGTAAAGAGTGCCATAAAAAATGTGCCATTTATTACCGGACAGGCGATTGTATTATGCCCAAGGAAGGGGTTTTTGCCAGAATATTAAAAGGCGGAACCATCAAAGTCGGTGATTCAATCGAACGGATCAGTGAATAACCAATCATCTATAGCAAATCGCAGAAATAGGTTCCGAAACACGGATATGGTTTTCTATCACTCAAATTTTAAAACCCGTTGAGTGACAATCGATTTGCCTTTAGGTGATTCTTTCTTATATGATTTTTTAGAAACATATTTTTGAGAATCACTATAATCCTATGTTTTTCAAGGACAATTCATGACTTACAAAATTCAATTAAAGGATGCCCACAAGGGGTATACCTACGATCAAGACAAGATTATGTCTCCCAAGGAGACCGTTGAAAAATTTAAAGAAAAATCCGCCAGCCTGAATCTCGATATCTTAAGCCGGACGCGGAGAATTGATAATGGCCGCCTGGACATCCCTGTTTTTTTCAGTGAATGCGGCACCGATGCAAAATCCGTTATCGGCACCAACAAGCAGATGGGCAAAGGCGGCACACCGGAACAATCCGAGGCCAGCGCTGTCATGGAGCTGGCGGAACGGTTCAGTTTTTTTTCCTTTGTAAAAGATGAAAATAACTTTTTTGAATCAACCCCCAAAGCGTTGGGCGACGATGCCTTTGACTATGATCAGATCATAAAATCCGTTCATGACAACAAAGAGGATGCCCTGAAAGTAAAACCGATTTTTGACAAACTGCCGTTAAGATGGACAAAGGCCTATAATTTAACCACCCAAAAAGAGGCCCTGGTACCGTTTAACTGGTTTTATATGATCAACGAGTTCAACGGCCCAAGTGCCGGCAATTGCACGGAAGAGGCATTAAGTCAGGGAATCTGTGAGCTGATGGAACGCCACACCTCCTCTCTTGTCAGCCATGGACAACTCAATGTTCCGGGCATCAACCTTGATTCGGTGACCGACCCTTTAGTCATTGAAATGCTTGCCAAATATAAAAAACAGGGTATCAATGTTTACGCCACCGATTTCACACTGGATACCGGCATCCCCACCGTCGGCGTCATGGCCTGGGATCCTTCCACATTCCCGGAATTAAGTGAAATCGTCTGGACCGCCGGCACATCGCCCGATCCGGAAAAAGCACTGAGCCGCGCGCTCACGGAGACCGCCCAACTGGCCGGCGATTTTAATTCAGGCTCCAACTTTGTAGCCAGCGGCCTGCCCAAATTTACCAATATTGAAGATGCAAAATATATCACCCATCCGGAGAAGATGGTGGATATAAATGATTTGCCCGATCTTTCAGATGATAATATCCGTGTTGAAGTGGAAAATCTGGTAGAGGCCCTGACCCGGCGCGATTTTCACATCTATGTCATCAGCACCAAGCACAAAGGCCTTGAAATCCCGGCCTTTTATGCGATTATCCCGGGTGCCCATTTCAGAGAACGGGCCGTGGCCGCCAGTGTTGGAATGTTCACGGCCAGGTTTATTACCGAAACTTTTGATCCTTTCAAATCTCTGTCCCTTCTTGATGAACTGGAGGCTGCCCTGCCGGGCAAATATTACACCAGCTTTTATAAAGGGCTGATGCATGCAAATGTCTATAACTATGAAGCGGCCTTAAAAGAATTTGAAACAGCCTTGACCCAGGAACCTGCGAGCTTGAACATGCCTGATATTTACTCCCATATGGGTGCCTGCCTCAAAGATCTGGAGCAGTATGACAGGGCCATGGATATCTGCAAAAAAGGCCTTGAAATTGACGATCAGAGACCTGACATGTTTAATACCATAGGGTTTTGTCATTTCATGCTCAAAAACCATGAAAAGGCTATTGAAGCCTTTGAAAAAGCACTTGAAGTCGATCCCTCCCTTGCCATCAACTATGCCAATATCGGTTCCAACTACCGGGAACTGGGAGATCCAAAGCTTGCCATCCAGTATTATGAAATGGCATTGAAGATTGACCCGACCATTGACTTTGCCCGTGACAATATCGAAAAGTTGAAAAATCTATAATAAAATTTTCAGCCGTCACAGACACACATCTGCCAATGTGTGTCTGTGACGGTTTATTTATTCTGTCAGCATCTGCTGCGCGATTTCTTTTGCCATCTCCTGATATTTTCCCAGGTCATCCTCATATTCGTCCCCCATTTCAACGGCCCTGAGGGTTCGGGTATCAAATCCGTACATCGTAAGAAATCCGGCATATTTTTCACACACATCCCCATGCTTTTCCTTTACATCCCCCTGGCTTGTGATCAGCAGGGCTTTTTTGCCTTTGTCCAGCCGGACTGGATCCGGGTTGGTCTTGTAATCCGGTTTAACCAGGCTCCAGGTCCGGTCAAAAAACATCTTGAACTGCCCTGTAACATCCCAGAAGTAGACTGGCGTGGCAAACACGATGATGTCAGATTGCTGAAGACTTTCTAACGCCTGCGTTGCGTCATCGTTTAGCGCACAGGACTCTTTATGGGTTTTGCAGGCCCCGCACCCCTGACACCCTTTAAATGACATCTGGTTTAAAAAAAACAGTTGCGTATCAGCCCCTTTTTTTTGGGCCTGCTTCATAAAAGTTGCCGCAAGACTTGATGTAACGCCGGATTTTCTGGGACTGCCAAAAATTGCACTGACTTTCATTATTGGATCTCCTTAAACATTTGAAAATTTAAACATCGAAAACCTTCGAAGTGCATGCCTAAAAAAAAGCTAAAACAGATTCTTAATAGAAGCAATTGCTTCGGAATCCACCCACACAATCAAATTTTTACCCTCCCGTTTCATTTTTAACAACCCTGCCTGGCGCAGCTCTTTAAAATGATGTGAAATGGTCGATGGCGCAAGCCCCAGCTCTTTTGCAAATTCCTGCTGACAGTTTTCCACCTGGTCAATGCCGATGCGGGTTTCAGACTCACCCTCACTGACCTGGCAATGGGTCAACTCCAGAAGGATTCTTAAGCGATTCGGGTTGGACAGGGCTTTAAAAATCCTGGAAAAGTGTTCCACTAGTTCTTCATCCTGTATGGTTGCTTCAGAGTTCGACATGTTTCGAAGTATAATTACACAACTGCCCTGTGTCAAGAAAAATTAAATTTGACAATGATTTAGTCAAATTGGTATTGTATTAGAACTTCCTCACTTATCTTCAATTTATTTGCAATTTTCTTTTCATTTACACTCTCCAACGGGTTTTTTGCAAACTTTAGCAGCATTCTTTTAACCTAAGTTGTATTGTTTGAAAGGAGATTATCATGGCCGTTTCAATTATTATCAGAAGAACCATCAAGGACAAAACAACCGCAATTGAAGTTGCCCCGCTCATTCTGCAGCTTCGATCAAAAGCTGCCGTGCAGCCTGGATTTTTAACGGACCAGACATTTTCCTGTCTGGATTGTGAAGGAGAATATCTTGTGATCAGCTCCTGGAACGACATTGGTGACTGGAACACCTGGATGCACAGCGACGAGAGGATGGCTATCCAGCGCCAGGTGGATAAAATCCTGGGTGAAGAGACCCTTTACCGGTATTATGAACCCATCGTAGGGGGGATCCCGCCCAAATTCAACCAGGGGTAGCCCCATTTCGCGAAATATTCGGCAACTCATCAATTACCGCCATGATGGCAGGTGCAGATGCTTATCCAAAAAGAGTAATAATCACCGCGCCTGCTATCATGATTATCCCACCGGCAAACCCGACCGGTTTTAAGATCTCCTTAAACAAAACAATGCCTGCCAGCATGCTGAACAGAACCCCCAGGCGCCGGACCGATGAGACATAGGCCACCGGCCCAAGGCTGATAGCGGTATAGTACGACAATACGGTTAGCGTGCTGAGTACAGCCGGTAAAAAAGTGATTTTAATTTTGGAAAAAACAAAATCCTGCCTTGAAGACCGCAATGCCAGCGGAAATAAAAAAAGCGCGATCAGGCCAATCTCGGCTGCCCCCCAGAAAAGGGCATCGGTCTGTTTTACCCCTATTTTATGAAAACTTGAACTCACGCCCCAGATAATGGCAACCCCCAGCATCATCATCGTACTCTTTTCTCTAAACAGCACCTTAAACGGTGACAACAGGTTATCCCATTGGTCCATATTCAACACCCAGGATCCTGCCACAACAATGAGAACCCCTGTAATCCCCATCCAGGAAAGGTTCTCATGAACCATTATTGGTGTGACAAACAGCTGGACCACCGGGATAAAACAGAGCATGGGAATTGTTTTTGACAACTCCCCTGTTTTAATGGCCCAAAAATAGAGCACCGTGGCAAAAGTATCCAGAACCGCAGCTGCCACTAAAACCATCAAAAATGATCCTGTCACCGGATGCCGGTTTAAAACAGCGATATTGATAGCCAGAATAATTAAAAAGGAGAAACTGTTCAGCCCCCAGCTCATAAAAATAGCAGACACATTCTGCCCATATATTTTAACAACAGACTCCCGCAAACTTAAGGATATACTTGATATTAGTGCCAGGGTGAACCAGTTCATGGCCCTTGTGTATCATGCATCCGACACAAATGAAACCATGCCGGCTATTTCACGCCACTGCTTTTTAACAAACAAAAATTTTTGCCCGTATCGAACCATCATTGACAAATGACCGTCAGGATGTGTAAAAATCATGCTTTTTGCTCCGGATATCAGTGCAGAACAAACGCATGTAGATTTTCATGGCTATGACATCAAATAGTTTCACTGCTGGTAATCGCCAATCCCGATTGGGACTATACGCAACCATTTAGAATCACATGAATGAAAAAAACAGACCCCAATTATATGCGATTACCCTGGATATCAGTGGACTTGATTTGAATATTCCTTTACAATTTGCCCAGTATTGCTCTAATGGTGCCGTGAATAAGTACAATTTTTATTTCATACCGTGAGCCTGAGAAAAGGAGAACCTTTATGACAGACACAATAGTTCCCAATGCCTTAAAAAAATGGTTTGTCATTCACTTTATCGCGGATATAGCCTTTGCCGTTCCCCTGTTTTTATTTCCCCATGCTTTTTTGTCCTTTCTGGGGTGGCAGACAATTGATCCTTTTGCCACACGAATCGTTGCGGCAGCCCTTTTCGGGATCGGCATCGAATCATTTTTAGGGCGGCATGCCGACGCCCACACCTTTAAAAACATGCTCAATTTAAAAATCATATGGTCCGGCGCCACCATCATCGGTATCGGCCTGACCTTCCTGCAGGCACAGCAGCAGATCCCAATAGTACAATGGCTTGTTCTGCTTGTTTTTATCGTCTTTCACCTGCTCTGGCTGTTCTGGCGGATCAGAATCGGAAATCTTTTAAAAAATCAGGTTTAACAGGTTTAAAATTATGTTTAAGAAAAAAATCCCATCCTGGAAAAAAAGGCTTGTTTCTGCCTCGGACATCTTAAAAAAAATTGAACCGGGCATGAACATATTCATCGGTACTGGGGCCGCAGAACCCAGAACCCTTGTAAACAGCCTGATGAACGCCAAAGAATATGCCCTGCAGGATTTAACCCTGGTACAGCTGGTCAGCTTCGGGGATGCCATCTCCTATAAAGCCCTTCAGTCAAAAAGATATCGGCTGAAAACTTTTTTTTCGGGCTGGGTCTCTGCCGAGGCGATCTCCGCAGGCCGTGTCGATCTTGTCCCCTCGCGGTTTTCCGCCATCCCCCTGCTTATGAAAGAGGGTCAGATTCCCATCGACATTGCCTTTATCCAGATCACCCCCCCCAACAAAGAAGGATATTGCAGCCTTGGTACCGGCGTGGATGTTGCCAGGCGCGCCATGGCCCGGGCCGATCTTGTTGTGGGTGAAATCAACTATGATATCCCCTTTACACTGGGTGACACCTTTGTGCCCCTGGATGCATTTGACCAGATTATTGAATCAAAAGATCCTCCCTTTTATTTTCCAAGGTTTCCGGTGGACCCTGTTTTTGAAAAACTGGCAGCCAATGTGGCGTCCGTTATCGAAGACGGCAGTTGCCTTGCCTTTACGTTCGGACCGATTTTTGAGGCATTGCCCAAATACCTGTCCCAAAAAAAAGATCTGGGTATCCACACACCATTTTTCACCGATGCCCTTATGGAACTTGTCAAAACAGGGGCAGTTACCAACCGTAGAAAAGCGGTTTTCAAAGGCCGGTCCCTGACCACCTACGCCCTTGGCAGCAAAGATCTGATGCAGTTCCTTGACCAAAACCCCATGGTGGAGTTCCAGAGCCTTGACAAGGTGTTCCCCCCCATGGATATCGGCAGCAACCACCGATTTGTCTTTATCATTCCGGTCCGGCGGGTGGACCTGTCCGGCCGCATCGCCCTTCATAACAGCAGCGGTCATGTTACCGCCGGTCCCGGCCAGATGGCTGATTTCTTTAACGGGGCAGAGCTTTCCAAGGGCGGATACACCGTCTGTGCGCTACCCAGCCGGAACCGTGACGGCAAGCCCAATATCCGGGTGTCTGTGGAAGACAGTGCGGATCTTTTATGCCTTCCCGAATCCATTGATCTTGTCGCAACGGAATACGGGATTGCGCATTTAAAAGGAAAAACCTTAAGGGAACGCGCCCAGGCGATTATCGATATCGCCCACCCCGAAGACCGCCTGAAGCTTGTCCAGGGGGCTAAAAAAAGTAACCTGGTTTACAAAGATCAAATCTTTCTTGAGGACAGCGCCCATTTTTATCCCAGCGACATTGAAACCCGGCACACGTTTAAAGACAACCTGGCAGTCCGTTTCAGAGCCATTAAGCCATCGGATGAAGACCAGATGCGGCAATTGTTCTACCGCTTTTCCGACAAGGCAATCTATTACCGGTATTTCAGCCCCATCAAAACCATGCCCCATGAAAAAATGCAGGAATACGTTAATGTTGATTATCGCAATGTCCTTTCCATTGTTGCCCTGGTGGGTGATCCGGGGCAGCAGACCATCGTTGCCGAGGCCAGGTTTGCCCGACACCAGAGCAAACCTCTTGTGGATGTTGCCTTTGTTGTGGATGAGGCATACCAGGGCAAGGGCATTGCCACATACCTGTACCTGATGCTGGCAAGACTGGCCAAGGAAAAGGGAGCCCAGGGGATGACGGCAGATGTCCTGGCCTCAAATCAGGCCATGCTCAAAGTCTTTGAAAAAGGCCCATTCCCTGTCCAGGCCGGTATGGAAGAAGGTGCCTATGCACTGACAATCGACTTAACAGCCTAGCCCGAAAATTTCATGAGAATATTAGTCATTATAATGGGATATTCCATAAGCATCGAGACTTATATTACTATTACCACCAATATCATTGGTGCAAAATGTCACCCTTCGGACGAAACGATCGCACATCATCTGCTGCGTTTCAGGTTGCTCGCAGTAAAGCAACGACTGTTTCTCAGCCCGCAGCCTTGCAGATGATGCAAACTCGTTTCGTGAAATATCCGGATTAGATAGAAAAAACTTCCAATCATTTCAAGGCACTGCAAAGGCCTGCGCCTGCGCCATGGCGATGTTTCATATTTTTTTCTTGACTTGGTTTGGCGTTATACTTTAAAAAGTTAGAAATACTTCTATTTATTTACCCGACAATTTATTTACTAAAAAAATGACGCAACGCGCCAGAATTCTCATTGTTGATGACGAGCCCCGTATCTGTGACAGCCTTAAGTCTCTTCTTGGCAGTCAAGGGTACGACATCACCACTGCGCCGTCCGGTAACCAGGCGAAACAATTAATCGCAAAGCATTGCTTTGATATTGTTCTTTTAGACAATATGCTGCCGGACATGATCGGGTCACAGTTGATAGGTGAAATTAAAAAGAAAAATCCATTTACCCAGGCCATCATCATGACCGGAAATGCCTCCATCGACTCTGCGGTATCCGCACTTCGTAAAGGGGCATATGATTATTTAAAAAAGCCGTTTGAAGCGGCTGAACTTGTCAAAACCGTTCAAAACGCTGAATCCCTGTTGCAGCTGACAATTCAAAACAATAAGATTCAAAATAAACTAACTGACTCCCAGCGCCATTTCCAATACCTGGTAGACAATTCGCCGGACATTATCTATACCCTTGATCCTGAAGGGTGCTTTACGTTTATCAATCATTCCCTGGAAAACATTGTCGGTTTAAAATCCAGCGACATTATTGGCCGGCACTACTCAAAAATTGTCGGAAAAAACAATGCTGAAAAATGCAGATGGATCATAAATGAAAGACGAACCGGTGAGCGGGCCCGGCAGTGGAATGAATTAAAACTGTTAAAATTTAACAGAAACGGAACGCGACAGAAAAAGCACCTTTTTGCCGAGCTCCAATCCGTGGGAATGTATGGAAAGCAGAAAAAAGACGACTCCCGGGCATACCTTGGTACCCATGGCGTTATCAGGGATATTACCCAAAAAAGGCTGTCTGAAAAGAAAAGCCGACAGGTCAAAGCCCGGCTTCAACGGGCCGAAAAAATGGAAGCTATGGGAACGCTTGCCAGTGGTGTTGCCCATGATTTAAACAATGTCCTTTCCGGAATCTTGGGATACCCTGAACTGATTTTACTGGACATGCACAAAGAAGACCCTAACCGGGAATATATACGCCAGATTCAAAAATCCGGGGAGAAAGCATCCATCATCGTAAAAGACCTGCTGACCCTTGCCCGCCGTGGGGTGAAGGTTTCGCAAGTCATTAATATGGACAGCCTTATTCAAGATTATTTTACCAGTCCTGAATACCTGGATTTAGCCACCCGCTTTCCTGAAATTAAATTCAATATCAATCTGAATGCCGGGTCCCTGAATATTATGGGGTCGCCATTCCATATGTCAAAATGTCTGATGAACCTGATATCCAATGCTGCCGAGGCCATGCCGGGGGGTGGTAAAATCTGTGTGATCACCCAAAGTTGTGCCATGAAAAAGCCTGATAAAAAAAACTCAGGCATCAAAAAAAGCCGATACATAAAACTGATTATTTCCGATTCCGGCATCGGTATTCCCCGTAAAAATCTGAAGAAAATATTTGACCCCTTTTATACCAGAAAAAAAATGGATAGAAGCGGCACCGGGTTAGGCATGACCATCGTGTGGACAACCGTGAAAGATCACAACGGGTTCATCGATGTAAAAAGCCGAGAAGGAAAAGGAACAACATTCTCTCTTTATTTTCCCGTCACACGAAAACAGCACAAAGATGAAGAAGTGTTCCGCCACGATAAGATTAAAGGCCAGGGAGAAAAAATACTGGTAGTGGACGACATGCCGGATCAGCAGGAACTGGCATCAAAAATGCTCACGGCCCTGGGATACGAAGTTACCTGCGTGTCCACAGGCCGGGCCGCCATTGAGCATATCACATCAACCAGAACCGATCTTGTACTGCTGGACATGGTTTTAGGCAGCCGGTTTGACGGTCTTGAAACCTTTCGGGAAATTCAAAAGCAGGCACCGGACCAGAAAGTATTTATTGTCAGCGGACTGTCTGAAACCAGCAGGATCAAAAAGGCCCTGACCCTGGGGGTCCGCAAACACATCAAAAAGCCGTATACCATGAAGACTATCGGCCTTGCCATCAACCGGGAATTTTTATCTGACAAATCCTGATTTCACCGTTTTTTGCCTAAAAATT
>CAZLTD010000008.1:44374-77500 GCA_964562385.1 uncultured Desulfobacula sp.
GACAGTCTCAATAAATTTACCGACCACACCTTGACCCTGTCTTCCCAGCAAAGATATCGCCGGGATATTATTGCCGGTACATTTGCCTTTTCTTTCCCCAGGTTTTATGCCATAAAAACAGACAGACCAAAACCGAGCTTAAACAATACTGGAGATGGTGATGGAACCTCTTTTTGAACAGGGAAAAGACGCATATTCCAAAAAAAATATTGCGCTGGAAAACAGCCTGATAATTTTAAATGTTTTTCTGGGTGCATTTGGAATGGCACAGGTTAAATGGATGTCGATTCCGGTGCTTTCCATCCTCTATTTTCTTTTTATTGTTTATATGCTGATTTTTGCACTAAGAAAACATCTGTGCACGCAGTGCTGGTATTATGGGAAGGCCTGCCATTGCGGCTGGGGGAAACTTGCTTTAACATTCTATGACAAGGGAGTTGGCAACCGGAAACTGGGTGGAATTCTTGCCGGTATAACCTGGTCTGTGTTAATGGTACTACCGCTTATCGTGATGGGTTACCTGTTATATGCCCGCTTTTCATTGCCCCTTTTTGGCCTGTTTCTAGTATTTATTTTGGTCACGGTGATCAACAATATCTTCCATGTAAAAGACTGCAGGGAATGCAAAATGAGATTTATCTGTCCGGGCAGTGCGGCAAAATCCCAATAGGAGGTTATACTAATTAGTGCCTGACCGAAAACCTGTGTTTGGGCGAAAAGTTGCCCATATGCAAGGCACAAGAAATCCTGAAACCGCAGTGTACGACCGTACATGAGGATTTCAAGATTTTGCAGCAACGCAGCAGATGGGTGAGTTTCGGTCCAAACACTAACTAGGCTTTGGCCTCTAACATCTCCTGAGTGATCATCTGGTTACGGCCATTTTGTTTGGCAAAATACAGGGCATCATCCGCCCGTTTGATCAACGCTTTTTCCGGTTCATTAAATTTATACTGGGCAATCCCCATGGACAGGGTGATTTTCCCCATATTTTTCCCGGAATCTTTAATTTTCCACTCTTTTTTCGACAATGCATCCTGAATCTTTTGACCTACTGCCTTTGCCCCGTCAATAGCGGTTTCAGGCAGAAGAATTAAAAATTCCTCCCCACCGTATCTGGCGGCAATATCATTTTTACGCAGATGACGGGTTAACAACTGTGCAAGACTTTTTAAAAGGCTGTCTCCTACCAGATGGCCCCAGGTGTCATTAACCTTTTTAAAATGATCGATATCGATCAGGAGAATTGAAAACGGGGCGTCATTTTGTTTGGCTCGGATGCGTTCCAGTTCGAATCTCTTTTCAAGTCCTCTTCTGTTAATGAGAGATGTTAATGTGTCTGTCTGGGCTTCCATCTGAGATTTTTCCAGTTCGTTTTGCAGCTGTTTTAAATCATCAGATGAAATTTTCATCCGAGTCTGCAGTCTTTTCCCTGAATTCACAAGCGCCTTGGTTTCAACAAGCATCTGGTCGACAATACTTTTGATTTCCCCGTAGTCATTGGCTTCGTTAACCTGATTGGCCAGATCCCCAAGCTTGTTCCCATGGCCTGCCAGATCGCCTTCTGTTTCCGATACATGACTTGTGATATCCTTGAGCATGAGTGATATCTGGATGAGCAGTTTACTGACAATGATCCTGTCCCCGTCAGCCACATATTTCTGATATAGGCTCTGGACCCTTGGATTGTTCAGTGGGGCGGCATCTTTAAAAGTCTTATCAATGGCTTTCTTCAGCTTCATGTTCTTGCCGGACACATATTCATACCAGACCGTGTAATTAACCGGGTTTGCTGGCAAACTGTATTTTGCAATATAATTTAAGGCCAGTCTTAAAAATTCACCCGCTTTTGTTCTCTCTTCCGTATAATTCATAGGTCACCTTATCTGCTACAAGGATGATGGTCTGTTGAGTTTGCCAAATTCATAATCCTTTCAATTATCACCTTTTAGGATCGGCTCCAAAATTACTTAGGGGCAAAGCTGTGCATTGCCTTACTTGAACTTTTGTTTTTAAAACACCCTGTCTTTTAAGGGGTTTTTAAAACAATTTAGGTCAAGTAATTTTGTAACGATTCCTCATTCACATTGTCTTCCCAGCTGGCCGCATCCGGCTGATACTGATCGCCCTTTACTCCAGCGTTTAATCACAAAAATGCCCCTGCTTGTTAATGCTTCTGCAAATCTATTCATTTCATCGTCACTGGGTGATTCATAGTTAAATCCATTCACAGGATTATAGGGGATCAGGTTCAAACGGACAGGCAGTGGTTTTATGTATTCTGCAAGGGTTATAGCATCTTTTTGAGAATCATTTAAGCCTTTAATTAATATATATTCAAATAAAAAGCACCCCCTTTGGGACAGCGGAAATGCTTCAAGAGAGGCCTTTAACTGTTTTAAAGGAGCTGCGGTGTTCACGGGCATTAAAAATGACCTGGTTTCATCAGATGCCGCATTAATGGATACGGCAAGCCGAAGTCCTTTTAAACCCAGTTTTGCAAGTTGGTCTATCCCGGCGGTCAGTCCGGCTGTGGATATTGTGATATGCCGCAGAGCAATATCAGAACCTTTTTGTTCGTTCATGACCCGAATGGCCTGGATCACGTTTTCAAAATTATCAAAAGGCTCTCCCATCCCCATGAATACAATATTTTTAATCTTCTCTTTTAACACGAACCTGGCATTTAACAATTGGCCGACGATTTCATTGACCTCAAGATCCCTTAAAAACCCCATCTTACCGGTTTCACAAAAACGGCACCCCATTTTGCATCCCACCTGGCTGGAGACACACAGTGTGTTATGGCGGGTCATGGGAATAATAACAGATTCAATTTTAAGGTTGTCGGAAAGCTGTGTGATAAGTTTGGTGAGCCGCCCCTCTTTCACGGTGTCAATAACCTGACCGGGCGTGATTGAAACCCTGTTTTTCAATAGTGCGGCAAAAGCGGGGGATCTTTCAAATTCAGGTGTGTTTAAAAAATCAGGATTCCCGTTTTTAAACACTTCCCGAAAAAGCACGGCAGCGTGAAAACCACCTTTTTGATACTCTTTTTTAAAAACAGCTGTCAGCTGAACCAGGGTCAGGTTTAGTAATTCCATATCCGGCTAAAACCCTTATTTTCATACCATGATTTCATATTTACCGGGTGAGCGGCGCGGCTTTTCATGCATAATGGATCGTTGATTATTTTTTCCTTTTTCGGGTTGATTTTTTTTTCTTTGATACCGTTTTTTTAGAAACGCTTTTCTTCTTGGGTTTATCAATATCATAGGGACTGTCAATATCATATGCTTTACCGGCAATAACGATGTCAAGATCACCGTCCGATTCAAATTCATAAGTGAACGGCGCATCGATTTTATCCCCGAACCGGTCCAGTTCATATACCTTATCCAGGTAATTAATTTGGACTACACTTGCCGACAGATACCGGTATTCAAAGGGAAGATCCCCGCCGCACCCCGGCAAGGCCAAAGCGATGATCAGAAAAATCAGCCAATGCACCATTTTTTTTAGCCCCATGTTCAACCTCCTTAATCATTTCAGATAAGATGCTATTTTATTTTTCGGTCATATTACAAGGTCTTTGCCACTTTTTCAAATGATTGAATCAAGCCCCCCCTGTAATTAACAGGGGGCCTTGATACAACCACGTCTTGGCACCATCCTTTTGGGAATATCCAGCCGGGGCACACGTTTATTTTAAAATTATTTTGTAATAAAAACAGGACAATCTGATTTATGCAGCACCTGATGGGCAACACTTCCAAGCAGCAACCCTGCAAAGTCACTCACCCCCCTTGAGCCCATGACAATCAGGTCTATTTTCTCAATCGCTGCCACATCAGATATTTTGTTACCGGCCGGCCCCTCCAGAAGACGGATATCATACTGGACATCACTTTCTTCAAGTAAATTTACAAACGGCTCTATGAGCTCTTCGGCGGTTTTATTGATCTTGTTGACAGCCTCCTGAAAATAAGGTTCTGCAAGCACGATGGGAAAGCGCTCATGACAATGCATCAGAATCACCTTTGCATTGAAGACACGGCCAAGTTCGAGAGCGTAAGTTGTTGAACGGATAGAATGATCCGACCCGTCCACCGGGTTTAAAATTCTTTGAATATTCATCACTGACTCCCTTCCATCCCTACACGGGATGTTAGCTATGTTTTTGAGGCCGGGGAGCATCCCCGGCACCAGGTCTTTTTTATGGATAAGCAAAACACTTTTCTGGTATAGTGAAAGATCTGGGACAGATTCAGCGGAATAATACTATTATACCCTGTTTAAAGCTGTGCGGAAAGAAAATATTGACAAACCCATACCACAATGTGATACTCATTTCTTTTTTAATCGCTAGATGAAGTGAAAAGGGGAAAACAATGGATACAAAAAAGCGTCATTTTGAGACCCGAGCCATTCATGAAGGTCTAAAAGACAGCCCCTGGGAAGGCGCGACCCTGCCGCCTATTTTCCAGACGGCCGCCCATTTTCATGACAGTGCCGACAGTTTAAGCCAGACCTTTGCCGGGCAGACTCAGGACCACATATACATGCGTTTAAGCAACCCTACCAATCGATTTTTAGAGCAAAAAATTGCCGCCCTTGAGTCAGGAGAAGCCGCTGTTTTAACAGCATCGGGTATGGCGGCCATCAACAACGCATGCATGACGCTTTTAAGGACCGGAGATGAGTTTGTGGCCAGCCAGTCGCTTTTCATGTCCACGTACACGCTTTTTACAACAATTTTTAAAAAATACGGCATTACCGTCAGACTGGTTGACCCGCTAAATCCGGAAGAGATCCGGTCAGCCATCAATGAAAAGACCCGGTTTGTATACATGGAAACCATTACCAATCCGGGCATGGAAGTACCGGATCTTGAAACCATCGCAACCATTGCCCATGACAATGCCCTGCCGCTTATCGTGGACAATACACTGGCCTCTCCCTGGCTGTGCCGGCCCCTGGAACTGGGCGCCGACGTCGTCATTCACTCCACCACCAAGTACCTGTCCGGACACGGAGGTGCTCTTGGCGGCGTGGTTGTGGATGCCGGCAGATTCAACTGGGACATAGAAAAATTTAACGACTTTAAACCCTTTGTAGATGCAAAAGGCAACCTGGCCTATATTTTCAGGCTGTTCAAGGAACACCATATCAATTTCGGGACCACGGCCGCACCTTTGCACTCCTACCTGACAGCAGTGGGATTGAACACCCTGGGGCTGCGACTGGAACGGCAGATGGAAAATGCCGTAAAAGTGGCCACCTTTTTAAAGGAGCATCCCAAGGTTGACTGGGTCAACTTCCCCGGTTTCAAAGATCATGTCAGTTTTAACATGGCACAAAAACAGTTTGGCAACAAAGGTTTCGGGGCCATGCTGACATTTGGCCTGGCGGATCAGGATGCCTGCTTCAGGCTGATTGACTCCCTTGACATGATACTGAACCTGGCCAACCTGGGAGACTGCAAAACCCTGATTATACATCCATATTCATCCCAGTACGTCTCATTTCCCGAACCATTGAAAAACCAGCTGGCCGATCCCACGCTGCTGCGATTTTCCGTCGGGGTGGAGCACCCGGATGATATCATCGGCGACCTTGAGCAAGCTCTTGAAGCAGTCTAACCGACTAATTTTGAGATAACAATCATGAGCGAATATACAGACTCAAACCCGTCCGGCGCCAGCGTCGGGCTGGTGGAGAAAAAATTTTTCACCTTTGCCGATAAGGACCAAAGGCTGACGCTTGAAAGCGGGGCTGATATCGGTCCTGTCACCATTGCCTATGAAACCTGCGGCACCTTAAATGCTCAAAAAGACAATGTGATTCTGGTTGAGCATGCTTTGTCCGGGGACTCCCACATGGCAGGGTACTATGATCCCAAAGACAGCAAACCGGGCTGGTGGGATATCATGGTGGGACCTGGCAAAGGCATTGATACGGACAAATATTTTGTTATCTGTTCCAATATCCTGGGATCCTGCGTCGGATCCACCGGCCCGTCCAGCAACGACCCAGGATCAGATAAGCCCTATGCCACAGATTTCCCGCTGATCACCATCGGGGACATGGTAACATGCCAGAAAAAACTGATGGATCATCTGGGCATTACATCCCTGTTGTCTGTGATCGGCGGATCGGTCGGGGGCATGCAGGTTTTAGAATGGGCAGTCAGATACCCTGACATGGTGCGTTCTGCCATGCCTCTTGCCACCACCACACGGCACTCCGCTTTGGCCATTGCCTTCAACGAGGTGGCCAGACAGGCCATCATGGCGGACCCCAACTGGAATGACGGATATTATTATGGCGGAAAAAAACCGGATATGGGTCTTGCCATCGCACGGATGATCGGTCATATCACATACCTGTCCGACGAATCCATGCGACTAAAATTTGGACGTAAGCTGCAGAACAGATCTGCCTTAAGCTTTGAGTTCGGTGCCGAGTTCCAGGTGGAAAGCTACCTTCAGTACCAGGGAAGCAAATTTATTGAGCGCTTTGATGCCAACTCCTTTCTCTATATCACCAAAGCGGCCGATTATTTCGATCTGGCTCGGCAATTTGGCAATGGCTCTCTTGTAAAGGCCTTTTCAAAAACCACCTCTAAATTCATGGTGGTGTCCTACACCTCGGACTGGCTCTACCCCACATACCAGTCAAAGGAGATGGTCAAGGCCATGAAAAAGAGCAACCTGGATGTCAGCTTTGTGGAGATCGATGCCCAGTGGGGCCATGATGCCTTTCTGCTGCCCAATGAACGCCTGGACAACCTGATGGCCGGGTTTTTAAAAGGAGTCCACGATGAAAACTGAACCTCTGCGCTACGACCTTCAGATCATTGCCTCCTGGATAGAGCCGGAATCCCGGGTGCTGGGCCTTGGCTGCGGTGAGGGAGATCTGCTTTACTGGCTGAAAAAAGAGAAAAACGTCAAAGAACGCGGTATTGAGATTGAAGAGTCAAAGGTGGTCAAATGCATTGAAAAAGGGCTCTCCGTTCTCCAGGGAGATATCAATGAGGAGATCGAAGACTACCCGGACAATGCCTTTGATTACGCCATATGCTCGCAAACCCTTCAGCAGGTATATGAACCCGCAGGCCTGATCAATGCCATGATGCGGGTGGCCAAAATGGGGGTGGTCAGTTTCCCCAATTTCGGCCACTACAAAGTCAGGATGCAGCTTGCGTTTACCGGCCGGGCGCCGGTCACCAAAGAGCTGCCCTACCGCTGGCACAACACGCCCAATATCCGTGTTTTAAGCCTGGGGGATTTTGAGCAATTCTCCCGACAGGTGGGATTTAACATTAAAAAACAGGCGGCAATCAACACCTGGGACGATCATCGCCAGGGCAAAAAGGTTGCCTTTTTACCCAACCTTTTTGCCACATACGGCATATTTTTAATTGGTAAGGAAAAATAAGTTATGGAAATTACAGAAGCAAACAAAGAGATTATTGATAAGATTATTGCCATCAAACAGAGCCTGGGCAACCGGCTGGTAATTTTGACCCACCACTACATGAGAAAAGAGATTGTCGACCTGGGCGACCATCGGGGTGACTCCTTTGGCCTGTCACAACGGGCAGCCAGGGATGAAAATGCCGAACACATTGTTTTCTGCGGCGTCCATTTCATGGCGGAAAGTGCCGCCATCCTGGCAAAACCCCACCAGACCGTGCAGATCCCGGATACCGACGCCGGCTGCTGGATGGCGGACATGGCCGATGCGGTCATGGTGGAACGGGCCTGGAATGACGTGACCGCCATTGTGGGAGAAAACCAAGTCACGCCCCTGGTCTATATGAATTCAGACGCCTATATCAAGGCGCACTGCGGGCAGCACAGCGGTGCGGTTTGTACATCGTCAAACGCGCCAAAGGTCTTTGAATGGGCATTTAAGCAAAGGGAAAAAATATTTTTCTTTCCCGATGAGCATCTGGGACGGAACACGGGCAACACCCTTGGCATCCCCAAAGAGCAGATGCTTGTCTGGGACCCTGAAAAACCGTTGGGCGGCAATAGCGAGGAAGATATCAAAAATGCCAAAGTCTTCTTGTGGAAAGGTTATTGCCTGGTCCACACCCGTTTTACCACCGATGATATCACCACCATGCGGCAGAACTTTGCCAATGCCCGCATCGTGGTCCACCCGGAATGTACCGAAGATGTGGTAAAAGCGGCAGACGCCGTTGGATCCACAAGTTTTATTGTAAAATTCGTGGCAGATGCCCCCATAGGCGCCACCATCGGCATCGGTACGGAGATCAATTTGATCAAGCGCCTGGCCATTGAGCATCCGGACAAAAACATTCTGCCCATTAAAGACTCATTTTGCCCTAACATGTATAAAATAAACCTGAAAAATCTGCTGGCCTGCCTTGAGACCATCGGAAAAACAAATATAGTGACCGTGGAAGAAGATATTAAAAAGGACGCTTTCATCGCCCTTGAGAACATGCTGAATCTGTAATGAAAAATAACCGGGCCGTCGTGATCGGCGGCCCCTCTTAGCCCATATATGGCACAAAATAGGCGGGCTAAGGAATCGTTAAAAAATATCTTGATCTAAATTGTTTCCAAAACCCTTTAAAAGACAGGCCATTTTGAAAACAAAAGATCAAGTAAGGCAATGCACAGCTTTGCCCCTAATTAATTTTGGCGCCGATCCTAAAGCATTACTGCAACTTTGTCTTTCAAAACCGCATCAACACGATTGAAATGCTGTCCTATATCCCCGGGACAGTGAGCGTCAGAGCTTAAAACCAGGGGGATATCCATCTCAAGGGCCTCTTTGATAATCCAGGGGCTGGGATACGTTTTTTGTACCGGATGATTGAGGCCGGCCATGTTGATTTCCATTTTCATGTCCCGGTGCTTTATAATATCAAGCGCATCACAGACCATTGCCCTGTAACAGGGATCAGACTCACTAAAATACTTTTCTCCAGTATTATGCTTTTTGATGACATCCAGGTGACCGGCAATATCGAACCAGCCCGTGTCAAGGGCCTCATGAAGTGTATTAAAATAAGTTTCCAAAAGGGCTTTTATATCATTATTGAACATGCCCAGAAGGTTCTCAAATTCAGAATTGGTTCCGTTTACCAGGAACAGGTCATTGCCAAGGCAAAGGGAATGAATCGAGGCAATGGCGGCTTCCCATTCCATTTCAAGGATGGATCTCACCCAGAAACGAAATTTTGGGATATACTCCATTTCAATTCCCATACGAATGGCAAGATCGTTTGAATACACGGACTGCGCTTTTTTAATAGCCCGCCGGTATTCATCCACCCGTTCCTTTCCCATGGTGTACCGTCGTTCTTTGGGAAGGGGCATGTGGTCTGTAATGCTGATCTGCGTCAAACCTTTTTCAATGGCGGATTGCGCCATATCATCAATGGATGCACTGCCGTCTGAAAAAAGAGTGTGCATGTGACAATCGCAGGTTTTATCTAAATCCAAGGGGGCCCTTTCACATTAATCAGCAATTGATTAAAGTATCTGCTTTCTTTATTAATAAAAAATTAGTCCAAGGTTTATTTTTTATTTAATCGATATGCAATACTTTTTTATAATTGCATTCCATTTTTACAAAAAAAGCATGCCTGCTATCCTGGATATTTTACGGATTAATCCGTAATCATATCAAAAACACCAAAGGGTCGCAGGGTTACTTTTGATAGCTGCCGTAATCCGTATACCCTTCAGGTCCCGGTGTATACCAGAGCGTCATATCCTCAAAATCGTTGAGCGGCCAGTTGTTCTTGAAACGCTCCACCAGATCCGGGTTGGAGATCCAGGGTCTGCCGAAGGCGGCAAGATCTGCAACACTGTTTGAAAGCCTTTGTTGTGCATCTTCTTTGGTGTACCCGCAGTTCCCCATGATCAGGCCGTGATAAATTTCTTTAAACTCGGCAAGGGTCATGGGATCGCCTTTCTCGTGAAAGCCGAATGCCAGGCCGTCCATAATGTGCAGGTATGCCAGATCAAGCGAGTTCAGCTGTTTTGCCACATACTCAAAAGTCTGTCTGAAGTCATCGCTTCCCATATCATTGAAAATACCGTTGGGCGAAATCCTTACCCCCACCCGGCTTGATGGGAAGACCTGTAGTACGGCATTCAACACCTGCTTTAAAAACCGGTATTTGTTTTCCAGGCTGCCGCCATATTCATCTGTCCGCTGATTGGTTTTTGAATCCAGAAACTGGTTGATCAGGTACCCGTTGGCCGCATGAACCTCCACACCGGTGAAACCGGCCTCTTTGGCGTTCATGGCAGCCTGCCTGTAATCCTCAACAACGGCCTTAATTTCCGCCACAGTCAGCGCCCGGGGAGTTTCATAATCTTTCTTGCCCAGGGGCGTGTGGATCTGATCTCCATTGAGTTTCACGGCAGACGCTGACACCGGCAGATCCCCACCATGGAAATCCGAATGGGATGCCCGGCCGCAGTGCCACATCTGCAAGAATATCGGGGTGCCTTTTTGTTTTACCCTGTCTGTTACGATCTTCCAGCCCTCGGTCATCTCTTTGGTATAAATACCCGGGGAGCCGATCCAGCCGTTTCCCTGTGCTGAAACCACCGTGGCCTCTGTGATCAAAAGTCCTGCTGTGGCCCGCTGATAATAGTATTCGGCCATGGTTTCATTGGGAACTCTTGTTTCCCCTGCCCGGCCCCGTGTCATGGGTGCTAAAACCATCCTGTTCTTCAATTCAATGTCCCCCATTTTCAGAGGATCAAACAAACCTGTCATAGCGGTGCTCCTTTTATGCTATCCAATTTTTGTTAGTCTTGCTTAACTTTATAGTAATATGGCCATTTAATTTAAGATAACAAGGCCACCCTGCAAAATTGGAGTGAAATTCTTCCTTGTAAGGGGGCATCCGGGCCGATATAATCCTCTGGTAGCCACTCTACAGCTTATCCGAAGCTGATCCTTTAATGATGACTTTAACTAAGGAGAAATAATATGGAACCTTTTGACTGGAACCCCGGAACCCTTCTTGAAATGTCCGGGTATTACTGGAAAACATGCACGCTTCATGCGGCGGTTCGGCTGGATCTCTTTTCCGCCATCGCCGATGACAGTCTTACCGCAGAACAGGTCAGTGGCACACTTGATGTGGACCCGAGAGGTCTTGCCACACTCTTAAACGCACTGTGCGCCATGGAACTTTTAACTAAAAAAGACAACACCTATTCAAATACCGATCCGGTCAGAACTTTTCTGTGCAAATCCTCACCACAATATATCGGGTTCATGATCATGCACCATTTTCATCTCATGGAATCCTGGCACCGCATGGATGAGGGGATAAAAAAAGGCGGTCCCATCAAAGACCGTTCCCCTTTTTCCAACGAAGAACAACGGGAAAGCTTTTTAATGGGCATGTTCAATATCGGCATGACCACAGCCCCCCATGCCGCGACAAAGGTTGATTTAAAGGGGTGCAACAGACTTTTGGATCTTGGCGGGGGGCCGGGCACCTTTGCCATCCATTTCTGTCTTGAAAACCCGGAACTTGACGCCAGCATCTACGACCTTGCCACCACACGGCCCTTTGCCGAAAAAACCATTGCCCGGTTTAATCTGTCCGACCGCATTCAATTTCTCCCCGGCGATTATACTGAAGAGACAACCCTGACCAGTGAAACCAAATTTGATGCTGTCTGGCTGTCCCACATCCTTCACGGCGAAGGACCGGATCAGGCACAGCAGATCGTCAAAAAGGCCGTTGACGCATTAGAACCCGGCGGCAAAATCTTTATCCATGAATTTATCCTTGAAGACACCATGGACGGCCCGCTGTTTCCCGCGCTCTTTTCCTTGAACATGTTTTTAAGAACCCCGGAGGGGCAATCATACAGCCAGAAACAATTAACGGATATGCTTGAAAAATGCGGTGTAGCCAATATCAAACGCCTGGATTTTGTGGGGCCGACACAGTCGGGGATTTTGTCAGGGACAAAATCCAATTGAGAATGGATAATTAAAAACCCGACTATTCTGCACGGCTTTGCGGAATAGTCATGACTTTTCCGCATTTTGGTGCAAAATAGTCAAAAAAAAGAGGAATGAATAACACCCAGGACTTAATCCTGGATGAGATCCATAAGATAAAGACTTAAAAAAATTAAAAAATCAATCCCATGAGAAATAACGCCAGCCTTTTTGACTTAAGCACTCTCTTGTGAAAAAAAGCTCATCCTTCTCTCTTGCATATCCTGCCTGCTGGCTGTTTCTATATACCCGCGCTTTTTTTTCACACTCTTTTTTATCTGCAAAATAATCCTGTTTTGACTTTTCCGGATGGGAGGGTACCAGAAACGTCGGGGTACATCCAAGGACAAACAATATCATTGCCAGCAGTATTATCCCCTGAATTTTTTTAATTGTATCAATCATATATCCTCTCTGAGAGATTTCACCTGAATTAAATGTTTAACAACGCGCAAATATAAAGCAAGCCTGCAAATAAAGTCAAGAATACCGGATAAAAACCATTGATTAAAAAATTTTCCCAACCGGGAAATTGCCGGTGAACTTGTCGTCACCCAACACTATACCAAAAGGCTCTATAATAAAATATGAAAAACCGCGGTGATTAAAAAAAACAGAACTCGTTCCTTAATTATCAATTCAATTGTTGTTCTGAGCAAGAATCGGGTGGCGCAAGTGAACGCTTTTCTTTATAATGCGGATAAAAAGCAGTTAGCGGTCAGCCATTAGCATTTAGGTACTATAATTTGAGAAAAACAAGTGGTAATAGTAGCACAGGAATACAGCATCTGGTACGGCAAACGCTGCTAACCGCTCACGGCTAAAAGCTAAAACCCGAGGATTACAAACCATGCAAACATTAAATCAGCAGATGGCCTTGGATTACGAGATCGTGGAAAGGGCCATTGATTATATAGAGGCTCACCATGAAGAGCAGCCGTCTTTAGGCCGGATTGCCGCATCGGTAAACTTAAGTGAATTCCATTTCCAGCGACTTTTCTCCCGCTGGGTGGGGATCAGCCCGAAACGGTTTTTGCAGTATCTCACCAAAGAGTATGCCAAAAAACTGCTGGATGGGTCAAAGAACCTGTTGGATGTAACATTCGATGCCGGACTGTCCAGCCCCGGGCGGCTGCATGATCTGTTTATCCATTGCGAGGCGGTCACCCCGGGAGAGTATAAAACCCGTGGTCAAGGTGTCAAAATAAGATACGGGTTTGCCCCATCCCCGTTTGGGATCTGCATGATTGCGACAACCAGTCGCGGCATCTGCGCATTAAAATTTGTAAGAGACATGGGGAAAAAAGATATTGCCCAATGGCTTGAGAGCCGGTGGCCCAAGGCCTGCCTGACACGGGATGATGATGCTGTTCAATTGATTGCCGGATCTGTCTTCTCATTTGACAACCAGAAGACCCAGGCACCCATCCACCTTTTTGTCAAAGGGACCAATTTCCAGATTAAGGTGTGGGAAGCGTTAACCCATATTCCTTTTGGCCGGACCGTTACCTACCAGGACATTGCCGGTTTTATCGGCAATCCCAATGCCCACCGGGCCGTGGGAACGGCCATTGGGAAAAATCCCATCCCCCTTTTTAATTCCCTGTCACCGGGTGATCAAAAAAATGGGGGCTTTCGGCAACTACGGAGAAGGAAGGTCCAGGAAAAAAGCACTGATCGGCTGGGAAGCCGCCCAAGGGAGCAATATATGACTTTTTTAAACGATGGTAAAAACCTGATATCCACCCTTGATCAATATCATACCGGAAGCATTCATAAAGAACTGCCGGTGATTAAGCAGCTAAGCATCCGGGAGCTGCACGAGGATCTCAACCTGGCCGGACACCTTAAAACAGGGAATTTGACCGGAAATCTCCTTGATGATTTTGTTCACACCTATCTTGAAAACACTACAAAACTGCATCATCCCGGCTACCTTGCCCACCAGGTGGGGGTGCCCCATCCCACAGGGGCTCTGGGATCCTTGATTGACGGGTTTACCAACAATGCCATGGCCATTTATGAAATGGGACCGGCAGCAGCGGCCATTGAGTTTTTCATGATCAACTATTTGTTGGAAAAGACAGGCTGGATCCCCATGCCCACACAGGTTGAAAAACGACTGACCTTCCCGCATGGTGCAGGGGTGCTCACACACGGCGGTTCCCTTGCCAATATGACGGCACTTTTAACGGCCAGGAACCATTTGGATAAAACCGTGCGTGAAAATGGGAACCCATCCGACCTGGTGGTGCTGGCCCCGGAATCATCCCACTATTCCATATCAAAGACCGCCGGAATCATCGGTATTGGCGAAGACAATGTGATCAAACTGCCGACGGATAAAAACGGACGTGTTCTGGTTTCAAAACTTGACCATGCCGTGGAAACGGCAAAAAAGGCCAATAAAAGGATTGTTGCACTGGTGGCCAATGCCTGTTCCACCGGGACCGGCCTGTATGACCCCATCGATGATATCGCTGATTTCTGCCGCGAAAACAAAATCTGGTTCCATGTAGACGGCGCCCACGGGGCCAGTGCCCTTTTTTCCAGAACCCATAAAAATCTATTAAAGGGTCTTAAAAAAGCCGATTCATTCATCATTGATGCCCACAAGATGCTTCGGACACCCACGGTATGCGCCTCTTTGCTGGTAAAGGATGCGGCCACCTTAGACCACACATTTGAGCACACGGCAAGCTATCTCTTCCATGAAAAAAAACAGCCGGGATTTGATTTTATCGGGCAGGTCATCGAATGTACCAAAGCAGGACTCGGGTTAAAATTTTTCATGACCCTTGCCGCCCTTGGCGAAAAGAAAATGGAAAACTATATCGACACCTGTTTTGACCTGACCAAACAGGCCTATCACTATATCGGCCGCCAGCCGGATTTCTCCACGCCATGTGATCCTGAAAGCAACATCCTCTGTTTCAGGATAGATGCGTCGGATGAAGATCAGATCCTGATCCGTGATCATTTAATAGAAGCCGGACAATTTTACCTGTCTTCCACCGAGCTTGACGGAACACGGTACCTGAGAATTGTGATCATCAGCCCGGCCACATCCCTTGACGATATCAAAACACTGATACATGAAATCCGAGAAATCCAGGCGGGACTGTGTTGACAGCCATACAAAAGAATATTTTTTTTGACTGACCCGTGTTTGTGCGGTATACTTGGACTTGTGTTGAACTTCGCCTGTTTATTACTCATTTGATCCCGGATTCTGTAAGTATTTTCACAATTTTTTAATTAATCCATTGCCATCTTTTATTTTGTTGCCGCAATACAGGTATCGAAAAACAAAGGAGCAGTTATGAAAGACCAGTCTTCTGAAGTATTCTTGCAGCGCGCAAGAGTGATGAGCGCTGTCAGGAAAATTGCCTTTATCTGTTTCATCGTTGCACTTTTTTACTCTTTGGCCGCTGTTGTCTACTCAACAAAAGTCATTTACAAAGTCAAACTCAATTATGCTGTGATCCTTGAGCAGTTCGGCGGTAAGCGCCAGGCTGTCACCGATGTGGGGTGGCACTTCAGACTGCCGTTTTTCACCCGCCTTGAAAAAGAGGTCCCCCTGATGAACCAGACGCTTTATCTGGGCGGCACCTCCGCCCCTAAAAAAATCATTTCCCAGGAAAATGTGGCGCTTTGGACATCGGCCATGATGACATTCAAAATTACGGATCTGCGGGTGTGGGGAATCGAAAATCTATCTCCTGAAACCCTTTTGCAAGGCGATTTTGACGGCATTTCCAAAGACAACCTCCAGGCCCAGGAAGTCAACAAACTGATCAGTGAACGCGAAAAAATAAAAGAAGAAATTTTCCAGGCATTAAAAAACCGCCCCATCAATAAAGACGGCCCGACCATTGAGAATAAATACGGGATTGAAGTGGTCAGCTTTGTCTTAAACGAGACGCGATTCGGCGATAAGCTGGTTGAGGCCACAGAAGAAAAAAAGAGAAGACAGCTGATCGCAGAAGCTGAAAACTATGCAGCCGACCAGGAAGCCGACCGGATCAGCAAGCTTTACAAAGCCTATCTTGACGGCATCCAGGCATTGCACCTGGCCCTTGGCGGATCTGACAAACAGAGTGTGAACCCGGCGCTGTTTGAATTTTTGTCCCAGCAGAAATGGGCGGCCGCCTACGAGAAGAACCAGTCTGAACAAAACACCTTTGTGCTTCACGGATCGGGCCGTTCACCGGCACTAACCCTGCCCTACAAATCAGGGCCCGGGTCGGCCATGACAGACAAAACACAAAACGATCAGGTTCAGGGCGGTCTGCGCAGACAATAGGAATGATATCGTACCATCCTAAGCCTTAGGAGAAAGGTATGGCCAAAAGGACAACTAAAGAAAAAACATTCATCCGGTTACCGGAAGAATCCATAAAAAAAACTGAAAACCTGGTATCCACATGGACCTATGACACCAAAGCATTTGTCCGGTCCCGGTTGAACCAGTACCAACCCTCGCACCGGTTGGTAAGATTTGTTAAAGAGAGCTTTTTTCTTGTTTTTTTCATGAGACGAAAAAAACGGCAGATGAACGTTTTGAACAATCCTGAAATTTTACGGGACTGGAAAAAGCGTTTTTTATACTCCGGCGAAACCAACCCGGGGGCTTCATGGAATGCCATCATCGAAAAAGAGCTGACCCGGGCGGAATACCACTATTTAATTGCCGTTTTGGACAAAGAGCTCACCGATCTTCATGTCCCTTTTGAACTGGAAGAGACCTTTGACAAGATCTATCGCGCCCATATCCGCAAGGAACACATTGAAGATCCGGATGTCCCCAAAGCGCCCATTGTTCTTATAGAGGGGACCTCGGGCAGCGGGAAAAGCGCCACTGTCAGGGAAACACTTGAAAAAGTAATCTTTCGCAATGAAGTCATTCCCACGGTGGACTGGGCAGAGAAAAAAGAAGAGATCCTTGCCAATCACAGCCTTTTTACCAGCCTGGAAGATGTGGACCCTGATTTTGCCATGAAGATTGCCACCAAAAAAAAACAGGCTTTTTACCACCGTCTTGCCCGGATTCCGATTCTTCGATGGATATTTAAAAAACGGATCATGGCCAATTTAAAATATTTCGAAGAAAAAGGCATGTCCGTGGATTCTTCGGTTATCACCCCCAACGACTACCAGACAGCACTTTCCGGAGAGCCGGGCAACTATCTCAAACGGGCCATGGGAAATCCCAGAGTCGCCTCTATCCGACATATTGAAGAAGCACACTCGGCGTTTGGAAAATCTGAAGGGGGCAACATGGGCGGTGGTGCGGAAAAGCAGCAGCGAACACTGATCGACACCTCCAATATTGTACTTGATGAAATCATCGAAGGCCGGCGTGACTGTTTTATCATCGCCACCAGTGACCAGACCCACCGGTTTGACTCCGCCATATACCGACGGTTTGTGGAAAAGGGATGTATCATTGATATCTCAAAATACTGGATGAATGCGGATAATTTAAAAAAGATTATCTATCTTGAAATCAACCGGCACCAGATTCCCTCCAAGTACGATGAAGATTCCGAAACCCTTGATGAGGCTGTCCAGCGCATCTATACCATTTTCAAGGAGAGAAGCCTGAAAATCAGCCCGGCTTATGTCAGAAAACTGATCGAGTCCATCATCAACATCCGGGGTGATTTTATCGTCAAATTCCTGGACAACAGCATCCTGATCCGGAGCGCGTTCCAGCTGGTGGCCAAAAATGTTTATGGAGAACTCTACTCCAAGGTTGTTGACCGGATGGACAGAAACGTCAAATGGGATGAGTATGTCGGTGACATCAAAGATAAATTCTCGGAAATGGCCAACAACTGCTTTTCCTATGGCGTCAGTGAAGACAAGGGGGTCGTGCTCACAGGCCCGCCCGGAAGCGGAAAAACATTTCTGGTCAGGACCTGGCTGAGTTCAAATTTGAGGGTTCATGATATTGCCACCAGCCCCTCTGCCCTTCAAGACCCGTCAAGCCCGGTGCATGGCGCTGTTGCAAATCTCGAAAAAGTATATGACATTGCCAAGATGATCGCCCCCACCATCATCTTTTTTGATGAAGGAGATGCCCTGGCCCCCAGACGAAGTGCCACCGGCGGCCAGCCGTCGGATGCGCTGACCAACAAGTTTTTAAATATCATTGACGGTGAAATTCCATTAAACAAGGTGTTCACGGTTCTGACCACCAACCGCCTGGATATCCTTGATCCCGCATTGATCCGTTCCAAGCGGTTAAAAACCCTGGAAATTTCCGGTCACATGCGCCAGAAGGATATCTTTGATATCATTAAAAAGCAGTTTGAAGATGTGGCGCATCCACGGCAGTTTGAGATCGAGAAAATCATCGAAACCGCCCAGGGTATCTGCAACACACCGGCGGATTACACATCTTTTACGGAAAAGGCCATCGCCCTTTGCAGTACGGAATACAAAGTGCTCAAAAAGCTTCGGCAGCTCAAGGAATCGACACGCCAGGAAAAATGCGATTTTATCAAACTCAATTTCAAGACCATCATCGGCATCCTTGATGCGGTGAAGGCTCCGCCGTTAATCAAGTCCAAAATCAAAAATGATTTGATCAATTTTGTGAATCATTATGACCAGATTTTAGATAATGTCTCCCACATCTCATCGGAGGAAAAGTATCCCCTGGTGGAAGCTCACCTGGAGTCTGCCCGACGGGAAATCTCCCAGAGCCCGGTGAGAAAGGGATCGGTCCAGCTGAACGAATTTCTGGAAACGGAACTCAGCAAGGAGCCCCAGGTAGGCTTCATCATTGGTGTGGGCGCCAACGACATGACCGGCGTGATTCTGCCCATCGCCACCAGCCTGACCGGCAGGGTGGAGGGATCTCACATTATTGTGACAGGTGCCGTGTCCTCATCCGGCGACAGCTCCGCCCAGATGGACATGGCGGTCCAGATGACCCAGCAGTCTGCCCAGGAAGCGTTGACCATGGTCAAAAACTATATCCAGGAACTGTCACCGGATTTCAGTATCCCCTGGCTGTTTGGAGATTTTCTCAAGCGGTATTCCCTGCATCACCAGCTTTTGTCCGCCTCCTATAATGTCGGCGGCCCTTCAGCAGGGTATGCCCTGGCGTTAAACACGTTGTCCGCGCTTTTGCGGCTGCCGTTGTGCATTGATTTTGGTATTACCGGCGCCCCGTGGACCAAGGGTGTCAAAAAAGACGAGGTGGGCGGCTCTGTCATCATTGGCGGACACCGGAAAAAAACGGAAAAAGTGCTTTTATACCTGCGGCGCATGTATATGCCGCTGCAAAACTATAAAGATCTGGAACCGGAGTTTTTAATGGGATACTGGCAACGGAAAAAAGATATCATTGCCGTGACCCACTTTGCCGATCTCATGCCGGAGGTTGTGTCTCTGGATGACATACACAATCAGCAGAGAGAAGAGTTGATTGCAATGCGAATTAAGCTGAAAAGTGAAAAATACTACGCCACAGACCGCACCCCTGACCTCAAGGAAAACATAATCCAGACAAAAAAACAGATGCGGTTAAGAGCTGAAGGAGAGATTTTAAAAAGGGTGGATGCGATCAGGCGATATCTTTCCGACCCGGACCGGGAACAATATATTTCCCATGAGCAGATTTTTAAACACTATATCACCACGTAACGCCCGAACGCCAGGTAGGGATCAGCTCCAAAATTACTTAGGGGCAAGCTGTGCATTGCCTTACGTGAACTTTTGTTTTTAAAAACCCGTAAGCAGCGAGTCTTTTAAGGTTTTTGGAAACAATTTAGATCAAGTTATTTTGGTACGATTCCTAACAATAAAAAAAGCGGACCATTTTTAAAAATGGTCCGCTTTTTTTTATCTTGATGATCTCTTTTTACTATTTTAGTGGAAAGTCCTGTCTTAATGCAACCGGCTTAGACAAAATCTCAGACCAGACAATGGCATTTTGCAATGGGTGACGCCTGAACTGCCCGAAGGATGCGGCTTTTTTCTTTTTGCGAGGTTCCAGGGTTGACATGTCCATACCCGGTTGGGATACGGGTGGCGCAGGCTCCTGTGCAAAAGGCTCAACTGCCGGCGGCAGATCGGGCTCTTCAACGAATCCGGTTCCAGGCCCGGCCTCCGGTTCCCGGGAATAGGCACTTTGATCTTCAGGCTCTTCATTACCCAGGGAATCCCAGAAATCCTGCCCCGGATCGGCGGTTTGCTGCTGCTGTCTGCCTTTTTGTGCCTGCTCTTCCAGTTCCTTTACAAATAGCTGAATTCTATGCCGGATTTTCCCAATAACCGATGATTTATTCACCGGTTTTACCGGCACTGTTTTCTGGCCTTTCTTTTTTCTGGCCTTAATCTGTTTAAAAATAGACGGCAGGATAAAAAAAGCAAAAAACAATAAAAAGGTTATGACTGAATCTGAATCCATGGGGGTTTCCTTAATATTGACCGGTTCCCTGGCTTATGCCCGGGAACCGGTACTATTTGGATTATTCTTCTGACGTATCTGAATCAGGCGTCGCGATCTGGTCACGCATCTTGGTGTCTGCAGAAATGTTCTGCATCTTGTAGTAATCCATGACACCTAAATTGCCGCTCCTGAATGCTTCAGCCATGGCCAGGGGTACCTGGGCCTCAGCCTCCACAACTTTCGCCCGCATTTCCTGGACCCGGGCTTTCATTTCCTGCTCCTGGGCAAAGGCCATGGCACGTTTCTCTTCGGCCTTGGCCTGGGCAATTTTCTTGTCTGCTTCTGCCCGGTCGGTTTCCAGTTCCGCCCCGATATTTTTGCCCACATCCACATCAGCAATATCAATGGACAATATTTCATAGGCCGTACCTGCATCCAGCCCTTTGGTCAAAACCGTTTTGGATATCATATCAGGATTTTCAAGCACTTCCTTGTGTGTAACAGCAGAACCTATGGTGGTAACAATACCTTCCCCCACCCTTGCCAGGATGGTTTCCTCTCCGGCCCCGCCCACAAGGCGATCAATATTGGCACGGACCGTCACTCTTGAAATCGCCTTCAACTGGATGCCATCCTTTGCCATGGCCGCCACCAGAGGGGTTTCAATGACCTTGGGATTTACCGACATCTGCACGGCTTCCAGCACATCCCGGCCGGCCAGGTCAATGGCCACCGAGCGGTTGAAGGAAAGTTCGATATTGGCCTTATCTGCGGCGATCAGCGCCTGGACAACCCGGCTGACATTACCACCGGCCAGAAAATGGGATTCCAGGCTGTCGGTGGGGATATCTATCCCGGCCTTGACTGCCATGATTTTGGATTCAACCATCAGTTTGGGCGGCACTTTTCGAAATCTCATAAAAATAATATTAATCAGCCCTACTTTTGCCCCGGATACCAGTGCCTGGACCCACAGCGCTATATAAGAAAAAATAAAGTAGAACAACACCAGGCCGATGATCCCTGCAATGATGAGCAAAATAAATGTAACTTCCATTGAACCTTTCTCCTTTTATTTGATTTCCTCAACGACGATTCGATTTCCTGAAATACCTGTTACAATAACCGGTGTCTCTTTTTCAACATACTCTCCGTCAGTCACCACATCCAGGCGTTGTGAATTAATCTGCGCCATTCCAGCCGGACGAAGGTCCGTAACAGCCACGCCTTTCATCTCTATCAATGCTTCCAGCCCTTGCTGTTGAGATGCCACACCATCCTTGCGGGACAATTCCCGTTTTAACGAAAGCGGTGATTTCGCCAGAATTTTCATCCCCACAATGAGCATGATCGGCACCAGGATCACATCCAGACCGGTAAACACCATACCAGCGGTTGTAGAAATGGTGGTGAAAACAAGATAGAGCGAATACGCATATATGCCCAGCGCCATCAGTGTCAGCAACCCTAAAGACGGGATAAAGACCTCTGCAACAATGATCAGAAAACCGATAATCTGAAGAATGATGGGTAAAATATACGCTTTCATTTAAATCCTTTATGCCTTTTATTTGTCCGGATATTTCACAACCCGAAGGTTGTGACATTTTGTACCATTAATATCAACACTACTCACTATGCTTATTAAAGCTTTTATTATAATTACCATTATCCTCATAAAAATTTCGGGTCAGTTATGAGGCTTAACAATCACACGGTTTTGATCGATACGCTCGATTTCTACACGGGTTCCTTTGGCGATAAATTCCCCCTGGGTAATGGCGTCAATTTTATTATCATTAATGATTATTTTCCCGGATGGCCTTAAAAAAGTATGGGCAACACCGGTATCTCCTGCACTTATATCCAGCGCTTTAACATCTGCTACATGGGACGCTTGAAGCGTTGCGTCAAGATACGGGCCTTTTACAACCTTTGAAACCTGGGGAAGAATATATCGGATGGTGGCAAGAGATATTAATAATGCCCCTAAAACTGAACCCAGCACCATGGCCAGATTGCTCAATAAAAGACGACCCTCCCAGGGAAGGGTGGGATCGGGGATCACAAACCCCTGAAAGGACAGTACCAGTCCTGCGGCAATCACGATAATGCCGGATATACCGGCCACGCCGAATCCGGGCAGAACAAACACCTCAATTCCCACTAAAAGTGCCCCGATCAACAAAAGCAGGATTTCGGAAAATTCCGCCAGCCCCACCAGGTATTGATTAAAGAACACCAGGGAGAGACAAAAAATCCCGACAGCTCCGGGAAGACCGAATCCCGGGGCTTTTATTTCAGTATACACGGCGCCAATACCGATGAGCATTAAAACAGGCAGAAAGGGCTGCAGGAACCGAACCAGGGATTCCGACCAGGACTCCTCAATGGTGACGATGTCCGGTGACACAATCCCCAGGGCCTTAATGACCTGGTCCAGGCTTTTTACGCTTTGTTGTGAAAACCCAAGAGTTTTCGCCTCAATATCGTCCATGGTTAAAAGCTCACCCTTGGCAACAATGGTCTTTTTGGAAGTCACCTTTTTTTTCTGCGCCTTGGTCAGGTCGGCATACGCTTTTTTTTTCATATATTGCTTTTTACCGTCTATCTCAACCTGGTAAACCTCCATGTCGATGGTCACCATGGACTCAGCCAGCACCTGGGGATAATTATTTTTTTTGGCCAGAGCCCGGAATCGTGCCCGAAGTACTGTCTGGACCTTTTCCCCGGCCATTTTCTGGCCTTCCTGGGTGGCGATCATCGGCGCGCAGTCCCCGATGATGGTATTATCCTTCATATATAGCTGGTTTGCTGAAAGCGCAATCAGGGCCCCTGCGGAAATTGCTCGTTTTTCCACAAAGGCAATTGTTTTCCCCTTAGGGATATTTGAAATGGTGTCTACAATGTCCAGGGCTGCATCCACCCGGCCGCCGAATGTATCCATCTTAAACAGAAAAACTGCACCTTTCTCATCTTTAATCTCTTCAAGTGCCCTTTTTACATAGGCGGCCATGCCCGGTTCCACGGTCCCTGAAATCGGGATTACATATACTTTATTGCTGTTTTGAGAACAAAAAGCGATCTGTACCGGTACCAGAATTAAAAGGCATGTGATCACAAAAATTGATTTTTTCAAAATTTTCATTTGAACGTGTCTCTCTGATTAAAAGAAGATCTATTCTATAACTAGACACGATAGATAATTTTTATTTCAAGGTCAAGATAGAACCATTATCTTTAACAGCAAATAATTGTCGAACGAAAACAATATTGTCTTCTTTAACAACCGATAATACCAAAAGGGATGTATCATTCTTAAGATAGATACGTTGAGACGGCATCCATTGTCTGGGCAATAAATGCCTGATTCAGGCTGTAGATTTTGGCGCTGTTTTGGCGGCGTTCATTTAAAAATCCATTGGCACTGAGCTGCTTTAAATGGCGGGATGCAGAAGACTGGGATAAATTCAGATCGGCCATGATCTGTTTGGAGGACATCTCCTTATTCCGGGCCAGCATTTTAAGAATCTGCAAGCGGATATCATCTGCAAGCGTGGCAAGCCGGGTGTTGATATCGGATCTTGCCAGATCCGGGGATGACAATGCAAACCCCTCGGCCATTCTCGGGCTGAAAAAAATGTACATGGCGTCCTGGATCACTCTTCTGCCCAGATACGGCCCCATGTGAAAAGAGGGCACGAACACCACTTTTTTTGATGTCTTAATCCAGTTGAGTTCCCAGCGGCGGTTTGCCCATTCCTGTTCAATATCATGCCCTGTGATTTTCTTGGCCGCCTGTAAAGGATGTATGGAAGACAGGTTAATACGATTCAGGTCAGCCACCGTTTTTTCAAGGACTGCCTGGCGCCGAGTGAATTCTGCTTGTAAAACCTGTGTCCACATATACTGAAAATGGTCAACCATTCGATCACGAAGCTCTCTGGGATTTACAAGATAATCGTAAGCCCGGCCCTCTGTTTCATAATCCAGTGACTCATTGCCAAAGCTTTTCGTCAGATACTCAAGATAAATCTTCTTGGAAGAGAGCAGCCGGTCCTGGTCTTTTTGCGTTACCGTGATTGGATTATCCCGGGAAAGAATATTTATCTTATAGGAAGATATCAGGTCATATGAATGGAACACCCTTTCCTGCAGAAGCTGTGGGTTTACCTGTTTTAAGTCATTCAGGTACGCGTCAAAGCTTGAAAAATCCTGGACCGGAAAAGCCGCATACTGAAGCCCGATCATGATGACTTCGTTAAAGGTTTTAACAGCATCGGGAAGCGCTGCATTCGTCTTTGTAATAAACGGGTCCACACCGGGAAATTCATTGCAATCCGCGATCAGCTGCATCGAGTTTAATGCATTTCTGACCAATTCTATCCCCGCTGACAATCGATTCGGCTGAACCGTGTTAATGCACCCTAATTTCGGCATGGCTTCCTTTTATCCACTATCTTGAGACCAAAGTTTCAATTTATGGCCCTTACGCTAACATGTTTGAAACTTTTTTTGAAGCATCTGTCCCCATGTTTCAAGATATCCTCCAAACGTTGCCATACTTTTGCGGATCATTTTTTTTATCCGGCTTTTCTGCTCTTTTCTCTTCACTGCATAGGCCCTGAGAACATGCGGATTGCCGTACTTTCGTTCCAGTTCCCGGTGTCTTAATCTTCCTATTTCATATATTGAATACCAGCTTTCCATCAGCATACCTCCCTTAATTGATGATAGCATAACGATAGAGCAATAACCCAACATTGTCAATAGTTGATTATGCGAATAATTGAATTATTGATAGAGATTTCTTATAATAGCCTTTAAATAAAGCCATTATAGCGCAAAATCAACTACCCATAATTTTGGGTAATTGATTTTTGATTCATTTTAAAACAGGAGATATTAAAGGATTTGACTCAAATCCAGCTCGCTTCTTTTCCCGGATGTTTTGGAGTTGTCCGACAAACAGACCCGGTCCGGGTCAAAACAATAGAGCTGCGATTTAAATTTTTCTAAAAAAAAGCGTTTGTTTTCAAGAATCTGGGGGCCGAACACCTTTTTTAAAAAAGAAAACTTCGACACATACGCTTTGACCACACTAAAATACTCGACCTTTTTTGAGACCGCATGAATGGTCCCGGACATCTGGAACCCGAATATCCGGTCTATAACATCGGAATCGTGAAAAATGGACGCACCGGTTTTCCGATTATCAAGTGCATGTTGAATATGACGAGAATTTTCATTTGAAAAAAAATAGAACCCATTGTCATGAAATACAAAATAGACCGGCGAAGACCAGGGGATATCGTCACAGGATACCGCAAGGGTCATCACCCGCCTTGAATAGATCAGTTCTCTGGCTTTTTTTACAAGTTCGGTGTCCATGGATGCGCCTTATTTAAGAAAAGCTTGTGGTTTCCATAATTTTATATGAATTGGCTCTTTTTTTGTCAAACGTTTATACAATAAAACAGATGCCCGCTCCAGCACCGGGTCCGGAAGGAAGTCTTAAAGTATCAGGTGGACCTTTTCTTTCGTGCGTCCCGGACAAGATATGAGTTTCCCGGGCCCCGTTTAAGTTCAAACAGGTCAATCGCCTTAAAAAGACTGGATAAATTCCGATATCCATAATTTCTGCTGTCAAAAGAGGTTTTATTCGATATATGCGCACCGACCGGTCCCAGGGCTGCCCAGCCATTTTCTTCCTCCGTGGACTCAATCGCTTTTCTAAGCAGGTTTATTAATTTTGTATCCGATTTCATGGTTTTCGATTTTGTCTGTACCGTGCCGTTCTGCTTGGGTGCCTGGTCTAAAAATAGAAATTTGGAACATGCATTCACAAATGGCGACGGTGCCTTGCGCTCGCCAAATCCCAGGACAACCTTTCCTTCAGCAAGCGCCCGTGTCACCATGGGGGTAAAATCACAGTCAGAGGAGACAAAGCACATCACATCTATGTCTTTGGTATACATCACATCCATCGCATCGATTACCAGTGCAATATCAGAGGCATTTTTTCCCTTTGTAAGATCATACTGCTGTACCGGCTGAATCGCATATTCATGTAAAAGCTCTTCCCATGGCCTTAGAGAGGGATTTTTCCAATTTCCATACGCCTTTCTGATGGTGACCACACCATACTTTGCCACTTCGCTAAGAACGTCTTCAAACTTGTTTGCCGGTGCATTGTCAGCGTCTATGAACAGTGCTATTTTCTGTTGTAATTCATTCATATTAAATCCATCCTTTTATTAGGTTCAATCCTAAAAATGCGCACTTATCAAAGCCGCCCGCCTGTCAGGCACAATGGCGAATTCAAACCCGGGCCTCGGCCACCACCATGAACGGCCCGTTTTTATCTTTGCTGCCCATGAAGTGTGTCTCACCCACGCCTAGATTTTCACCGGTGACAAAGGTGCTTAAAACCAGCTCAAAGTCTGAGTCAAACAAAAGACCGAAACCAAACCCTTCATTGGTGTAGTCCAAGGTCTTTCTGCCAATTTTGCCCATACCATGCTTAACAAACCTGTCCGCGTAAAAATCCGCCACCAGGGCACTCCCCGGAACTGCGTTGTCGCTGATTGCCCGAAGCATTTTTCTGACATGGGCCCGGGTCAAGTACAGGGTCACGCCTTCCCACAAAAACAGGGTCTTTTTTTCAGGATCGTACCCTTGCTCTTTGAGCTTGTCAAAAACATTATCCTTGCCAAAATCGATGGGCACAAACTGCACATGGCTGGTATCGATCCCCGCCCGGCCAAGCCATTGAACCTTCATGGCCTGTGTCTTTGGCTGATCCAGTTCAAAAAACTTCAGCCCGCTTTTCTTTAAGGCACCATAGGCCCTTGTATCGTATCCCGCACCCAGGACGACAAACTGCTCGGTTTCCCGGGCCAGCCGTTGGGTGATGGCGTCAAAATAAAAGGTCCTTGCCACCACGAGATCTGCGATACCTTCCTCCCCTCTATCAGGTACCCTGGGATAAATAAAATATCGACCACTGATCCTGTGTTTTACCCACAAAGGAAAAAGTACAAGCCAGAGCCCTGTGGTGGAAGTATTGGGCAGTGACTTTGCCAGTTTTGCCGTGGCGGCGTCCTTTCGCATGCCAAACAGATGCATGGTCCAGCGGCCGTTGAGCACTTCAACCGCTGTCTGGGAAGAGCCCAGTTTCTTACTGACGATTACCTGTTTATACGCAACAAGCAAAAAGCCGATCACCCCCAGGGGAATGAAAATTATCTGGAGTGGAATAAAAACAATAAAAGATAGAATATTCAAGCTACGCTCCTAAAAAGTGTTGCTGAAACGTTCCCAGACAGACGGTAGTGGACTTTATTGGTTTTGTTACAGTTTATAAAATATTAATCAATAGCAATTATTGCCCGGTACAATTCATCGTCATCAATGAACTCATCCCTGTTCTTATCCAGCCACAGGACAAGATAGAGTTTTTCAAGTGTTCCAACAGCCTTTTGCCGGCCCTGGCTCATGATCGAAGAGACCGTATACCGGTGCCCTTTTTTATACGGTTTTGCCCCATGGCTTTGATTTAACGAATTGGCCCCATCTTTATATAGGTACAGGTAACCCCCATCTTTCGGCATTGCCGCATATTTAAAAATGGAAAACGGGGAATTAAAATCCTTCACAACATCCACCCCGGAGCCGGCTGCCTTGAACACCTCCTCATCCAGGCCGGCGCACACATTAAGTTCCGGGCCGCTAAAAAGGATGGTAAAGGGTCCGGGGCCTGCTGTTATCTCATAATTGTTGCCACTGGCTTTCGAAAGCAGGATGATACTATCCTGTATGAAAGTGATATCAGGTGTCCCGGAATAAACGGGGTTGCTGAAAATAAAAACCATTATGAGTGTCATGATCAATCTGAACATATTTATTTTTCCTTTAACAACTCTATGATGTTTTCATCTTTTAATCGAATGGCTTTCTGCAATGGTGTAACGCCATATATATCCGGACGGTCCTTTACCGCACCGTAGGCCAGAAGCAGCTTGACAACATCATAACTCCGGCCAGACACTGCCAGCAGCAAAGCGGATTCGCCCCTGTTTCCCCTTACATTGACAAGCGCGTTATTTTCCAGCAAATACTGAACCATGCGCCTGTGATTATTGACAGCAGCCCACATCAGAGGTGTGCTTTTTAACTGGCCATCCTGGTAATTAATATCGGCCCCTTTTTCAACCAGTCGTTCCGCAATCTTCAGATAACCATGTGAAGCCGCACGGTGCAGGGCTGAGATTCTGTTCTTATTTGAGACAAGGTTCGGATCTGCGCCATATTTCAATAACAGGGCAACCATTTTTGTATCACCTGCTTCCGTGGCAAACAATAAAGGGGTCCATCCCCTGTTTTGATCTTTTAAATTTACATCCGCTCCCAGCTCAAGAGAATGTTCTGCTGATTCTGTATCAGCGTTTAAAACTGCATTTTTTAAGCCGCCGCCAGCTTTCTGAGAGTGGGTCACACAGCCTGAAAAAAGAATAAAAATTAAATTTAATAATAAAAAGCCTTTTATGTACATAGAACCTGTATCACGATTGAGAGCTTCCCGGGAAAACCTTTGTTTATCGTGGTTGATACTACAATTTTGAACATACATACCAGTTATTGAACTTTGTAAGAACATATAAAATCCATTGACAATAAGTTCAGAACCTGCCTGTTAGAGACCGTATAGAAATCTTACACAAGTCTATAACAAGGGCTTAACAATGCCGAAGAGCGTTTTGGTCGTAACCGTACCTATGACTTTCCCACCCCGTTCCTCAGGAACATCAGGGAAACTCCCCACGTACTCATAATGGTCGTAAAAATTTTCATGACCAGGGTCTATGGGGGCCTTGTTCTCTTTGAGATTATAGGATCCCGCATATCGCAACGGCCAGGGATCGATCAGCGGCAGCAACCGGGACAACTCCCCGAGAATGGCATTGGGGACGCCCAGACCGATGGGGTATTTATTTTTAGCAATCACCCAGCTGTTCTGCGGGCGCATGTCGCGGGCGATACTTTTTTTAACCAGTGCGGCAAACCTTATATCTTCAACAACCAGTCCCGCTTCTGTATTCAGGTTTTCACTGCGCGGATCCAGATTGTATGAACCGATAAAGGTGATTGCATCATCAATCACCAGAGACTTTGCGTGCAAAGCCAGGTAGGGCTCGCCCGGTAAAGGGGGTCTTTGCAGGTCATTGGAAGACTTTTTCGGGATCCGGGCCAGGTCACCCACATTTTCCTTTTCAGTTGGCGTCAGCGCCCTGTATCTCAATTTATCAAAGCCCGGCATATAGGTGCGCATATCCCCGGGCATGGGTTTGAATTCAAAAAGCTTGAATTTCAAATCATTCAACATGATCTGTTTCTGCTGAAATGATATGGCATAACAATGCCAGCTGTCAGTGGCTGCCAGGCTGTTGGTTGCGATACGGATATCAATGTCCGGACGTTTTTTCCTCAGTGTTTTAAAAAGATCAATCGCCGGGCCGGTGAGTACCAGATACGGTGTGTCGATATAGATATTATTCTCAGCGCCGGAAACCAGCCTGGCAAGTTCCATGGTTATCTTGCCGGAGCCGTAAAATCTGCCTAAAAATCTTCTGTTGTTTTTTCCAGGATTATCGGCGACAAAATAGGCCTTGTCCACAGACTGCAGCCGACGGCTGAACAACGCCTTAATTATCTGCGGGTTGTCCGCATCAACGAAAAGCTCCTCAAACAGGCCGTTAAAAACAAATTCTTCCTTGCTGGACCATATCTTAAGCGTACCGTTTTGCCGGGCCGCTTCCCAGTTGACCATGTCCTGAATCGGAATTGCGTACTTGAATGCCCAGAATTCATCAAAGCTCTTGCGCATATCAGTCACGACCGGGCCTGCAATCAGGATATCCCTGTCCCGGTAATTCATCCCCCGTGCCTGGTCATAATACGCATTCTGGTTGTTACGCCCGCCGGTAATCCCTACCTGGTTATCCACGACAAAAACCTTGTTGTGCATGCGTTGGTTGACTTTATTAAAACCACTGAGCAGTTTGGTCAACCGGTCGAAGATTGACGGGTTTATCTGATGCTCGGAAAAATGGCCCACAATCGGGTTGTAAAGTTTAATTTTTAGATTCGGGTGTACGGAGGCCAGGAACGCTGCAACCTCCGGATGCTTCTCCGATACAAAATGGTCGATCAACAGCCGGACCTTTACACCTCTTTTGGCGGCCTGGATCATTTCATACATCAAAAGCCGGCCGGTTTCATCATTCATCCATATAATGGTTTGCATATCAATGGAATGCCGGGCCGCCCGGATCAGATGAATCCGCAGCAATAACGCCTCTTCTCCAACATCGAGCAGAGCAATTCTGTTTTTCTCTCGCGGGTCTGGCAAAGCCTGATACTGTAGCAGCGGCGATGCGATCCCCGGTGTGACAATCTCGCTTTCAACATGAGAACCAGCCGGAATAGGTTTTGGCCCGCATGATCCCAGGGGTAAAAAAAATAAAACAATCAGGAAAACAGCATAGGCCTTCATCAAGCCCCTTGCGGTGTTGTTTTTTATCATCTTGTACGGCTTTCTCCGTTTGCTTATCTACGGCCGCAGATCGATATCTATCAATCTTGCAACCAGTTCTTCCTCATCTGGAAATGATCCGGTTTTAAACTTTGAATAAACAAGCTCATTTTGAACCGCCACATCAAATATCCCATTCCCTTTAGGGACAAGTTCAGGTTCTGTACCCAACGCCTGTTTTATCTTTGCAGCCAGACTGACTGCTCTGGGCTTGTAGTTTCATTGTGCGCAATACGTAATAGAAATTTCCATTGACAGCTCCTGTTGCCAAATCAATTATTTAAAAATGCTCTTTCCTCCCCGAAAACATAACCTTAAGGGTACTTTTTAGCAACTCTTTGCTTTTAACTTAATATTATCAAAAGTTGCACGTTCCTGTCTGCCCTGCCCCCCTTTTTTGCCTGAACCGTTATGTAAAATCACACCTGATCTCACAGCTGCACATGCATCATGTTGTAAAAACGAAACAGACCCACTATTTTAATCTGCCACATCTCCTTGTTTGTAAAATCATTTTTGGCGGGCACTTTTGAAAGCATGGGATACTCCTCAACGATTTTGATGGTATCTATCCACTTTTGAAGACCGGACGCTCTTTTCAGATGCCACTTGATAAGCGGTGATGGGTCTGTTCCGCCATTTTTCACAATTTTTTTAATTTCCCTGTTTGACCCCCATGCCGGCAACCATGACATTGAATCAAAGATCACATGGGATGACGGATATTCTTTAGACAGTTTACAAAACAGGATTTCAACCTCCCGGGCATCGAAGTACATCAATACTCCGGCAGCCATAAACAGAATGGAACGGCCTTTTGTCCATCGGGATATGTCATCAATCCAGGTGAAATCAAAAATGGATTTGGCAATGGTCATTTCCCGCTCTGACTCAGGAATCAGCTTCTCTAAAATTAGCTTTTCCCGCATGGCAACAACATCCGGAAGATCGATATTGATCCATATAACAGCGCCATCGTCAACCCGCTGAAAGGTGGTGTCCAGACCCGCTCCGATATTTATGACAACCGCTTTGCTGTTCTTGGCCAGAAATACTTGAATGATCTTGTCAAAGTTGTAGGCACGGATCGCCCAAACACCCTGGTGATCCGCCATATGCCCTTCCTCAATCTGAGTGAAATCATAGTCAATACTTTCAACGATATTTTTGGCATAGGTGTCAACTACAATGGGATTGTCCTTTTCTGTCTCCCGGGCTCTCGCCCACAGCGGCAGCATCAAAGTCTCCTGAACCTGCCCCAGATCAATCTTAATATTCTGATTGTTCATATACTACCCTTTACCCTTTGATTTATCCCTGGCAGGTGACAAATATTTCGAATAATGCTTATCCCTGCAGGTCGGGCAGACCCCGTGGCTGAACTGGGCGTCTGTGTGTTTTGACACATAGGCCTCAACCTGATTCCAGTAACCTTTATCATCCCGGACTTGTTTACAGAAAGAGCAGATGGGAACAATTCCCCGAAGCGTTTCAAGTCGTTGTTGATAGGTCGTAACTGCAAAATGAACAAGCGCGGTGATAATCATCGTAATAACAAGGGTGATGACCAGGTTTATAATTAATGTGGTAAAAATATGCCTGATGGTTTCGCCTTCACCCTGTTCCACAATCAGATACCACCCGAACTCGGAAATATAGCGTATGTTGGCATGGACAAGCTCCTTGCCTCTTTTATATTTAAAGGAACTCTCAGCTTTTGTCTCGACCTTGTCCAAATAGGCCAGAGGATTTTTATCCTTGAAAAAAACTTGATTCGATTTGAAAATCTTTTCACTGGCCAGCTTGATATTCCCTGTTTTATCAATGAAATAGATATTCCGGTTATATTTTTTTTGATATTTTTCAATAAGACTTTTTACAGAAGTTACCGTGAGGCCCACACCTGTCGCACCGATATATTTCTGGTCATAATCATAGACACGGTAATTGATAAAAATGGTCATGGTATCTTTATTGGCCATATCCGGATCAACATTGATTTCATAATCATCTTTCATTTGCCGGACCCTGAAATACCAATTGTCCCTTTCCTCAGTGGGGGACACTTTTTTAAGGATGCCATCTACGTGATAATAATTTT
>CAZLTD010000009.1:0-7668 GCA_964562385.1 uncultured Desulfobacula sp.
TTATTCGACGCTGATTTTATTATGTAGGGGTCATTATTGCACGCTGATCAACAATATCCGGGCAGATCAGTTTTTTTGTTAAAAATTGAATTTACCGTTATTGTTTTTGTGCATATCCCTGGGCAGAATGGTTTCGATCACATCCCAGTGCTCCACAATTTTATTGTCCTGAACCCTGAACAGGTCGTAAAAACTGGTATGTTTTCCGGCAAAAGCGCCTTCACTGACAGAAAGGACAAAATTGCCTTCTCCCAATACAATGTGGTTTTTGTCATAGGCCATCTTGATCCCTTTTTTGGCCATGGCCTCCAACGCCTTTGAAAGCCCGGAAAGACCGTCCCCGATCCGGGGATTGTGCTGGATGTAATTATCACCGTCAATAAAGTCCCCCAGTTTATCATACTGCCCCTTTACCAGGATGGTCGTGACAAAGTTTTTCACAAGTTTCTTGTTGGTATCTGTTTTCTCGGTGTCAGTGATTTTTGTATCACCGTCAAACTGGGTCCTGCCGCTGGGATTGGGGGCGTCTGCAACCGGGGCCAGGTTGTCCCAGTGCTCAACGATCTTTCCCTCTTCAAACCGGAAAATGTCAAACCCGGCCTTGGGTCCGAAAAAGTCGTATTGGGTATGGGTAAAAACATAATTGCCGTCTGAAAAGGCTCTGATTACATTCACCTTAAGGCTGCCTTCCGGGACGGTGGCCATCAGTTCACCAAACCCGGCAAGCCCGTCTTTTACCATCAAATTATGCTGGATGTACTTTTCCGGGTTGATATATTCAACCGGTCCATGGTCGCCTGATTCAAGGCTGTTTAAAAGGGCGATGACCTTGGCCTTGTTTGAAAGTGCAGTCCTGTTCTGCGATGTTTTCTGCGTCCCGGTGCAGGATGCGGTCAGAACGGATGCTGCGGTTAAAAGTAAAAAAAAATGTTTCATGGTTAGTCTCCTTTATATCGGTTTAAGGTTGTAACAAATATAAAGGTCGGGCGCTGTTCCGGGTAGGTTGATCTATGAACAATAATGGTAAATATCGAACCTGAAGAGGGAATGGTAATTTATTTTTTAAGGAATTTTTTAAATACGGCCGGGGTCATTTGGGTGTGCTTTGAAAAGAATTTAACAAAATTGGTCGGTTCATCAAATCCCATATCATACGTTAACTCTTTTATAGATATGTCGGTTGTGGCAAGATAGCGCTTTGCTTCAAGAATAACGTGATTATCGATAAACTGTTTGGCGGTAAACCCTGATATCTCTTTACGGATGGTATTTAAATGCTTGTATGACACGGACATCATATCAGCATAGTCAGACGCATTCCGGGTACGGGCAAAATGGGTATCCAGACGGGTTTTGAACAGGGTAAGTTTTTCAATATATGCGGGGTTTGTCTTTTGGGGAATCAGGGCCGATTTTAACCGTTCCATTTTCAGTAAAAGCATTTTCAGCAGAAGCCTTAGCATCTCTTCTTTTGCAAAGTCGTTTGGGCGATCATACTCTTTTTGAAGATTTTTCATCACTATTTTAAACCCCTGCCCTTTTGTCTGGGCTCCTGTGATAACCGGCGGGGTTAAATGGTAATTATACAGTCTGGAAAGTGACAGGATATCCGAATGGATCATGTTTTTAGATAAAAATGAATCCGTGAATAAAATTAAAAATCCCTTGTTTTGCATGCTTTTGTCAAAGGCGTGAACCTGCCCTCTGGAAATGGTAAGAATTGAATTTTCAGAATATGGGTACGGTTTGAAATCAATAAAATGAGTGCCACTCCCTTTTGTGATCACCAGGATGATATAAAAAGAAAGCCGGTGGGGAAGGGTCGGAGAATGGTCCAGCACTTCTCGCTTTTTTCTCAGGTTCTCAATACTCAGGATTTCAAATTCAAGCCTGTCCCCTTGTTTTTTTTGGAACGAAACATTGGGGATAGCAGGTGGACTCGGTTGGGTCATCTGTCGGTAAAATCCCTGTAAAGCAATTAAAATTTATATTAATTTTCAGATGTGATTTCAAAAAAGTCCTTGATTTCCTGTTCCCGTTTTCGCAACTGATCAATAATCAGCTCTAATCTGAGCTGGTTAAGGCCTGTTATTTCTAACGCGTTTTTATTGAGGACAGGTGGGGCAGGCCCTCCGCCCCCAATACCGGCTTTTAGTGCAATGTAATCGGCTATATTTAGTATAAAAGCCTCCTGCCGGAATTTAGGTGGAGAAGATTCAGGGTTGTGATGGAATCGGCAGGGTAATTCTATGGACGGTGGAAATTTCCACCGTTTCATTAACAATGCCGAAAGAACCGCGTGATTCAATTTTAAGATGGCATTTTCAGCCAGGTGCAAGGGCCTTTTATTCTCAAACGCAAACTCCTGGACCTTATTGTATTCATTCTCAAAGTAGGCAGAAAGAAACACTTTTCCCATATCGTGGAGCAGTGCCGGTATGAAAATTTTGTTAGGATCATCCGGATTTATTTTTTTGCTCAGCTCTTTCGATGCTGTTGCCACACCGATGCTGTGCATCCATAAAGAGCCCAAATTAAAATCTTTGCCCGAGGCCTTATTAAAAGAGGATAAAATTTCCATACCAAGGGCTATGCCCATAATCTCATCAAATCCAATGACAGAGATAGCTCTTTTTATGGTATCAACTTTCGATTTTTGGGCATAGTACATTGAATTAGACAGTTTTAACAATTTGCTGGTCATGGCCTGATCAAATGTAATGGCTTTTTCAAGTTCTTCGACTGTTGACCGGCGATCGGAAGCAACACTGATAATTTTATTAAGCGTAAACGAAAGTGTTGGCAAGTCGCTGTTGTTTTCCCTAATTAAGGTCAGAATTTTTTCTTGTGTTTGCATTTTTTCCTTTAACTAACGGGTTTCTGTTAATAAGCAATCCGGTTCCTGCCTGAGTTTTCAACCGTGATTTGTATCCTTAAAAAACACGTGCATGTCTCTTTTTTTCTTTGCCTCATACATGGCCTGGTCCGCTTTAATTACCAGATCTTCAATATCAATGGAACCGTCATCCGGATAAAGGCTGATACCGATGCTGGCAGACACATAGTCTATGGTGTGGCCGTTTAAATCATAGGGGAAACGGATTGTGTTGAGAATTTTTTTCGCCAGTTTGTCCGGGTAAAAGGAGTCGTTACCGGTCATGACCACAGTGAATTCATCACCGCCGATACGTGAGACAAAATCGGTTTCCCGAAGGTTGTCGGTCAACCGCTGTGAAATAGTTTTTAAAAGTTCATCACCAACTTCATGCCCCAGGGTGTCATTCACCAGCTTGAACTTGTCAATATCCATGAACATGACCGCCAGTCGCGTCTGGTTGCGCTTGGCATACTTTAATGCGTTGTCTAAAAATTCGTAAAAGCCTTTTCTATTGTTCAGGCCGGTTAATGCGTCATGGTAGGCCAGAAACACCAGTTTTTCCTCGTATTTTTTCTGGGCATCAATGTCTCGGATAAAGGTCCTGAATCCTGTCTGCTGATCGTCTTCATCATAAATCGGGGCCGGGCGGATGCCGACATGCTTTTTGATCCCGTTTTTCTGAATGATTTGAATATCGGTTTCCCGGCTTTTGCTTTTAATTATTTCTTTCAATAATGCTTTTGGATCGGGTATATCGCGTATCAACCGTGTTGACGGCATCCCGGCAAGCATTTTTTCAGGATATCCGGTAATTTTGCACAAAGCTTCATTAAAAAATATAAAATTGCCGTCCATGTCGGTTTCACAATATCCATCCTTGACACTTTCGATGATGGATCTGTATTTTAGCTCACTTAAAACAAGGGCTTCCTGGGATTTTTTGCGTTCAATGGCCACGGCAATCTGATCAGATGCCGTTTCCATCAAATGGATATCATTGGTGGAAAATCGATCCGGATCTGTATAGCTCTGGGTGGCCATGACGCCGATCACCTCTTCATTAATTTTTAAAGGTACCCCCAGCCAGACCTGGGCAGGCGTACCAATAATTTTTCGACCGCCATCCGACAAATCCTTTTTTTTAAGCAAAATCGGTTTCTTTGTTTTGATCACTTCGATGGTCAAAGAATCTTTTTTGCTGATGTCAGGGATATCATCAAAATCATTGTCAATCTTATCTTTTGAATAGGGGAAACTGACTTTATCCTTTTTTTTGTTATACAGGGCGATAAAAAAGTTGTCCAGCGTCAGTATGGAACTCATGATTGAGTGGATGCTTTCATAAAGATCATCCAGATCACGGGTAGTATTCACAGTGTTTGAAATATCGAATAATACCTGGTTAAGTTTCTCAGCATGATTTCTCTGATCCATCTCAATTTCAAGCTGGTAGTTTTTAATCTCTGTGTCCGCCGTTGTCTGGCTGGCCTCGAACATGGCTTTTTTAAGCTCTTTTTCAAGATATTTGCGGTCAGAGATATCAATGAGAACGCTTAAGACACATTGTGTGTCGCGAAATTGAATAAGGTCTGCTGAAATGGACAGATGAATAATCTGTTTGTCCCGGGTTTTGAGTTTAATATCAAAATCTTTGACATAGCCGTGCTTTTTTAGGCTTTTTATAAACTGGTTGCGCTCATTGTCATCGGCAAAGTACGCAAGATCAAGGATGCTAATTCCGATGATATCTTTTTTTTCATATCCGAGAACGGACAAAAACTCTGCATTGATATCAACAAAGCTGCCGTCCTTAAGGGAGTTGATGGCAATGCACACCGCTTTGGAGTTGAACACCTTGGAAAAATGATCCCGGGTCTGCCCCAGCATCTTTTCAACCGTTTGCCGTTGTTTTTTAAAATGCCTGATACTGAATAAGAAGGCCGCTGCAAAATAGAGCCACATCCCGATCATGACCAATAAGATACTCAAGGAGGCAAACCGGGCGATATTTTTTACCGGGATTAAAATATCACGGCCCATCATGATTTTAATAACCAGAAGCGGGGCGCCGGCCGGGTGTTTGTATAAGCTTGTAAAATTAACGTGGGTGTCGGTGAACTCAAATTGTGCCCCTTGGGTGATCAGTTCCGAAAATGCGGTGTTGGTCTGCGGTGAATCCTGCCGGGCAGGCAGAGAATTCAGCGCTATTTTCAAATCTTCCCCTTTTTGATTGAAATACAATTGATTTGAATCCAGTATCTTCCCCAGAAAAAGATATCCCAAGGTTCCCTTTTTTGTTGACGGATATTGACCGGCACACACGATCATCTGACCTTTGAAATAGGGAATAATGGTCCAGTAAAGTGATTCCATGCTCGATTTAAATGGTTTTCCGTCTGTGATAACCTGATTTTTGAACGTTGTGAAGGCATTTTGTGAAATCGTGTCCATGGCAGCACCGCTGGAAAATAGAATACGACCGTGGGCGTCAACAAGCCGGGCCAGGGGTAAGGTAGAAAAAAGACCGGAAAAATTCGGGTCCTGGGTTTTTAGGGGGCGGGGAAATTGTTTCCTGTGAATGAATGCGGCTTGCAATATCTTTTTTTTCATCCATTGATGGGTCATCATTTCCAGGTCATGCGCTTCTTTTTCAATGGCCTTGGTGACTGTGTTCAAGCGGTTGAAGGCCATCTGTTTTTCATGATCTAAAAATTCAGGAAGAATGACTCTGTTTTTCTGGGTGTATATTCCAAGAGCAATGGCCATAAAGACAACAGGCGTAATAAAAAGAAGAAAAAGCCGGGGATTGTTTCTAATAAAATCACGAAAAAGAAGGATGGGGTTTATCTTTGTCATTCCGGCCTGTTTGTTGAGTGTTGTTTTGATTTGAATTGAACCGTTTCTCAGTTTCAGATTAGAGTATAGACCAGTTTGCGCAATCCTGTCCACTGAAAATATAAACCCAGATATGCAACCAGGAAGTGAAAAAAGCGCTGTGCCAACGATTGGCACAGCGCTCTTTTCCAGGGGGTTTGCCCTGATGTTGAAATATTGGGATTTATCAATAAATGGGTTTCATGGCACCCATGTATGCCCTTAAGCTTTTGCCGATGCGTTCTATGGCCGTGGACCGGATGGCATCATTGGTTTTAATCAGGGCAATGTTGTCCACCTGGATGCTGGTTTCGTCAAGACCGTTTCCGATAACATCGGCATCAATGTCTGACATGAAATTCTGGAGCATGGGCAGTGCCTGGTGGTTGAACAGGTAACAGCCGTACTCGGCGGTATCGGAAATAACCACATTCATTTCATACAGCTTTTTACGGCCGATCAGATTGGCGATCAGCGGCAGTTCATGAAGGGATTCGTAATAGGCGGATTCCTCTCCAATACCGGTGGCCGCCATGGTATCAAAGGCAAGCTCAACACCGGCCTTGACAAAGGCGATCATGAGAATGCCCTTGTCAAAATAGTCCTGCTCACTGATGTCGGTATCCGTGGATACCGATTTTTCAAAGGCTGTTTCGCCAGTCTGCGCCCGCCATGTAAGAAGGTTGGCATCATCATTGGCCCAGTCTTCCATCATGGTGGCAGAAAATTTACCGGACATGATGTTGTCCATATGCTCATGGAACAATGGGGTCAGGATGGTCTTGATCTGTTCCGACAGTTCCAGGGCACGGATCTTGGCAGGATTGCTCAGGCGATCCATCATGTTGGTGATGCCGCCGTGCTTTAATGCTTCAGTGATGGTTTCCCAGCCGTACTGGACCAGCTTGGAAGCATATGCCGGGTCCACGCCTTTTTCGATCATTTTATCGTAGCACAGAAGCGATCCTGTCTGGAGGACGCCGCAAAGAATGGTCTGCTCTCCCATGAGATCGGATTTTACCTCGGCAACAAAGGAGGAGTGAAGCACGCCTGCGCGGTCGCCGCCGGTTCCGGCAGCATAGGCTTTGGCGATTTCCATGCCGATGCCCTGGGGATCGTTTTCCTTGTGCACGGCAATCAGGGTGGGAACACCGAATCCGCGTTTGTACTCTTCTCTGACCTCTGTTCCCGGAGACTTGGGGGCCACCATGACCACCGTGAGATCTTTTCTGATCTGCATGCCTTCTTCAACAATATTGAATCCGTGGGAATAGGAAAGGCAGGCATCTTTTTTCATCAGCGGCATGACCGATTCAACAACGTTGGAGTGCTGTTTGTCCGGGGTCAGGTTGATTAAAAGATCGGCATGGGGGATCAACTCTTCATAAGAGCCCACGACAAATCCGTTTTCAGTGGCATTTTTCCAGGACTGGCGTTTCTCTTCAATGGCCGCATCACGCAGCGTATAGGATACATCAAGGCCGGAGTCCCGCAGGTTCAGCCCCTGGTGAAGGCCCTGGGCACCGCATCCGACGATAACGATTTTTTTGCCTTTCAATGCTGTGACACCGTTGAATTCTTCGGGGTCGATAAACCGGCACTGGCCAAGTTCCGCCAACTGGTGGCGCAGGGACAGGCTGTTAAAATAATTTTCACTCATGGGTTACTCCTTTTGATTTTGAATGTCATATTGTTTTTACTTTAATAATTGTTTGTATTTATGGAACAAATTGATCGTTGCGTCAAATGAATTAAATGCAATTGATAGTTTCAAGAATCGCAACAGTGAAAGAGAGGGGTTATTCCGGATCATCATCCAGATAGTCGGGATAATGTTTTTTTAAACAGTCATTGCAGATTCCGTGGGAGAGTCTGGCATCGGTGTTTTCAGAAAGATATACATCGATTCGGTCCCA
>CAZLTD010000009.1:7768-77115 GCA_964562385.1 uncultured Desulfobacula sp.
TCGGCGGTTGAAATATCAGAATCACTATCCTCTACATGATCGGTGAGCTTGACAAAAATTGGAATGTTGATGATCAGCCAGTTATAGAAGGGATAGATTTCATCAAAGTCTTTTTTGTTTAAGTGATCTTTCAGGGTGTCCACCCAGATATTTAGATTGGCGGCCCAGTATGTTGTCTGAAATCCATGCTTACGGTAGGCTTCGAAGACCCACAACACTGTTTCCACAAGGAGTTCGGGTTCAAGATCAGAAAAGATGGACTCCATGAATCTGGCAAAATTCCGGTTGTTGTCTCTGGCCATATCAAGGTTATTGTCTCCGATCATCTGGGTGATATCGGTTCGTTTTTCAAAGCGTCTGCTGCATTCCAAAGCCATATTGGAACGGATATTTGCAAATTTCATTATTGCATTAGAGTCAGGCTTTTTTAAGGCTTTTGCGGAGGTGCGCAATTTCTCTTTCATGGAGCCTCCATACAAGATTATGTGTGGATATTGTAAGTCACCGAAATTAGTTTGGTTTCAAATGATGAATATGCTAATTATTCAACAAAACCATTGGGAAAGCAAGTTAAATAAATTTGAACGCACCCGTATCAGGCGGCTGGTCAGCCTGTCGTTACACCGGTCAGCTGCAGGAAAGAGAAAAATGGATATTCGAAATTTAAAACTATTCAGGCACCTTGCCGGGACGCTGCATTTTGCAAAAACCAGTAAGGCCTGTTATATCACCCCGTCGGCATTGACACGGATTATTCAGCGCATGGAATCGGAACTGGGCGAAGCCTTGTTTGTCCGGGACAGCCGAAAGGTGGAGCTGACACCGGCAGGGCTTGCGTTTAAAAAATATGCCGATGATGTGCTGCAGCGATGGGAGCTGCTCCAGGGGCAGTTGTCCTCTGAGCAGACCCTTAGGGGGGAATTATCCCTGTATTGTTCCGTAACAGCAGCCTATGGGGTGTTGCCGAAAATTCTGGAATCATTTCGCGGGTCCCACCCGGATGTCCGCATCCATCTTGAAACCGGGGACCCGGCCAAGGCTTTGATCAAGCTTACCAACCAGGATGCCGATGCCGTGATTGCGGCATTACCGGACACCTTGTCAAAGGATCTGGTTTTCACGCCCCTGGTGGAAACGCCCCTGGTGTTTATAGCTCCCAAATCCCACCCTGATGTTGTGATCCGGACAAAACAGGGAATTGACTGGGAGAAAACATCGCTGATCATCCCGGATCACGGGTTGAGCCGGGACAGGATCGACCAATGGCTGGCCAGGGAGAATTTTGTGCCCAGAATCTACTCCCGGGTGGCCGGAAACGAGGCCATAATCGTCATGGTCAGCATCGGTTGCGGTATCGGCCTGATTCCAAAGATGGTGCTGGAAAAAAGTCCCATCAAGGACCAGGTTCGTATCCTTAAAAATACTCCGGACCTGCCGCCTTTTGTTATCGGGCTGTGCACCCGGAAGAGAAATCTGGCCAACCCGAAAGTGATGGCCCTGTGGAGGATTGCCGATGGAAACAGCTGATGCGGGAGGAACCCTGCGCGACCGTCTGCATGAAATCATATTTGAAGCAGATACCAAAGCGGGAAAATGGTTTGATATTGTCCTGATTGTTTCTATTATTTTAAGTGTCCTGGTGGTGATGCTGGACAGTGTCACAGCTCTCAGGAACGATTACGGCGCTTTTCTTAACAGGGCGGAATGGGGATTCACCCTGTTGTTTACAATAGAATATATCCTTCGTTTATACTGCGTGAAAAAACCGGTCGGCTATGCTGTAAGCTTTTACGGCATGATTGATCTTTGTTCCATCCTGCCTACCTATATCAGCCTGTTTATACCCGGCAGTCAATACCTGATCGTTATTCGGGTGCTCAGAGTGCTGCGGATTTTCAGGGTGTTAAAGCTGGTCGCCTATCTTGGCGAAGCCTCTGTGTTGATCCGGGCGATGGCTGCCAGCCGCAGGAAGATCATCGTTTTCTTGATGACAATTATTACACTGGTGGTCATCTTTGGCTCCCTGATGTACATAATCGAAGGGGCGGAAAACGGATTTACCAGTATCCCCAGAAGCGTTTACTGGGCCATTGTGACCATGACCACGGTGGGATACGGGGATATATCGCCTAAAACCGGAATCGGCCAGTCTCTGGCATCGCTGATCATGATTTTAGGCTATGCCATCATTGCCGTGCCCACCGGGATTGTGACTTCGGAGCTGGCCCTTGCCGGCCAGAAAAAGGTGACCACCCAGGCCTGCCCGGCCTGCATGGCCCACGGTCATGATGAGGATGCCATCCACTGCAAGTACTGTGCAACAAAGCTCAATTGAATGGCATGAAAAACAATAGGTTATCCTGTTGACAAGCCTTGATTAATTTATTACGAATACTTCTACCTTTCAGAATTATATAATTGATCTCATACTCCATTAAATTCAGCCTGATTATAAAATCTGAAAAACAATACCCATTTATTAAAAAATATTGCCCGCAATTTAAAAAGAATCATCATGAAAAAAGATCTATTAACAGCCGCATTTATGGCAGCAGAAAGTGAAATTAATTTGCTCGTAAACGATTTGGCTGAGCAATTGCAAAACAGGATGATTGAATTGTTTCAGCAGTCGGATGAAAGGTGGATTGAGCGTATTGGTATTTTCTCGTTTGGAGATGACAAGGAAACAAAAGGCGATAGAAAGTTAAGAGAAAAACAACTTATTGCTGCCCGGAAAGCAAAAACACTCATGTTTTTACAAGGTATGAATGCAACCTCAAATCTTAAAAATAACACCCGCTTCAATAACAAAAGATGTTTAGGACAAGTAATTGCACAATTAATGAATTCTCCTGAGAATGAAGAGTATTTCAAACGTATTATAGATAATGATCAATTGAAATCAGATAAATAACCTATTGTGACAATAGTGATCGTTTGGATGGTTTACAAAAAAGCCTGATAAAGATCGGGTGCGCATGCTGCAAACCCTTTCCAGCAGAATAATCCGGGTTGTATCAGGCCGTAGACATTTGTGTCCATCCATGGTTTTTTAACATCAATTTTTTCAATTCCATTTTTTTCGCGGCAAAAAAACATCCGTATGAGGTCAGGCGCGGACGCCCACAAGGGGCGCCCCAGCAGATTTTATTTTTAAAACAAGTAAAGTAATCTCCAAATTGGCCAATCTTGATAAAAATATCAGATCCATGGGTGATGTAAATGGCAAAGAACTGTGGATTACCTGAAAAATTGATAAACCGATCCTTAACCAGCTATGGTTTGTTTTCCAGACAAACCTTCACATCAGACAGGCTAAGGATCTCAAAGACAAGTGCTTTCCCTGTACCTGCCGGGTTTTTTAAGACAGCCTTTATGTTTTCTTGTTTACAAATCTCTTTTTGCGCTTGGTCCACCCAGCAGATGTATATTTCGCTGGGCAGCCTAGGGGGATTTGTTGATCGTCCGATTATCTGTGATACGCCAACGGGTAAAGGTGATATCGCTCCGACACGAATATATTGGTTCCCTGTTTTATTTCCTCGAATGGATACCTCTTCCAGGTAGGTGGCGGAACTGTTCCGAATGATAATAGTTTCAGGTTCATTATTCTGGCTGATCGGCAAACCAATACAGCCTGATACAAGCGTGATAAGTGTACAGGAAAAAATGTAGGGCCAAAATTTCATCAAATCTCACCTTCTTGTGACTGTTTTATGGAAAAGAGGTTTAATCCCATGTGCTATTGTTTGGGAAGGATTTTTCAAACGTGTGCCAATCATCAATCCCAAAACAATCATTACCGGTATCTGTTTCAGCGGGGATCGGTTAATTGATATCTTATATCCCATTGCTGTTCAAGCATTTTTGATATTCGCAATCCTCAGGCAGACTTAACGATAAACAGGTTTCATAAAATCGGTACCCAACGGAAAACCCTGGGCCAGTAGCGGATGGTATAATTTCGGCCGTTGCGATTTCGTAAAATGGGTCTTATTGTATTAGAAAAGCGTGCTTAAAAGTATCAACACCGCCAGCCCGACTCCACGGCAGATCATTGGTGTAAAACTGCAGATCAAACAAAGCCTGCGGTAACGTAATGGTAAGGATAAAAGATGTGACAATATCACTGACCCAAATAGATAAATCATATGGAGAGCAAAAAACCAAACGCATCATTTTTAAAGAGATGAATGCAACACTGCCCCCGAAAAAGATTTCTGTGGTTGTCGGAAAAAGCGGTGTGGGGAAAAGTTCTCTGCTCAACCTGATCAGCGGTATCGATCTGCCTGACAAGGGGTCCGTACATGTGGGAGATCTGTCTGTCTCAGATATGAATGATACCGCAAGGACCCTGTTCCGGCGCCGCAGGATAGGTTTTGTATACCAGTTTTTCAACCTGGTGCCGGTTTTGTCGGTTATAGAAAATGTCACCCTGGTAGCGGAACTGGACAGTGCGCCCCAGGAAGTTTTTATACCCCGTGCCATGGCGCTGCTTGAAAGGGTCGGGCTGGCCGATAGAAAAGATGATTTCCCAGACACCTTGTCCGGTGGAGAACAGCAGCGGGTGGCAATTGTCCGCTCAATGGTCAATGACCCGGATATCATCCTGGCCGATGAACCCACCGGCAACCTGGACAGCGGTACCGGCATTGCCGTACTCGAAATTATGACTGATCTTGTGAGAAGTCGCGGCAAAACAATGATTATGGTTACCCACAGCCCGGAGGCCGTGGCATATGCCGATCACGTTTTTGAGGTAAAGGACCGGCTGCTGGTGCCGAAGGCAACCGGATCAATGAGGAGATGATGTCGGGGATTCTGATCAAAACCTACCTTAGATTGAGCTTTCGTCAGCCCTTGCGGACGGTTCTGATGGTCATGGGAATTGCGCTGGGCGTGGCAGGGGTAATCGCCATTGATGTTTCTAAAGAAAGTATCGGTAAGTCCTTTGAACTCTCCACATCGGCGCTGACCTCCCGCAGCAGCCACCAGATTATTGGAAGCAATTTTGTCATCCCGCAGGGACTGTTTACCCGGTTGCGGACCGAGCTTGGCATTCATACCAGCGCACCTGTGATATCCCGGTATGTGAAATCGGATCAGATGGGTGGCAGCACCTTTACCCTGATGGGGATTGATCCTTTCTCAGAGATCTATTTCAGGTCATTTGAAACAATGAAGCCAAAAGGTTCGGGATTTCTGGACCTTTCATCGGAAAAACCGGCAGTCCTTATTTCAAAGTTTAATGCCGAAAAATTTAACCTCAGATTACACAACACCCTGTTGCTTCAATTTGGCAACAAACAGATTAGAACCGTGGTGGCAGGATTAATAGATACCGGCACAACAGAGGGGTCGAATCTGGCTGACGGTATTATTGTAACAGACATTTCCACCGCCCAGGAGTTGCTGGGAATGGGGGACAACATTACCAGGGTCGACCTGGTGCTGAAAAAAAATAAGGTTGAAACGGTCCGGCAGATACTTCCCAAAGGGACATTCCTTGTTGAAACAGACAAACACAACCTTGTGATACGGGATCTTGCCTCTTCATTTGAAACCAGTCTGACAGCTTTTTCAATGCTGGCGCTTTTTATGGGGATTTTTTTGATCTATAATACGGTCTCTTTTTCGGTTGCACGCCGCAGAAAGCTCAACGGTACACTCAAAGCGCTGGGGGCCACAGCCGGACAGATATTTTCCCTGGTCATTGCCGAGGTGTTTTTGTTTTCCTTTATCGGGGCAATTGCAGGCGTTCTGCTGGGTGTCCTGCTGGGTAAAGGTGCGGTTTCCGCTGTCTGCAGCACGGTTTCCGACATGTACTTTGTGCTCACCATAAGCCAGGTTTATATCAGTCCTGCCACCCTTTTAAAAGGGTTTGCCGCGGGGATGGCAGCATCTTTTATCGCCGCTGTTTTCCCGGCAGCCAAGGCATCCCGAACGATTCCGGTCACCCTGATGCAGCCCTCATCAGAACAGACCGTGCTTCAGAAAAGGATGCCGGGTTTTGCATTTTTAGGAGTTGTTTTGATTTTGGGTGCAGTGGTGATGTTTAAATTCATCTCCCTGTCGGCAGGGGCAGATTTTTTAGGGGTTTTCATGATATTCATCGGCGGATCGCTGCTGGCCCCCGGCATCGTCACGGTCATCCTGGCCGCCGGTTCAGGCCCACTGGGCAGAATCCGGAACAGCCTGCTGAAAATGGCGGTCAGAAATATACAAAGATCACTGAGCCGCACCAGTGTGCTGATCGCCTCATTAATGGTGGTGATCTCCGTATTTATCGGCATAGAGGTGATGACAAAAAGTTTTAAGGCGTCCATTGAAAGCTGGGTGGACGGCCATATCGGGGGGCACATCCATATCTCTTCGGCAGATGAGCTGAACCGGGGTCTTGATAAAGGGCTTTTAAACCGGATAGCGGCTTTCCCTGAAGTAAAGGAGATCTCAGCATACAATATCCACCGGATTTTTTCTGCCGCTGCCGGTGAAGTGCATATCTTTTCCTATCTGAAAGACCTTTCCCAAAAAGAGTGGATCTGGACGGCCGGGTCGCCTGAACACGTTGTGTCCAGTGTAGAGAACGGGTGGATCATGGTATCTGAGATATTTGCCGGGAAACATTCGTTTGACCCTGATGGCGATGCCGGTGTGGTCCTTTCAACCCTTCAGGGAGCGGTCCGATTCAAAGTCGCCGGTGTGTTCCGTGATTATTTCATGGGCGGCGGCCGTGCCGTGGTCAGCCGAGACACCATGAAAAGATACTGGGGACACGAGGATATCACCGCCATGCAGATTTTTTTGCACTCAACAGATCATATTAACCCGGTGATGGAGGCCATCCGCGATATGCCGGTTTCTCCTGCCATGATGAAGATCGTTTCCGGCCCCTCTATCAAGCGCGGTATTCTGGAGGTGTTTGACAAAACATTCCTGATTACCACGGCGTTGCAGATATTAACTGCCATTGTGGCGTTCACCGGGGTTTTCAATGCGATCATGACCCTATTGATGGAGCGGCAGCGGGAGATGGGGATATTAAGGGCCTGTGGTGCTCAATCAGGCCAGGTAGGGCGCCTGATGCTGGTGGAATGCGCCATCAACGGGCTGATCGCAGGCGTGCTGGCACTGCCCCTGGGCGTTTTTCTGGCCTGGGTGCTGATAGATGTTGTCAACCAGCGCTCATTTGGATGGAGTTATGATATGGTGTTGTCAGCAGGTGTGCTGATCCAGGCGCTTATCCTTTCGGTGGGTGCGGCAGTAACGGCCGGTATATTTCCGGCGTTTTCCGCCGGCAGGATTGATATCAGCCGGGCGCTGCACATGGAGTAGACTTAAATGAAAAGATCCGGCTTATATAAATGTTTACTGACTGCGTTGATGATCCTCATGGTTGCAGGCTGCAGCAATACAGAAACACAGGAGCGCATCAATATTGTCCAGGCACTTTCATCAACCGAAGATCCCGGGTGTTTTGATATGGCGGACCGGCCTGCCAAGATCCGTTTCCCGGATGACAGCGGACCTCATCCATCGTTCAGGACCGAGTGGTGGTATTATACTGGGAATCTGAAAACCCGGGACAACCAGATGTTCGGATATCAACTCACCTTCTTTCGCCAGGCGCTCTCTTGCGAACCGGTGAAAAAGGGATCTGGATGGCGGACCCGGCAGCTCTATTTTGCCCACCTGGGCCTGACCGATGTTAAAAACGGCAAATTTTACAGTGCGCAGCGTATGAATCGCGAAAGTCTCGGTATTGCCGGCAGCCGGGCGATCCCCTTCAAGGTCTGGGTCGATAACTGGCAGGTGGTCCAGGCAGATAATGCACTCCGGATGAGGGCATCCGACAATAGTGTTTCGTTTGATTTCTCACTATACGATTTTTCAAAACCGGTTCTCCAGGGCGCAAACGGGTTGAGCCAAAAAGGGCCCAATCCCACCAATGCATCTTATTACTACTCGATTCCCGGAATGGTAACCAAAGGAAATATAAGGATCGGGGAGACTACCTATCCGGTGGCGGGGCTGACATGGTTTGACCATGAGTGGAGCACCAGCGCGCTGAGTGATGATGTGGCGGGATGGGACTGGTTTTCCGTTCACCTGGATGACGGCCGGAATCTGATGGTCTGCCGGATCAGGAACCGGAAGGGGGAGGCAAACGGATTTGGATTCGGCAGCCTCTCATACCCGGACGGCCGCGTTGAAATATTACACCACAACGAATTTACAGTGCACCCCGAAGAAACATGGAAAAGTCCTGAAACCGGCATAACATACCCAGCCGGATGGCGAATCGCATTGCCTGAAAAAGGGCTTGCGCTGTCGGTCGTCCCTCTGATCCCCAACCAGGAACACACCCATTCATTTGCCTATTGGGAAGGAGCGGCACGGTTTGTGTCGGATCGGGTGCAGGGCCTGGGATATATTGAACTGACCGGGTATTGATATTCCGGACAGTTGATATCTGTTTCAACTGCTGCGCCGTGACATGGCAAGCCCTGCACCAGCCAGAACCATCAAGCCTCCGGCAGCGCGGAACACCGGTTTTAATGACAGGCCTTTTTTTAAAAACCGGACAGCGTTCCCGGCAACAACCGCCCATATGGATGTAACACAAAAGGTGAGCATAAGAAAGGTCGGAAAAATCAACGCAAACTGCACCCCATAGGGACGGGAAGTATCAATGAATTGCGGCAGGAATGCGGCAATGAAAATAAGACTTTTGGGGTTGAAAATGGTGATAATACTCCCCTGGAAAAACAGATGGGTCCTGGAAACCTCCGCGGCGTTCAGCTCAAGAGGATCGCCGGCGTTGTGCCACTGCCTGATCCCAAGATAAACAAGATACACCGCGCCGGCCCAGCGCAACCATTCAAAAACTTGAACCGCCGAGTTTAAAAGCGAGGAAAAACCAATGGCCGCAATGGCAAGTTGAACCGCGATCCCCACAGTTGCCCCGGCAACAGTGGCAATGGCGTGTTTCCAGCCGAATGAAATACTGTGAGCCACGGTTAAAAGCACACTGGGTCCGGGCAGGGCAATCATGACAGTGGTGGCGATAACAAATGCGATATACAGGTGCAGTTCCATATCAAAAACTCCTTAAAAATTATGAATCATTGATATGGTCTTAGCTGATCTTTTTCATCTCTTATTGTACAAAATTGACGCGGTATTCTTTGGGTGTCACCGTGGTTATGGCTTTAAAGTGGCGGTGGAAGTGGCTCTGGTCAAAAAAACCGCATTCCAGGGCGACCTGGGATAAATCCAGGCCCTTTTGCAACAGTTTTTTTGCAAGCTCAATTCTACAGTTCAGCCGATAGGCATGCGGTGTGATGCCCGTGGCCGCCTTAAACTGCCGAAGCAGCGTGTAGGGATTGGCGTTCAGCGCTTCGGCCAGCTGTCTCATGGATGTGTCTGTGTCCAGATTCCGGCTCAACTGCTGTTTTAAGCGTTCTGTTTTTACAGGCGGTTCTTTTTTTGCAAGCCCCGGTTCACAGGCGCGCAAAAATATTTTTTCGGTCAAATTCGCCAGCAGCTGTTCTTTTTCCAGAAGATCCCCTTTTGCCATTAACGCTGTCATGGCTTTGATGGCTTGCCCATAGAGCCCATTGTTCTTTAAGACGATGGTGTTCACCGGATTGAAGGTGTCACGCTGCCATAAAGACTGCTGTAGTTGCAGACACCATTCAACATCTAAAAAGAGCATGTAGTAGCTTCGCTTAAAGGGCTCATCAGGATTGCAGGAGTGGGGTGTTTCCGGGTTAATCAGGGCAAGACTGCCAGGGCGAAGTTTTAGCGTTTGTCCTTTAACCTGATAGATCACTTCTCCCTTATCTATGGCCCCTATACAAAAGGTTTTGTGCATATGGGATTTATAGTGCCGGTCGCTGTTCTTTGAATAGCGGCATTCTGCAAAAGGCAAACTTTGTTTTATAAGATGTTCGTCATGCATGGGTGTCTCATGTCTATTTTAAATTAAATCGTTTTGTAATTTTCTGATAAGCTGCATGAAATCGTGCAGTACTTGTGAGATTTTTTTATCTTTATGCCAGACCATTACAATGGATGTCTGTAAATCACTCACCCAGTTCAGCGGTATAAGTCGGTTGTTGTCGATCTCATTTTGAACGGATTTTTGGGGCAGGATGGTTAACCCGGTGCCTTGCATGACGCATTTCTTTATGGTTTCGATACTTGTGAATTCTATGATGGAAGCCGGTTTTGCGATGTTTGTATTCAACATCTGCCTGAAAGACAAACCATACCCGCAACCGGCTTTGGGTAAAAAAATGGTTTGGGATTGAAGGCTGCCGGCATCAACGAAATTTAAATCGGCCAGGGCATGGTCCGGGCTCGAAACAATGACCAGCTTTTCAGTTAATACTATTTCACAGTTCAGGCTTGATGCGTTGATCGATTCAGACACGATAAAGGCCAGATCAACCGCCTCAATCTGCAATTCATTCTCAAGGCTGCCAGCCGAGCAATTGCTGATATCAAAATTTATCGTTGGATACAGGGTTAAAAACTCTTTTATGACAAATGGGAAGTAGGTGGCGGCGATGGCTTCCGGGACCCTTAACCTGATGGTTCCCACGGGTTCTTTTTTCCCGGCCAGGTCTGCCAGGGCCTCTTTTTCGATGGAGAGCAGTGTCTGCGCATAATCCAGCATTTTTTCGCCGGCATCTGTTAACACCACTTTTTTTTTGATGCGTTTAAACAAGAGCACCCCTATTTCGTCCTCAAGGGATTTGATCTGGGCGGAAATGGTTGACTGGGCATAATTCAGCGTTCGGGCGGCCTGGTTGAAATTTAAAAATGTGGCCACGGTTCTGAATGTTTTAAGTTTATGTAAATCCACCAGCCCTCCTCTATATAATCGTAAAATTCGATTAAACTTATCACAATAATTCGTTGGACGCATGGGGAAATAATTTTTATCAATGAAATCAATCATAGAACAAGACATTTTTCAATCACAAAAAATGATTAAAGGACAGGTGGATGCCATATGTTTGATGTTTTACTCCAGATCTGGGGGGGGGCGCTTTTTACCTTTTCAATAAAATATGCTTCTCACGGGCCGAGAGAAATTACGATACAGCCAAAAGGCAGGCCTGGCGTGTCCGGTCCTGGATCGTATACCTGATGGGGCTGCCGGCCTGGATTGCGGTGTTTATTTTTGAAAACAACTGGATTGCCGCAGGCGTGGAGGCCGGCGGGGCACCTTCCATGATCGTCGGGCTTGTTATTGCAAAAAATGGTCAAAACAAAGATATCCGATGGCTGGATAACATTGCCAGGATCGCTGTGGGCTGCGGTCTGCTTTTAAGTGTTTACCAATTCGGGGGCATCACCACCGCAAACCAGATTCTTGAACTGGGGGTCGCTCTAGGATTCCTGATGGGCACTTATTTTTTGGCCAAGAACAGGCCGCCCGGATATTTCTGGCTCATGGCGGGAAACATATCCTGTTCCGCACTCATGGGTATCCAGGGTTATTTCCTGCTGATGGTGCAGCAGGTACTGTCCCTGGTTTTCGTGGCTGATGCATATCGTATGCAGCATCGCCTGCGCCATACCAAAGGCGGCATACCCCGGGAAGAAAGCCGTGTAAAATGAACTTTTACCTGTTTCCCGTGAATCATTAACAAAGTATCAATCTGTATTTAAGATCAATGAGGTATGAAAACAATTATGATATTCAAACCTGCCAGAAAGGTTAAAATTTTCCAGGATGTTGTACACCAGATACAGGAAGCTGTTTTATCAGGGTCTTTAAAACCCGGTCACAGCCTGCCGTCTGAAAAAAAACTTGAAGCCATATTTCAAACAAGCCGGCCCACGATTCGCAAGGCGATAAAAGAGATGGAAGATCGCGGCCTGATAAAACTCAATCCAGGCAGGAGCGGTGGGATGGTTGTCAACGCATTCTTTAAATACGTCTGCTGAGTTCCTCTATAACAAAATGATCAGCTGTGATAGCTGATACCAACCTTTGACGGGTCATGTCTTTTATTCAAAGTCGAAAGCCATGAAGATTTTGGCATCAGTGCTGTCAAGGCTTTGCAGCAGGCAATAATAGCCTTGTTGACTTGAATAGGCACTCTTTGAGGTCTTATGATATGAGGGTATATGTTAAAACTTAGACTATTCTCTTATAAATTTACAGCGGTTGTGATACTGCAATGAACATGTTGATTAGCAATTCAAATATCGGATAGTAAAAAGTTGGGGCATAATTTATGGCAATTTATGGAAAGAACGGGTTTATCCGAAAAAAGAGACAGCAATATTGTCGGAATTGTGAAGGATGTCATAAATGACATAAAAAAAACAGGAGATGAAAACGGATTGTTCCTGTAGGGAACAAAGACATTTATCAGGACTTTCATGAAATATGAACAAACCACTTCCCATAGATAACCATATAGATCAAATTAGATCGGTCCTTTTAAAAGAAAAAATTGCCGTGATCCAGGCACCGCCCGGTGCCGGTAAGACCACCCGGGTGCCGTTGGCCCTTATGGATCAGCCCTGGCTTAAAGATAAAAAGATCCTGCTGCTGGAACCCCGGCGGCTTGCCGCAATCTCCTGTGCCGGCCATATGGCAAAGGGACTGAATGAAAAGGTAGGGGATACCATCGGCTACCAGATCCGGATGGACAAAAAGGCGGGATCCAAAACAAAAATTCTGGTCGTCACCGAGGGTATTTTCACCCGGATGATCCAGGGGGATCCTGTGCTTGAGGATGTGGGCCTGGTTATTTTTGATGAATTTCATGAAAGAAATATCCACAGTGACCTGGGCCTGGCCCTGGTGATGGAAACCCTTGAGGCGTTCCGCTCCGATCTGCGGGTACTGGTGATGTCCGCCACCATGGATACCCAACGGATTTCACATCTTTTAGGCAATGCCCCGGTGATTGAATCCAAGGGGAAAAGTTATCCTGTAACAACACACTACCTGCCGACGGCGGGTACTGCCCATAAAAAGATATCTATTGAGGCCTCCTGTGTTGCGGCCGTGAAAAAGGCCTTGTCCCAAACCCACGGTGATATCCTGGTGTTCCTGCCGGGTGTGGGTGAAATCATGCGCCTGAAATCCATTCTCGATAATTGGGACAGCAATAAGATTCAGGTGATCCCGCTGTACGGCAACCTGCCTGTCAAAGAGCAGCGGATCGTATTCGCAAAGGCCCGTGAGGGAAAAAGAAAAGTCATCCTTGCCACGGCTATTGCCGAAACATCCATTACCATTGATGGCATTACCACCGTGGTTGATGCAGGCTTAATGCGGACCCTGGTATTTTCGCCCCAGACCGGGATGGCCCGCCTTGTTACGGTGCCGGTGGCAAAAGCCTCGGCAGACCAGCGGCGGGGCCGGGCAGGTAGAACTGCGGCCGGAACCTGCTACCGGCTCTGGTCCGAATATGACCACTCGTTGCTCAAGCCATATGCCGTGCCCGAGATTTTAAGTTCGGATCTGGCCCCCCTGGTGCTGGAACTTGCGGCCTGGGGGGTTAAAACTCCAACAGATCTTAAGTGGATGGATGAGCCTTTGCCTGGGCCGGTGGCCCAGGCCAAAGAGCTGCTGCGGGATCTGGGTGCTCTGGATGAAAACCAAAGATTGACAGGGCATGGGAAAAAGATGGTCAACACCGGTCTGCATCCGCGGTTTTCCCACATGGTGCTGATGGCCCGAAAAAAGGGAAAAGGCCCTCTGGGGTGCCGACTGGCCGCTCTGTTAATGGAAAAGGATCTTGTCCGGTTTAACAAGGGGTATGATGACCCCGATATCCGGCTGCGCCTTGAGATCATCGAGAAAGCTAATACCGGAGCACGCGGATGGCATCAGTCCGGTGTCAATCAAAAGGCGGTAAAACGCCTTTTGGAGTCACAAAAAAAGATTGCCAGGGATTTTCAAATTAAAATGGGGAAAATGGATCTTCATGATGCCGGCGAACTTTTAGCCCACGCCTACCCGGACTGGATCGCAAAAAAGCGAGGTTCAAACGCGCTGACCTACCTGACTGCATCGGGAAGGGGGATCGCCTTTTTTGGGCCAAACAGCGTGTCAACGTCAGACTATATCGTGGCCCTTCATCTGGACGGCAACCCGAAAAATGCGAAGATCCGGCTGGCCGCCCCATATGATGGGGATCTGCTGGAAAACGATTTCAACCACGAGCTTGAAGAGAACACGACCATGATCTGGGATGAGAAATCCTGCGAGGTAAAGCAGGTGACACAGACCCGGTTTCACAGGATCGTGCTTGACGAAAACACCCTGCCGGTTTCGGATCATGACAAGGCCGGTGCGCTGCTGATTCAAAAGATAGAGACCCGGGGCCTTGATATCCTGCCCTGGACAAAGAACCAGCAGGCGCTGCGGTACCGGGTCTGCTTTTTGAAAGAGACCGGATTTTACCCGGATCTCCCGGATCTGTCCGATGAGGCGCTGACACAAACAATGGCCACATGGCTGGCCCCGTTTTTGAACGGGAGCTGTTCATTTTCCGGTCTTAAAAAACTTGATCTGGGATCTGTAGTGTCAGCCCTTTTGCCATGGAACTTGAAAGAGGTGGTGGAACGCCAGGCGCCCACCCATATGAAGGTGCCCAGTGGCTCTAAAAAAAGGCTTGAATATCATGACCAGAACGGCCTTTTGGCCTCCCCGGTGCTGCAGGTCAGGCTCCAGGAAATGTTCGGGCTCACACAGACACCAACAGTGGCCGGGCAGAGGATTCCGGTGACCATTCATCTGTTGTCCCCGGCAGGGCGCGCGGTCCAGATTACCCAGGATCTGAAAAGCTTCTGGGACAATACCTACCAGGAGGTTAAAAAGGATCTGATGGGCCGCTATCCCAAACATTACTGGCCGGATGATCCGTACACGGCAACACCGACCCACCGCGTAAAGCCCCGATCCTGAATATTAAACGCTGTTGGCATAACTATATTAGTTTTCAATCAATTCGCTACGGGCTAAATGCTAAAAATTAATACCTAACCGCTATAGTGGTTCTCAAAAACATGTTCCTTTTGCACGGAAAACACAGTTGGGAATATAGAGTGCAGGATGGGGCAAAGGCTTTCACGGATTAAATCCCTTCGGGTGGCAGGACGCCGCAGGAGACGGGATTTCCCTCGGAGAAAATCATGGACGATTTTCGAGGCTGAAAGATGCTCCGGCATACATGAGTGAAAACTTTTACCCTTTCCGGAACGGTACATACTTTTTTCAATCGGAACGTTAATATGAAAACAGCTTTAACAGCTAACACCTAACGGCTAACACCCACCCACCGCTTACTCACCCAGCATATTTTTAAAATCCTCCGGTGTGGTTACCGGCAGTTTGCACACCCCGTTTTCGCACACATAGACGGTTGAAACATCATTCAGCGCTCTTTTCCCTGTGGTAAACGGGATCACGGCGCTTAATCGCTGAGCATTATCTTCATTGACAATGGCAAGGGACCGGCCGGGCTGCCAGCTGTTTCTGATAATGTCCAGGTATGAATCCCGGTTTTCATTCTCCCCAAAGGCGAAAACAATCTCTTTGGGGGAATCAAAGAAAAGATTCACCCCCTTGAGCATGGTGGAAAAAAGAACCGGATTGCTCCGGACCTGGCCGGAAAAGGTTTCGATCAAGGCCCGGGCCTGTTTTTTATATTCATCATCCAGGGTGTATTCGTAGAGCCTGACCAGGTTCATCAGCATTACCGAGTTGCCCGAGGGGATGGCATTATCAACCGCTGGTTTCTCTTTGGCAATGAGCTGACCCGCATCTTTGGCGGTCATAAAAAACCCGTGGTTCTCAGGATCGGCAAAAAGATCATTGGTCGTTTTGGCAAGGTCGATTGCCTTTTCAAAAAACGCAATATCAAACCCTGCCTCATAAAGATCGATCAAGGCGGCGATAAAAAAGGCATAATCTTCAAGAAACCCTTGGGTCTTTGTCCGGCCGTCCTTGAATGACCGGTAGAGTCTGCCTTGTTTGGTCATTTTGTCCAGGATAAAGGTCGCAGCCTTTTGGGCACTGTCATAATAGGTGGTCTCATCAAACACAAAGGCGCTTTTTGCCAGGGCCGATATCATCAGGGCGTTCCAGGATACAATAATCTTTTCGTCCCGCAGCGGCAGGTGCCGCTTTTCCCTCTGTTGTTTAAGCAGTTTGCGGGACTGGACAAGCTGTGATTCAAATTCTTCCGGATTGAGATCATGTTTTTTGACAAAATCGTCAAAGGGCAGGGTGATATTAAGGATATTGCGTCCTTCAAAATTGCCCTTTTTTGACACCCCGTAAAATTTTTTGAACAATGGGGCTGCTTCAGGACCAAGAATCGCGTCAATTTCATCAGGCGTCCAGGTGAAAAAATATCCCTCTTCCATCTCTCCGTGGCTATTGTTGCTGTCCGCATCCGTGGCAGAATAAAAGGCGCCGTCCGGGGATGTCATGTCAGCCAGGATATAGTCAAGGATCTGGGTGGCTGTTTTTTTATAGGACAGCTGCTTGGTGATCTGGAATGCATCTGTGTAATCCATGGCCAGCAGGGCGTTGTCATAGAGCATTTTTTCAAAATGGGGCACCAGCCATTTGTCATCCACGGCATACCGGTGGAAACCGCCGCCTACATGGTCGTAAATGCCGCCCTGGGCCATTTTGCCAAGGGTGGTCAGGGCCGTTGAAAGGGCGCGGTCTTTACCGATTTTTTTGTGGATATGAAAGAGCAGGGAAGCCGGAAAACTGCTCGGGAATTTGGGCGCTCCTTTTACCCCGCCGTTTACAGGGTCAAACATGGCCTTGGTATGCTGGAAGGCACTGGCTAAAACATCCAATGTCAGCAGTTGGGCAGGACTGTTCTCTTGTGACCGTTTATTGATATGGGCGGTGATGGATGCCCCGGCGTTAATCAGGTCATCTGCTTTTTCGTCCCAGGCTTGTTTTATTTTCCCCAGCAGGGTTAAAAAACCCATGGAAACGCCCCGGTCGCCATCCCGGGCCGGAAAATAGGTGCCGCCGAAAAAGGGGGTGAGATCGGGGTTTAAAAATACATTAAGGGGCCAGCCGCCCTGGCCGCCCATGACCTGGACCGCCTTCATATAAACCGAATCCACATCAGGCCGCTCTTCCCTGTCCACCTTGACGGCAACAAAGTGCTGGTTAAGATATTTTGCCACTTCCAGGTCTTCGAAAGATTCCTCTTCCATGACATGGCACCAGTGGCAGGTGGAATAACCGATACTGACAAGAATCGGCCGGTTTAGCTTTTTTGCTTTTAAAAACGCCTCCTCACCCCACGGGTACCAGTTCACCGGGTTGTGGGCATGCTGGTGAAGGTAGGGGCTGGTTTCTAAAAAAAGCCGGTTGGTAAAAACGGCTTGCCTGTCCTTTGTCAGGTGCTTTGTCCTGGGTTTATAGGAAGTACCTCTTAGGTCTGCTGTTTTCTTGAATTTTATGATCAGGGCGTCGTCCAGAGGATCGCTGCCCGGATGGGTTGTGTATCTGTTTGTCATGGGAGTATCCGTTTCTGCCTTCAAGGCAATGATGGTTAACACAATGACTATAATAAAAAAGATAAGGAACAGAATGCGGTTTGTCATGGTGGGGCCCTGTTTATTCTTTTTCATTTGCAGTTCCTTTGCGGTATTTTATAGTGATTCTCAAAAGTATGTTCCTAAAAAAAATCACTTAAAGGCAAATCGATTGTCACTCAACAGGTTTTAAAATTTGAGTGATAGAATACTATATCTGTGTAGCGGAACGTATTTCTACGATTTGCTATAGATCATAGTTTATAAGATCGCTTGTATGCTTGTTTTATTCTGTAGTCGTTTCAGCGCCATTTTCCTTGCAGATCTTGCAAATAGTGGGCTAAAAAGGTTACAAAAGACGGATGAATATAGTTATGGTGAAAAAATATAAAAGCTATTTATTACTGGCGATTTCCTGTTTGTTTCTTCTTGCTGCCTGTGAACAGACCAACCTGGACCTTGCTGTGGACGCCGGGCTTGACGCCGTCAAGGCGGTCACATTAAGTGATGAGGATGTGAAGATGATGGCGGCGAAAGCGTCCCGGCAGTCGGACGCCAAACACAGGATCGCCTCTTTAAATTCAGCTTACGGCAAACGGCTGCAGCGTCTGACCGGCGGAAGTTATTCAGACCAGGGATATACTTTTAATTTCAAGGTATACCTGTCGGACCAGGTCAATGCATTTGCCATGGCGGACGGGACCATCCGGATCTATTCAGGCCTGATGGACATGATGAATGACGATGAACTCAGGTTTGTGGTTGGCCATGAAATCGGCCATGTCATTAAAAAACACATTAAAAAGAAGATCATGCTGGCCTATGCCGCCAGTGCCGTCAGAAAGGGTGTGGCGTCCCAGGAGGGCGTGGCCGGGGATGTCGCCAGGTCAGGGTTGGGCGGTCTTCTTCAGGTACTTTTAAACGCCCAGTTCTCCCAGGAAGAGGAGCGCCAGGCAGATGATTACGGGATCCTGTATTTGCAAAAGAACAACAGGAACACCAATGCTGCCGTGTCAGCCTTACATAAGCTTGCAACGCTTGGCAAAGGCCATTCTTTTTTGTCCAGCCACCCGGAACCAAAGACCCGGGCCAAAAGGCTGCAGGCACAGGTGGATTCCCCTGAGAAGATAGGGCAGCCTCCGTTCTATATACGGCTATTTCTGGCTGGAAAAGATTTTATATTGGAAAAGATTAAAGGTAATAAATGAAGGACCCCATGACCGAGATTAAGTATTGTACAGCCTGCGGCTCACTTACCACAGAACGCATTCCTGTTGATGATGACCACAAAAGAGCCGTCTGCACCCAGTGTGGCCTTATCCATTATTCCAACCCCAAAATGGTAGTGGGATGCATACCTGAATATAAGGACAAACTTTTGTTGGCCAGGCGCAATATTGAGCCTCGAAAAGGCAAGTGGACCCTTCCGGCAGGGTTTCTTGAAAATTCTGAGTCCGTCCAGGCAGGGGCCTTGCGCGAAACCTTTGAGGAAACCCGTGCCACAGCAGAGATTATTGAGCCCTACAGGCTTTTCAATATCCTGTTTGTGGACCAGATCTATTTCATGTTCAGGGCACAATTGACATCAACCAACTTTGGTCCGACCACGGAAAGCAGTGAGGTCCGCCTTTTTAGCGAAGATGAAATTCCCTGGGATCAGATCGCCTTTGAGGTGATCAAACAGACGCTTCAACACTATTTTGAGGATAAGAAAAAAGGAGATTTTCCATTTAAGGTATTGGACCTGAAAGTGCCGCCGGGCACCCTGAAGCGCTTTGATGGTTAAAGTCCCTGAGGACCGTCAAATGCCGGAAATGAGGCACCTTTGTCACGGCTGATACTTTGAAGGAAATACGGTATAGTGTTTCTAAAATCGGTAAACAGGTCTGCGGTGTCGGACCGGTAAAAAGGAGTGGATCATGGAAGAGATAAACAGGGATATGAAAATTCTTATCGTTGATGACAGCAGCTCCATGCGCCGGATTGTCAGCCGGTTTTTAACCAATAATGACTTTAGAACCCCGATAGAAGCATCCGGTGCAGATGCCGCACTCAAAGCGGTTAAAAAGAATACGATTGATCTGATAATTTCAGATCTGAACATGCCCGGGATGGACGGGCTGGAATTTTTTAAGATTTTGAAGGAAGATGATGCCACCAAGGATATCCCCTTTATCATGCTCACCGTTGAGGCCATCCAGAAGACCATGAACAAGGCCGTCGCCATGGGGGTGGACTCCTATATCGTCAAACCCATCGAAGAAAAGGTGTTCATCCGGGAAATGCTGCGGGTGATCCAGACGGAAAATGGGCATGGGATTTGAAGCACACGGGAAGTACAGATTTAAAGTCAAGGGTGACATTATTTTTGTCCAGCCTCTTCAATCATGGAATATAGAATGTGTAAAAAGTTTTTTTGAAGCTTACAAGGCGTTGATTCTGTCCCGGGGCTTTGAACATTTCGGGGTTATCGTGGACTTAAGGCAGTTTGAGGGTGGAACACCGGAGGCCATGGCCTATTTTAATAAGATTCCAGAGTGGACTGCGGCCCATGGGCAGATTGCCCGGGCGAACATCGTCACTTCCGAATTTCTGGAATTCACCGTTAATGACCCTGTGAAGGGTCAGGAGCTGTTTCCCATTCAAAGCTTTATCAGCGAAACCGAAGCACTGATCTGGATGGGCAGTCTGGGCATTCGCACCGGCTGAGGTACACGTGACCCATTTTCCTGCAGTTTTAACACAGTCCCCAAAAAATAATATTGCAATTTTTAAATTTATTATAGTAGGATCTTCAGACCGCTCCTTAGAAGAACCGTTAAAGCAATAGCCATTTTGACAATTTAAATTTGGGATTTATTCCATCTGAAAACAGGTCTTGAATATGGGAACAAAGCCAACCTACGAGGAATTAGAGCACAAAGTTGCTAAATTGGAAGCGCAGGCGAAAAAGTACAGCGGGCTGGAGTTGGAGCCTATTTTTAAGGGTATTGAAAGTGCATTCCCAATGGGGATAACAGATCCCGAAGGGAAAATGATTTATGTTAACAGTGCACTTGTGAAGTTGTGGGGGTATTCGCACGAGAACGAGATCCTCGGCGGCTTTTTGCCTGAATACTGGGAAGGCGACGGCATTTACAAGACCATTGAAGACTTAATGACCAAAGGGTGGTCAACCGGTGAAGATACTGGGAAAAAAAAGGATGGTTCTCTGTTTGACTTAGAATATGTTGCCATCATGTGTAAAGACGATACCGGTAAGCCCGTCTACATGCTGGGGCAGTTTTTTGATATTACAATACGCAAGCAGGTTGAAAAATCGTCGATCCGGCTACGACAGCGCCTTGAAAGCCTCTGGAGTATTTCAAAAATTTCAGACTCTGACCTGAAAACAATCAGTGATCATGTGTTGTCCGAAGTGCAGAAAATGACGCAAAGTCAGTATGCTTTTTATGGGTTTCTTGATGATAATGAGCAAATCATGACGCTGCATGCATGGTCCCACGAGACAATGGCAGATTGCAAAACCAGTGAGGAAATGCTTCATTTCCCGATTCATAAGGCAGGGATATGGGCAGGGGCCGTAAGAAACAGACAAATCTTAACCGTGAATGACTTTTCGCCTGACATGCCCGGGAAAAGAGGAACACCCAATGGCCACGTTCGTTTGAATCGTTTAATGGTTGTGCCGCTTGTCAGAAATGGCAGGGTCATTTCAATCGCAGCGGTGGCAAATAAAAAGACAGGGTACACAAAAGAAGATGAGAAGCAAGTACAGGCCTTTCTGGACAGTGTTCAAATTTTGATAGACAGGAAACTGGCAGAACAGGAGAAGATGGAGCTGGCCAATCAACTTCAACATGCACAGAAGATGGAATCCATCGGGAAACTGGCCGGGGGCATTGCCCATGATTTTAATAATATTTTACACCCCATGATCGGATTTGCCCAGATGTCACTGGATGATCTTTCCAAAGATCACCCGGTTCACGGAAATCTTCAGGTGATATTTGAAGGTGCAAGAAGAGCCCAGGATCTGGTTAACAGAATTCTATTGTTTGCCCGGCAGAAAGAGCCGGTAATGAAACCGGTCCAGTTAAAACCGATAATTGAAGAAACGTTGATATTATTAAGATCGTCCATTCCCTCAAATATCGAAATCCAGCAGGATCTGAAGGATGGCCTGGGTCATGTCTTGTGTGATGCCACTGAAATACACGAGATCGTAATGAACCTTTGCACCAATGCATTCCATGCCATGGAAGATGACCGCGGAACCATAAAAATCCATCTGTACAAAACCCTGCCCGATCCCGGGTTGAATTTACAGGATGAAGAGTATATCTGTTTGAGCGTTAGCGATGATGGAACAGGGATCCCGCCGGAGAAAATCAACAGGATATTTGAACCTTACTATACGACCAAAGATGTTGGAAAAGGCACAGGACTTGGCTTGTCCATGGTTCACGGCATCGTGAAAAAGTATAGAGGTAATATTTTTGTGGAACGGAATCCGGATAAGGGGACCGTTTTCAAAGTTTTTTTGCCGGTAACGTCAGAAATTGATACCGTTGTGGTGAAAACCCAGGTTCAAAAGCCAAAGAACGGAAATGAAAACATTTTGTTCGTTGATGATGAATATTTTATTGTCCAATTGGGCATCAAATGTCTTGAAAAATTTGGGTATAGTGTGACCGGGGTGCAAGACAGTCAGCAAGCCCTTAAACTTTTTAAATCTGATTGTGAAAAATATGATCTTGTCATTACCGACATGTCGATGCCGGTGATGGTCGGTACCGAGCTGGCTGAACAGATATTACAGATACGTCCGGAGATGCCCATTATCATTTGTTCCGGTTTTAATGATACCCTGGACAGGGAAAAGATTGAGGAATTGAATATCAGGGCATTTATAAAAAAACCGATTCTGATAGAGGATTTGACCCGTAAGGTCAGAGCAGTTCTTGATCAAGACGCAAGTGCGTTTGAAAATGCTTCTGACAGTTAATGATATCCTGAAAACAGCTCAATTGACCGATTTTATACTGGACGATAAGAAAAAAAATTGTACAAGCCCATCCTTATGACACCTGCAATACCTGAAAGATTACAACCGGAATCGGTCTACATATGGAATCTTAGCGGTCCCGGGGCATTGAGATCTAACAAAATTCCTGGAATCTGCTCATAACGATTGTTCCGAAATAAGGGTTTTTAAACTGTCCGGAATTGCCCTGTTAATTAAATGAACCGATCTTTTGGGCATCAAACGGTTGAGCAAAAAAAATCGTTCGGGCCATTTTAACGTGTATCTCCTCCTTTCCGCGATTCAGTTTTTTAAGGGCAATGGCCGCTGCCTCATCCGGTTGAATGGCATGAACCGGGGCATGACCGTCCATAAACGGTGTATCAACCGCCGGATAAAAGATCTCATGAACCTTTATACCAAGCGCCTTAAACTGAATTCGCATGCTCTGGGTCATTGAGTGTAAAGCGGCTTTGGTGGCGCAATAATTGGGTTGGATATTTAGAGGCGCATACACCAGACCGGATGTGACATTAACAACAGAGCCCCGGTTTTTTTTTAACAGCGGTAAAAACAGTTTTGTCAGCAAAATCGGGGCAAGATAGTTTATCTGCCACTCCAGGGTGATCAGGGTTTCAAGGTTAGTTGTTTCTTCAAGAAAATAACGTTTTGCCATGCCTGCGTTGTTCATCACTGTATTCAAATCACGATGGTGGTCACAAATAAACTGGGAAAGTGACGCCCTCTCTTTTTCCACAGTGAGATCACATTGAAATACAATGAGCCCGGGTTCTTTTTGTTGTGCGATTTCCAGCTTTTCCCGGGATCTGCCACAGATAATGACACGGGAGTTTTGTGCTGCCATTTGTCTGGCCATTTCAAGGCCGATGCCGGAGCTGCCACCGGTGATCAAAACAACTCTTTTTGACGGATCATACATTTTAAATACCTCCTTTTAAAACTTTAGGGTTGAGGTATTTATATATCTGCCAAAAAGAGTGTTGTCCTTCACATAGGTTAATTTTTCAGATTTTTTCTGATCCGGCTTAATGCACCGGGTGTAATACCGATAAAAGAGGCAATGTGATAAAGCTTGAGCTTGTTTTCAAGTTCGGGGTATTCTTTTAAAAATGCAAGGTACCGGGTGGTGGCGTCATCCAGCAGAAAAGATTTTTCCCGCATCTCCTTCATGATATAAACTGTTTCCACAAGTTTGAATAAAAAGGGATACCATCGGATATCTTTATTGACCAGCTGCATCCATTCATTGAAGTTAAATTGTAATATATCCGAATCCTCGATGGCTTCAATAAAAAAAATGAGTCCCTTTTCTGCGCCATAGCGCTGTAGGAAACAACAAATTTTCCAGGAGTAGAAAACCCTTTGGTCAGATCATTCCCCTCTGAATCAATATAGTAGAGCCTGAAAAGGCCGTTAAGATTAAATCCCATAATTTCCGGGATCTCTCCGGCTTTGATAAACTGCTGCCCTTTTTTGATACAGACAGGTCTGCAAATTTTGTAAAAGCTTTGAGTCAGTTCATCCGGAACATCCCATAAAGAGGTGATGGTCAGTTTCAATTTTATGTAATTTTTATCGGTATCCATGTTTTAATTTGTCCCCACCATTGCTTTGTGTAAAAAAATTATATTTCATCCCCTGAGCACCCTCATGCCGATGTTACACGGGCCGCCTTTTTCATGGCTTTCAGGTTATTTGCAGGTGTCAGCGGGGTGATCTCACAGCCGCCTGAGAGAATAAAAGGACGCCCCTGTTCTGCTTTTACCAGACGGCTTGCCGTATCGAACACCATTAAAGATGACTGGGACTCTATTACGGCTGCAGGATCGAGATTTCCGGACCTGATAATCCCGGCGCCCAATACCTGAAAGGCATGGTCCATATCGACCATCCAGTCCAGGTCTATGATGTCGGGTTTTAATTCAGCCAGATGGGGAAGCAGGTGGTTTATATTTCCGCAGATGTGCAGTTTCACCATTGCGTCGTGCCCCTGTATGAAACGGAAAAGTTCATCATGGAGCGGTTTTACATAGTCGGCATACATTTTGGGTGAAATCTGGCTGCAAATGGCATCCCCCACACCGATGATATCCGCGCCGGCCTCAATTTGCGCCAGGGCAAAGGCTTTTGCCGTGGGCATCATTTTTTTCAGCATTTGAAAGCTGAAATCAGGATCTCCGGCAAGGTTAAACAGCATCTGCTCAACTCCCACCAGATCACATGCCTCTGCCAGCGGTCCCTCAACCCATCCGATAACGGGCATATCTTTTCCGACTTTACGGCGCAGAAGAGCTGTCCCCTTGATGCGATCCCGGGTTCGGGGAGCTGTATGGATATCGGGATCAGGCAGATTGGAAATGTCTTCACCTGTTTTAACCAGGGCTCCCTGTGGATGCGGGACAGACTCTTGAGGATAGGTGAATTGCAACCCATAGGCAGATGTCTCGCGATAGGGATCGGAGATCAATCCCGGTGCACCCACGCCAAAGTCTTTCATGCAGGCAATATTGGCATCCACCAGCACTTTGTGGTCCATGTAAAAATCCTTGTATGTTCTGCCGATATGGTGTGCAGCAAACTGCATGAGAATGGGGGCAAAAAAGATATCGCCCTTGTCGGATCGTTCCATGATCATGTTAAATATCTGTTTGATTCGGCTCATTTAAGTGTCCTTAGGATCGGCTCCAAAATTACTTAGGGGCAAAGCTGTGCATTGCCTTACGTGAACTTTTGTTTTTAAAATACCCCCGTCTTTTAAAGGGTTTTGGAAACAATTTAGATCAAGTTATTTTGGTACGATTCCTTAATAATAGGGCCCTTTGTCGTTTTGGCAGATTCTATTTCAATATATCGGGCAAAATCTCAAACCGGTCAAAGGGCGGCATGATACAGGCGCCATTGAAATACTGTTTTGCCAGATCCAGCATTTGCCGTGACTGCTGTTTGCAAAGTGTGAGGGGATCATCTGTCGTTTCAATCTGGGCCCTTAATTTTTCAGGCACGGCAATTCCCGCCACTTTGTCGTGCAGGAATACAGCGTGCCGAAGAGATAACAGGGGTAGAATGCCCATGATGACAGGAACCTTAAAAGGTTTTGCAGCATCGTATATCCTTTTTGCGGTGGTTTCATCATAGACAGGCTGGGTTACGATGAATTTCGCACCGGCGGCAATTTTTCTTTCAAGCCGTTTTGTTTCATGGTCAAGGCCGTCCACCTCGGGTCTGAAATCAAGGACGCATCCGGTATGAAGATCAGAGGTATCACCCATGGTGATCAGTTCAAATACATTAAGATCGTTCACCGTGGTGGTGGGATTGGACGGTTTTGAGGCAGACGGGTCTCCGGTAACGGCAATGACAGTGTCAAGACCCAGGGCTCTGGCCCCCCACAGCTCACTTTGAAGGCCCAGGCGGTTGTGGTCACGGGTGGTGACATGGAGGATGGCGGGTTTCCCGGTTTTTTCCTGCAATAGGTTTGCAAAAACAAGCGCAGACATCCTGGATTTGGCCACCGGGTTGGATGCCACGCTGAACCCGTGAAAATCAAGGCTGGAAATGTTGATTAATTTTTCCAGTACCGTCCCGGTATCGTTACCGGCCGGCGGTACCACTTCGATGGTTATCTGGAATCTGTCCGGATCTGTAAAAAGAGTTTGCATCGTCGGCTCCTTGGCGGTTCGCTCAAATGTGTTACAAAAATCAGAATCTTCATGTTGCATAAAAACCGTAACAATTGTTGATCAGTGAGAATGTAGCCTGATCTACCGGCCGGAGTAAAGTGCTGTTAAAAAAAAATAATAAAAAACTTGTCTGTAACATTTTTACAATGGTATTGTTGCAATTGTTACATAAACGTTTCTTGATGCCATATCCAAATTCTTAGTATAGATCTAAACTGAAGCGAAGCAGGTGTTCCATGCGTTTACAGCTGTGTAAGCAAAAACCCGCTGGCAAAATTTAGGAGGTTGTTGTGAACCTAAGCTATTCAAAGCGTCTTTTGATTGTGCTTTTAACTATTTTTGTGCTTGGTGCGGCAGGATTGTTGATCAAACGGCTTTTGCTGCCCAAATCATTCGGCGTGTACGGCCCGTACCGGGCAGATGCCATAGCCGAAGCCGCAGTGATTCCCATTCGGCACGGGACCAATGATTCCTGCTTTCAATGCCATCCCTATGAGCGGAAAATTCACCAGGCCGGCACCCATTCAACCATTTCCTGCGAGTTCTGCCACGGCACTTTTGCAGATCATGTGACGGACAATAAAAAGAGCGGAACCCTGCCGGTGAAAAAAGACAAGGAAATAACCACCCTCTGCCTTCGATGCCACAACACTGAAATCAAGGCAAGAAAAGAAGCGGTTATCAAGACCGTTGCCATGCCCGATCATTTAAAAGATCAACATGTGAAGCTGACGCATAACTGTAACCAGTGCCATCATGTTCATGCACCGCTGAAATACATTATACGTGCAAAACAGATTACCGGTATGACGGAGGCAGGATCATGAATCGACGCAAATTTATCAAACAGGTATTGAACGGCACCGTTGCCGGCTCTTTGTATCTTGTATGGCCCATGAAGGGGAACAGCCTGGATGTGCCGGAACAGATTCCCGGGATCCGGGATCAGGAGTATAACATACTGGACCAGGACTTTGCCTTTATCGTGGATGTGACCCGTTGCATCGGCTGCGGGTCCTGCTGTGTGGCGGACAAGCGTGAATACAATGTGCCGGACGGCAATTACCGCACCTGGGTGGAAAGATATGTCAAAGGTTACAGCGACCAGATCTATGTGGACTCCCCCCATGGCGGACTTGACGGATACCAGACACCCCGGTCCGATATAAAAGAAGAGGTCAGGGACACCTTTTTTGTCCCCAAACTGTGCAATATGTGCCAGGAAGCCCCCTGTGTTCAGGTCTGCCCGGTGGGCGCGACCTTCAAGTCTCCGGACGGATTTATCCTGGTGGATGAAAAAAGATGCGTGGGGTGTGCATACTGCCTCCAGGCCTGTCCCTATTCAGCCAGGTTTTTACATCCTGAAAAAAAGGTGGCGGACAAGTGCACCTGGTGTTATCACCGGGTCAGAAAAGGGCTTTTACCCGCCTGTGTCGAGGTCTGCCCCACAAGTGCCAGAAAGTTCGGTTCCATGAAAGATGAAACATCCGAAGTCTATCAGATATTAAAAGGTCCCGGTGTGCTCACCGTTTTGAAAAAAGAGATGGGGACCTATCCGGCGCTTTATTATAAAGGTGCCAGAAGGGAGGTGATCTAATGGATGCAGCTCACGGTTCCGTTGTCATGTCATTGACCAATTTTGTCTTCCCCAATGATCTTCATGTCCACTGGAGCATGATGATTGTTTTGTATCCCTATATTACAGGGCTTGTTGACGGGGCATTTATCATTGCCGCGCTTTACTACCTTTTTGGGGTAAAAAGTCTTAAACCCGTGGCCCGGTTTTCTCTATTGTTCGCTTTAGCATTTCTGCTATGCGCCACCTTGCCGCTGCTGCTGCATCTGGGCAGGCCGGAGCGTAATTTTAACATGCTTTTAACCCCCAGCCCCAGTTCGGCCATGGCAGGCTTCGGGTATATCTATGCCGTATCCATGGGGGTGCTTGTATTTATCGTACTTTTTGTCTACCGCCCGGATCTGGTGGAGCTTCGATCCACATCCAAGGGGTGGCTGCAGATGCTCTATCGCGCCCTGACCTTTGACAGCATTGATCTGTCCCCTAAAGCCATGGAACTGGACCGCAAGATCATCCGGTTCCTGGTGGGAATCGGTATCCCCATTGCTGCCGTGCTTCACGGGTATGTGGGATTTATTTTCGGCGGGGTCAAGGCCAACCCCACCTGGTCCACACCGCTGATGCCGGTGATATTTTTATTCTCGGCCTGCGTGTCCGGTATCTCGGCCGTTATTTTGGCCTATATCGTAATTCGTAAGGCAAAAGGGCGGTCCATTGATCATGAGTGCATCAGGACCTGTGTGAAAACCCTGACCCTGTTTTTTATCCTGGCATTCACCTTTGAAATGCTGGAGGTGTTTTCCCATTCATACCTTAAGTCCGGGTACCATCACATGGTGGAAGGACTGTTGAACGGTCCTCTGGCAAGTTCTTTCTGGCTGTGGCAGGTGAAAATCTGCTCGGTGATCCCCTTGATCATGCTGGGGGTGATGGCCCTGGTCCGCATCGAAAAACCGATTTACAATATTCTGGCAGCCGTCGTATCCGGCATCCTGCTGCTCCAGGTGCTGATCATGCGCTGGAATGTCGTCATCGGCGGTCAGCTCATGAGCAAGAGTGCCCGGGGATACACTGAATTTCATCCGGAATGGTTTGATAAGGAGGGCATTATCATGGTGATTGTTGTCATGTCCCTGCCGTTTATCATCCTGTTTTTCTTAAGCAAGATTTTTCCATTCTGGAATCGAGATAATCAAAACGTGTAACGTAATATAATGATAAAATATACAAAACTTTGAAAGGAGGTGATGCAAAAAAAGGGGTGAGGTAATAAAAGGTTTGCAGGTTTATTAATTGTTTTTTTGGGAGGGAAAAAAATATGACTGTTTTAAGGTCATTACTCATCTTCATTATCGGGTCTATCTTCGTTACCGGGGCGGCGTTTGCAACCACGAAAGCCTCATTTGACGTGAAGGATCCGAAGAATGTGGAAATGAACAAAAAGTGCATCACCTGTCATTTGAAAGAGAATAAATCCCTGGTACTTCAGTGGGAGCGCTCTGCCCATGCAGCAGCCAAAGAAGGCCAGATCGGATGTTACACCTGCCATGCGGCAGAACAGGGTGATGAAATGGGATACAAACATGAGGGTGCCTTTATTAAAGCGATCCTGTCACCCAATGATTGCGGAAGCTGCCATGAGCCGGAAACCAAGGAGATGGCCATGTCGCATCATGCCACTGCCGGTGAAATCATGGCATCCCTGGATAATATGCTGGCCGAGGTCGTCGGCGGTATGCCCACCAACAAGGCAAACATGTCCAGCGGCTGCTGGCAGTGCCATGGTTCGGTGGTATCGCTGAAACGAGACAAGGACGGCAAACCCATGCGTTCCAGAACCGATGCGCCGCAGATGGATTACAACACCTGGCCCAATTCGGGTATCGGACGTATTAATCCGGACGGCAGCAAGGGTGTCTGTAATGCATGTCATTCAAAGCATAACTTCAGCGCATCCCGTGCGCGTCAGCCGGAAAACTGTGGTAAATGCCATCTGGGTCCTGACCATCCGCAAAAAGAGGTCTACGAAGAATCCAAGCATGGTATCGCCTATTTTACGGCAGACAAAGGTTCCGGTCAGAACGGCATGAATATAATGAAAGACGGCGGCTGGGTGCTGGGTGAAGACTACCACACAGCTCCAACTTGTTCCACATGCCACATGGGATCTTTTGTAAAACTTAACGGCGCCATTGCCAAAAACAGCCATAATGTCGGCGACAGGATTTCCTGGAATTTAAGGGCACCGGTATCATCCAAGTTGAACCGGGTGACCTTTACCGACGGCACCGTGGGCGACATCACAGGCGATCTGGCCCCAAGAGCCGGCCAGACAGCAGCGTCCAAGACCTATGTCCGTGAAGGGGACAAACTGAAAAAAGTCGTCACCAAAAAGACGATTAAATCCGTTGTCTCCTGGCAGGAAAGACGGGCCAATATGCAGGAAGTATGTAAGTCCTGCCACGGTATCAACCAGGTCCGCGATTTTTATAAGCAGTTGGATGATCTGGTAAATCTTTATAATGAAAAATTTGCCAAACCCGGTGTTGCTTTAGTGAAAATGCTGAAAAAAGACGGGATCTGGAAAAATACAGGATTCCAGCACAAGATCGGATATACCTGGTTTGAAATCTGGCATCATGAAGGCCGCCGCGCCCGTATGGCTGCTGCCATGTTTGCACCGGATTATACCCATTGGCACGGCATGTACGAAATTGCCAGAAATTTCTATCATGAATTTCTCCCTGAAGTTCAGGAACTGGCCGATCATGCCGGCAAAGGTGAAAAATACAGAAAGCACATAAAAGAGCTGCTTGCCAAATCCGAACATCTCTGGATAAAAACAGGCGGAAGTGCTGAAACCATGAAACTGATCGAAGAAGAAAATAAGATCAGGTATAAACAATAACCCGGGAGTGTTCTCCGGGGTAACCCCCTTGTTTCCGGCAGGAATACATTTTCCTGCCGGAAACGCCTCTTTTTTGGGAGCGAATGTATGAAACCTGTTGTTGGCAGATGGCTGTTGTGGATCAGTATTGTTATGTTTTTATTCGTTGGCGCGGCCCAGGCTGCGGACCTGAACCGGCTTTTCAAAAAGGTTGAAAAGCTTAAACTTGAACGCCAGGGGTATGTTCTGGGAGCAAAATTAAATAAACAGCAGCTTGAGATCGCGGCCGCCAATCCCGAAGAGGCAAAGGCAGAGGATACATTCAAATTCAAAGATGACTCCCTTTTTATCGTGGCCCACAAAGAGACCAACCGGGTATTGGTAATTTATGAACTGTTTGAGAAAGCAGCCCAGAAAAAAGTCCAGGACCTTGTCGGGGACCTGTATGTGAATTTTGAAGAGCCAACGGTCATGGCCCATGATAAGATCGTCTACTGGGCCTGGGTCAAAAAAGGAAAGGTTTCATCCAAAGCGTTTGATAAAGCCAAAGAAAAAGGAAAAAAACTCGATATACTGGCCACGGTCAAATGTGTCAGTGATATCAAGATCATGGAAAAGCAGAAAGAGCCGTTAAACGGCGATGTCTATTACATCATCAGTTCAGATGCCATCCTTAAATTTTTCGCCGGGCAGGATACTTAGGGGGATGAAACTCTCAACCCTGTAAAAGATCAAAGCCAGTTTATTAAGGCCTATATATTAAAATCGTTAATATCGGCCTCTTTTAGCAGACACAATATGTTGGTGGTGGAAATTGTTATCAAAAGCCATCAATAATAGATATAAAGCTCAGTCGCTCACTTACTGGTCTGTAGGTAATACTATAGTGAATTGGGTTCCTTTACCATTTGTCAGGTAGTATTCACAACGCCAGCGATACAACAGGTCTTTGGCAACACCTAAATTTTGGGCAACCTCAGCAAAAGTTCGCCCAGGTTCAGAACATAACAAAACAGCATTTCGTTTGAAATCTTGATCGTACTTTCGTCTTCTTTTGATAGTTATTTTTGCCTCCATAATTTTGCATTATAGAGGTTTAACCTTCGGTGTACACTCTTTGGGGAGGATCAGATGGTTTGGAAAATTCAGCGCTAATGGTTACATTGGCCTTTGTCACCGGTCTCATCCTTTATCGTTGGAAAATATTTGGAAATACTATGAAATAAACTTCTTAAATTGTAACAAAAACTTCATAAAATTCAGCCAAAATTAATCACTCCATCGACCACAAGATACATCTTTATGCGGGTTTTACATTCTGGCATGAATATTGTTTATAATGTTTTTTAATTAATAGAAATCGATTTATTAGAAAACAATTCAATCAGAGGAGGTTGATTTGAAAAAGTTAAAAGCCAAACTTCGACTCTCGTTATCACATAGGACTTATGAAATATTAAAGGAAGCAAAAGAGGTACAAATCTAACAAATTCCGATATAGTAGACATGGTAATTCGGCTGTATTTTAAAGAGAACAAACCACATCCTGGATGCAGTGGGTAATCAGTAGGGGTACTTTTAAAATGTATGATATTCAAAGGAATTTTATAAATTCCGAATTAAAAACTTTTCTAACATGTCCGGTTTGTGAGAAGTCAAGAAAAGTCGATATTTCTAAATTCATTGATCACGATAAAGAAGCCAAATTAAAATGCACGTGTTCATGTGGCACTCAGTTCTCGGCGATTTTAGAAAGAAGACGCTCAATAAGAAAAAATGTGTCATTTCCCGGATGGATAGTTTACAGAGGAAACAAAACTAAAGTTTGTATTAAAGACGTTTCTAAACATGGAGTGAAAATTTTTTCACAAGAAAATTCATCTCCAGCAATAGGACATAAAATGGGTGTTGAATTTAAAATTGATGATCCATTAGGATCATATATTACGAGGGACGTTCGGGTGAAAAAAATTATCGGCCCTAATAGATTCGGTTGTGAATTTATTACATTTGACCATTCAGGCAAATTAGGTAAATATTTTTTATTTGATTTTTAAAGAGCACTGATATTTATCTTCTAAATTAGCTATGGCATCGCCCAGACGCTTCTGCCTGATGATATTCTTCTTGATCCCCAGTGCTTTTTTTATATTATGAAACCCAGATCACTTCTTATTTCAATGGCGAATTAAACCCCTCGATAAAACAAAATTAAAAACTGCAAACGTTACAAAAACAATTTTATATAGATTTACTCATTGATATTGTTAAGCACGGTGGAATTGTTACAAGAGCGTTCATTTATAGCTATACTGAATTTTATATGCAACGTATTAAAATTTTCCTTACGAGAAATATGGAAAATTAATGGTATCAAAGCTGGATCATTAAACCACCATTTTCAGATAGTGCATAAATTCAAGATGAGAATATCGACTTAATCCAGTCCCATAAGCCTTTCCTCTCAGGTGGGAGAGGCTTCCTTTTGGTGCTGTTCCTATTTTTTTTCTTAAAAGAATTTTTGGGAGAATCCGTTTGAGATGTCTTTTCCACAGGCGGCACTCCTGTTATACTTTCCGATTTTTCGTTCAGATTATCTATAATTTCATTTACCACCTTGTCCCGAAGTCCTTTTTTTGAGAGTGGGCTTTGCGCCCAGTCTACCAACCAAGCAGAATCAGGATCCAGAATAACGCCATCCCCAGTAGTACCGATTTTTGAAAAAGAGGCAATACAATAAGAGAAATGTGTTAAAGCTGCCAATTCTCTGTATTCTTCCGGCGCTGCCCAAGGATTATGGCAGAATTCGACAGCTGCACAAATTCCTGTGGGGAGGTTCCAAGTACTCATCAGTTTGGACGCAAGAATGTTGTCTGTTGTTCCGAATTCATCGAGAAAGGCCTGCTGCAAGGACGCTTTTAATTTTTGAGATCGTTCAACACAAAATGCAAATTGATCTGAATAGTAAACAGCAAGAATTATTTTCCCGATACCCTGAAGAAGACCTGAAACATAGAGTTCTCCAGGCTGTGCACGCATTGATATATTTGGATGGCCCAGCCTTCGTCCGGCGGTTGCACACGCCCAGGAAAAAGCCCAGTATTGTTTTGCTGAAAGCCCTTTAAGATCGCCTAAGTTTGGAAGAAATTTCTGTAAAAAATATAAATTTGCCGAATTTACAGCCTCTTGAAGTCCAATCCTTGTAATCGCCATCTTCAGCCCTATTACATCCTCTATGCCTTTATAGTATGGGGAATTGGCCAGCTGAAGAATTTTCGAATGAAGACCGGGATCTGGTTCAATTATTTTGCAGAATTCGGGAATATCGATCTCATGCAACGGTTTTTGTGCCATATCCATAATCTTTGAACCTGCTGCAGGCATTGGCGGGATATTTATGTCTGAACTCAAAATTTCCAATGCAATAGCACTGGCAGTTGTCTCCTCCCCCTGGGTTGATTTCTGATAGTTCATGCTTTTTCCCTTTTTAATACTTCATTCAGCGTGGCTTTAACTGTATGAAAATTGGATCTGGGATTGTCGATCGGCGCTCCAAAGATATCCATTTATGTATAACTTTATTCAATTTGCATATAACTTTTTGAAATTATAAATCGATTCATATCTTTTTTTAAAAGGAGAAGCAAGGTTAAATCTTTGGAGTTAAACAACTTCTATTTTACGGCAGTGATATAACCCTGACACGACATGTATTTTGACAGGGATCTGGGTGAGAGGGCTAACTACTGTTAAATTTTTGAGTTGTATATATACGATAATACAAGAGCCTGTTTGGTATAAGAAAAACGGCAAAATCTAAAGAAGAGTTAAATCTTAACTTTTCCATTTAGACTATGCGAGGGCAAACCGAAAAATTCCTCAAGGTGCGCACCTATGGTATATAAGCTCGGTTTTTCAATCTAAGACCACATGCATGCCACATATTGGTGTAACCACAGTCTGTCCTATATTCAACTTGTTACATACTTAATTTTAATCGGCATATCTATGCTTCGGTCCGGGCAATCTGTTCGCACCTGAGCTAAATTTTCAATAGCTTTTAAATTCGATAAAGTGAAAAAGATGGTCTCCTTTGAGGTAGAACCTCAATCATGCTAATTATTTTTAATCGTCAAAAGAAAAATATTAACACAATTCAAGGAGACCAAGATGGAAGATATCATTTATGATCATTACATTGCAATAGATTGGGCTGCTGCGAATATGGCTATTGCTCGCATGACAAAGAAATCGAACAAAATTAATGTCATTGATGTGCCATCAAATATTAAAGAACTTCAACAATATTTGAGGAACCTGAAAGGCTCCAAAATATTGACAATTGAAGAAACAACAACTTCACAACGGCTTTATACTGAGTTGAGGAACCATGTAAACAAGGTATTTATCTGTGATCCACTTCGAAACAGACTGCTAACAGAAGGGCCTAAAACAGATAAAATTGATGCTTCCAAATTAGTGCAACTTTTGAGAGCCGGTCTTCTGAAAAAAGTCTATCATTCAAATGATAAATTTTTGTACTTGCGAAGACTCGTAAATGGCTATGAAAAAAAAGATGTTAGGTTGGAATATCAAAGTGAACAATTTGTTCTTGATTGCCTGGGAAGGCAGATAAAGGCCAATGAAGAAGAAAAGCAAAGTTATGAGAAAGAATTCAAACTACTTTCCCGGAAATATCCCGAGATCAGACATCAAAAAAGTCTTCCTGGCATCGGAGATATTCATGCGGTCAAAATTGTAGCTCGAGTGATTACCCCCTGGCGATTTGTGAACAAAGGGCATTATTTGAGCTATGCCGGATTGATAAAGTTGAAGAAAATCAGCGGAGGTAGATGCTACGGTAAAAAGAACTCCCGTTACAGCAGGCAATTGAAAAATGTTTATAAAATGGGCGTTATGTCTGCGCTTGGAGGTAATAATATAAGAATAAACAAATAGAATATATCAGGCCTTAAGCATCATGTTCCGTATGATTAAATGAGGACAGCGGTCTTAAAGGTAAAGGAGAAGAGCTCAAGGGCGCAGCTAACATGTCTGTTATATAGATAATCGTTCAAAATTCGATTAGCCACCCTTTTATTCCAATAATTTATCATAGTCCGATTCTGAACAAGAATAAATAGTTCAGAAAAGAGAACTCAAATAGGCGCGTGGGGAATACTGATACCCTCGAATAAATATCAATGGATAAAGAAAGAGCCGTTAATAATAAAGCTGTTACAAAGAACATACGACTGACAGGCCAGTACGTAGGTAGGAGACCGAAAGCAAAAAAACTTTTTTTGTTAAAAGGATGGGTGTTTTTTCTTGACTTACTTTTTCATAGGCGCTGCGCTAAATGCCGTGAACTGCGGTGCGGGCGCTCCTCAAACAGCACGTCATTTGACGCTTCGCTTCATTAAAAAGCTGTAAGAAAATATGGGCCTGAGGACGTCTCACAGATCAGTCAGCCCTATCGCAGAGCTTGGATGTATCTGCCATTTTCGACTCAGGAAAAAAGGGCGAAGTGTTGTTGAGTAAGGTGTGTTTAGAACTTCTGATTGATTTTTAAGCCGCGGAAATCCCGTAGAACAGAACGAGCATGGTCATTACGACAGCGATGAATAATACTGTCATGCCGGCCCCGGCCTTGACGTAATCTTTGACCCTGTAGCCTCCCGGCCGCATGATCAGGGCATTGACCTGGTGGGTGGGTAACATAAAGGTGTTGGAGGCGGCAACGGCCACCAAAAGGGCGGCCATTCTTGGGTCGGCGTTGATATGAAGGGCCATGTTCATGGCAAGGGGAATCATTAAGACCGTTGCCCCGACATTGGACGTTACCAGGGTGAAAAAAGAGGTTAAAAGCCCGATGAGCAAAAAGAGGGTGAACGGGGTTAAAAATCCCTGCATCATGTTGGTCAGGGCGGTGGATAAATAGTGGGCGGCCCCTGTTTTCTCAAAGGCAAGGCCTAAAGGGATCAGGCCGGCTAAAAGGAATACCGTCATCCAGTCTACACCATTGTATGCTTCGTCAAGGGTGAGGACCCGGGTTAGAATCATCCCGATGGCGCCTGTAAGCAGTGCAATGGAGAGCTGAACCTCGAACACCAGTGCCAGGATCAGGGCCAGGGCAAGGCTGGCTACAGCGAATCCTGATTTTTCCGGATGCATCATTTCCCCTTGAATATGTTCTGAAAAGGCAAGGTCTTTTTTGTTCTGGAGCAGATGGAATTTATCCCATTCACCAAAGAGCAGAAATGCGTCCCCGGCCTGGATTTTGGTTTCGGAAATCTCTTCAAAAAGAGCATTGTCCATGCGGAAAAATGCCAGGGGGTTTACCTGGTAGCGTTTCCTGAAATAGACCTGGTGCAATGTTTTGCCGATCAGTTCGGACCGGGGGGGGACAATGGCTTCGGTAACACCGGCATTATCCGGGGACAGGGTTTCACTTAAATGGTTGAGTTCGCTCAACAGGATCCATCCCATCTGTTCGGCCATTTTTTTGACATGGTCCGGGTTGCTGATAACCCCGATGGTGTCACCAGGCTCAATGATATCGGAACGCGACGGCACCAGGATTTTATAGATGGCACCGGTGGGGCCCTGCTTATGGATACAGATTATAGTTGAATGAAATTTTGGCCTGATATCAAGCTCGTCCAGGCGTTTGGTCACGAAGGTGTTGGGGATCTTTAATTCAAACGCGCTGTCGATTTCCTTGCCATAGGTGCATTCAAGATCGTGGTCTAAAAGACAATAGTCCTCATCCTTGATGGATATGTCCGGCAGTACATATTTACCAAACACAACGAAATAGGCCATGGCGCATATCACCAGGGCAAAACCGATGGGTGTTACACTGAAAAGGCTGAACGGTTCAAAGGGTTGATTCTGGATGATAGAAGCGTTGTTATCCCACCAGGATGCCATCAGGTCGTTCAGCAGGATCAATGGGCTTGATCCCACCAGGGTCAGGCATCCGCCGATGACTGCGCAGAATCCCATGGGCATCAGTATCCGGGATACCGGCACGTTGAGTTGGCGGCAGATCCGGTTGGTGGCCGGCAGAAACAGGGCTGCTGCCCCGATGTTCTGCATAAAGCTGGATATGAATGCAACCGTGCCTGAAATCAATGCCATGATGCGCACCTGGCTTTTGCCGGCGCATTTGATAATTTTGCGGGCCACCATGTTCATGGCCCCTGTCTTGTCAAGGCCTTCTCCAATGATGATAACCGCGATAATGGCCACCACGGCATTTGAACTTAATCCGCTGATGGCTTCGGATGGCTCGATGACACCGGACAGGGGCAGCAAAACCATCATTAATAGTCCCACCATGTCAACCCGGACGATATCAAAAATAAACAGCAGGGTAACAAAAATCAGAAAACCGAATACGATGAGCATATCATTTGTCAATGCAACAGGTGGTATCATTTTAGCCCCTTGTGGTGTTGTGAAACGCGCAGTTTATTTGTAGGTAAGTTTGGACAAATAGTCAAGAATCTTAAAGGGATTCATGGGGAGACGACACTAAAAAATATTGTTTTGCACGCAAGGGACGATAAATAGGTCTCATGATCCGCAAATCGGATCTGATAAAGCGTCCTGGTAGGTAAGTTTTAAGCCAATGACAATTTTACAGCAAGTTTTAAAAATGGGGTTAACTATAGATAAAAGCATGAACCCTGAGGTGAGACAAAAAGCAATTGGAAACCTTTCCCATGGCAATTTCCCGGGATCTGATCGTAAAATTTGTGTTGTATGCAAAATTAGGCTGTGCAAATATGAAAAAAGATGTATGGTATGAAATAAAAAGTTACGAATAAAGCAATTATACGAGTGACAGTTTTTATGACTAAAGATCAACATCCTGATTTAATATTGATTAAAAAATCACATATTCAATTTTATAATAATTTCCCCCTCTATTATATTGCAAAAGACGGCGAGGCACTTTTATACAAGAAGGCTGACAAGAAACTTGACAGCGACATGCTTGACCGGAACCAGTACCCCCAGTTTTATATCCGGAAGGAAGACGAAGAAGAAATTGTGAAGAAGCTTCTTTCCGTATTGAACATGAAACTGGCCAAAGCGATCTCGTCCAAGGGGATCAAGGCAATTAAAATAAGCCTTGTTAAAATTATGGAAGAGGCGCTTGCCGGTCCCTTGAAAGCAAGCATGGCCGCGTTGCCGGAAACCATAGAAATTCTTTTGTTCGGGGCCAAAAAGAATCCGGATCTTTTAGATGCCCTGGTAGCCATGAATGCAAAAAGTTCATTGATCATAGAGCATTCCGTTAATGTTATGGCCCTGACCGCGCAATACGGTTTTTTCAAAGAGTATGATGACGATGCGTTGAAAACACTTGCCCTGTGTGCTTTGCTCCATGATTTTGGCGCTTCGAAAATCGGCAAGGAACTCATTGAATCAAAAGACAGGCTTACGGACGAGCAGTTTAAAGAGTATCAAACCCATACCATTAAAGGATCCCGGGACATAAAGTCGTTCACCGCACTGGACAAGGCCGTGGGACAGACCGCGCTAGAGCACCATGAGCGCCTTGACGGCAGCGGTTATCCCAACGGGATTAAAGATATTTCAAAACAGGCACAGATTATCGGCCTGATAGACAGCTATGAATTGCTTAAATACCGGGATAAAAATTTCAGGAAAGCCTTGACGCCCTATGACGCGCTCCAGGTTATTAAAGAGGATGTGGTCCAGGGTAAATACAGCAAACAGGTATTCAAAGACATCTGCTCCTGTCTGATTAAATAGGTCCACCACCTCCAACAAGTCATAAAAGCGAAGTCGCTTCCGATTGGATATCGAAAATGAAGCCTCTTTTTTTTAATTCCTTGATCAGATACTATATCGTATCGTAAAATGTGTGAAACAATTCAGCAGGAAAGAAGACAAGGACAGGGAAGATGGATCTGTATGTAATCGGTATCAATATGGTCGAACAAGATAGGGAAATAAAGTGAACGATATTCCACCTGAAAAAATGGTAGCCGCCCAGTTGTCCAGGTTAAAGAAGATAAATCGCGCCCTGTTTAATATTTCAAATGCCGTCAGCACCACCAGTAACCTTGAACAACTATTTCAATCCATCCATAAGGCATTGTCGCCTGTTCTCAATGTGAATAATTTTTATATTGCCATTTATAATGAAAAAAAGGACCGTATCACGTTTCCATACTGTGTTGATGAAGTGGACGGGACCCTGCCACCCGTAAAAGGGATATCAAAAACCGCCTCTTTAAGCGCTGAAGTAATTCGAACCGGAAAGTCCATTTTAATTGATAAGGAGAAAACCATTAAATGGCGGGAACAAAGCGGATATTCCATACCCACCTGTACACCGTCCGAGATCTGGCTGGGGGTGCCGCTAAAAAAGAGAGACCGGATCATTGGTGTTATTACCGTTCAAAGCTATACCGATCCCAACCTATACGATGAGACAGACCAGGAGGTCCTGATGTCTGTGGCCGGACAGGTCAGTGTCGCCATTGACCGGAAACAGCTGGAAGAAAAACAGCAAATCCTCATACAGGAGCTTCAAAATGCCCTGGACGATGTGAAAACACTTCAGGGAATCATTCCCATCTGTTCCCACTGCAAGAACATCAGGGATGACAAGGGGTATTGGAACCGGCTGGAATCTTATATTCAAAAACACTCTGATGCCCTTTTCAGTCACGGCATCTGTCCGGACTGTGTGGAAAAATTGTATGGTGATGAAGAGTGGTTTGACCCGGATCAACTAAAGGGCGGCAAAGAGCAGCCATAAATTTAATGCATTATCATGGTAAGGGACGAAATATCTTTCAACAACGCCCCCATGCAACAGCGTCAGCGTATCAATGTGATGAGAAACAGATTGTTTTCGCATCTGGAAATTGTTGACTCTCAAGCAAAGGGGCATTCTCCCGGGGAAGGCGTATGAAAAAATTAGGTGATATCCTTGTAACCAGAGATCCTTTTAAAGAAATTGTTATGGGTAATCAGGCCCTTGTCAGGGCCATGGTGGAGACCGGAACAAAGGTAGTGGCCTCTTATCCCGGTTCTCCGACCCCTGAAATCGCCACCGCGATTTACAGTATTCCCACAGAAAAACGCCCCTTTTATTTTGAATTTTCCGTAAATGAAAAAGTGGCCTGCGAAGTGGCTTTCGGGGCTGCGGTGAACGGGAACCTGTCTTGTGCCTTCTTTAAAAGTGTGGGACTGAATGTGGCCCTGGACAGCTTTGTCCAGTTTGGCCTGATGAATATTATCGGCGGGCTGGTGGTGGTACTGGGCGATGACCCGGGGGCCAATTCCTCCCAGAATGAACAGGACAATCGAAATATCTATAAAATGTCGCGTGTTGCGGTATTTGAACCGGCCGATCCTAGGGAAGTGTATGCCTATTATATCAAGGCGGCCCGGTTCGCCGTACAACAGAACACAGTGGCAGTGCTTCGCCTGACCACCCATGTCTGCCACGCACGGCAGAAAGTGTCCTTTGGCCGGTATGAGAGAAAAGATGTTTTGTATCGTAACGATTTTAACCGTGAAAACGGGCCGTATATCGCATTGACGACAATGGCACTGGACATGAAGCGACAGTCCATCAAAAAGCAGCACAGGGCAAGGGATTTTGCCAAATATGAGGGGTTGAATACGGTGCATGCATTTGATGATAATAAAAGCAAAGGAATCATTACATCGGGCTTGAGTTTTTTATCGGTTCTGGATGTGTATGAAACAACCCTGTTTCGTCCGGATATTCTAAAACTGGGAATGGTTAATCCCCTTGACGCAGAAACAATTGTCTCATTTTTAAAAGGTCATGAACAGGTGCTGGTGCTCGAAGAACTGGACAATATCCTGGAGCTTGAAATCAAGGCTCTGGCCTACGATCATGGCCTTACAACCCGGATCATCGGGAAAATAGTTGATGAAGATTTTATCGGGGAGTATACACCGGATAAGACACGGGAAAAGCTTTCCGCCACATGGCCGGACATCATGAAAAAGCGGAAGTCTGAAAAGGTCGTGCCCTTTGAAGTACCCGCGCGACCGGCCCAGATGTGCCCGGGGTGCGGCCATAGAAGTGCTTTTTATGCCATTAAAAAAGCCCTGGCCGCAGAAGACGTCACCGTGGCGGACATCGGCTGTCATACCCTGGGGTATATGCCGCCGTACAATATCGGCGGACTTTTAATGTGCATGGGCGCCTCCATGGGTATGGCGGCGGGACTCTCCCTGTTCAATGATAACAAACGGGTGGTGGCCTTTTTAGGGGATTCCACTTTTTTCCATGCCGGGCTTCCCGGAATTATCAATGCCGTGTTCAATAAACATGATGTCACGCTCATCGTCATGGAAAACGGGACCACCGCCATGACCGGTCATCAGGACCATGCCGGCGAAGAGATTTCAATTGAAGCGCTCTTAAAGGGGTTCGGTATTGAAAGCATCCTGTCGTGCGATACCTACAGCCAGGCAAAACTGACAGATCTCGTGAAACAGTCCATGGCGATCAGGGGGGTGAGCGTGGTCATTGCCCGGCACCCCTGCATGCTTAAATTCATGCGGATGCAGCGCAAAAAGAGAGGCTATGCCCAGCGGCATGTCGCCATTGATCAGGAACGTTGCAATAAAACCCATGACTGCGTTGCAAAATTCGGGTGCCCGACATTTATCCGAAACCCGGATGACAGCGTGGATATCAACCTGGATCTGTGCATCGGGGACGGTTCCTGTAAACCCACCTGCCCGCAGCAGGCCATTGATTTTGAGAAAAGGTGAAATATGAAAGCATTTAATATTTATATTACAGGTGTTGGCGGACAGGGCATCGGACTTTTAAGCCAGGCATTGCTCAGGGCTGTTGATCATGCCGGGATAAACGCCATTGCTGTGGACACCCACGGCCTTGCCCAGAGAGGCGGGGTGGTGGTATCCAGGATCCGCTGCGGGAGCGGCATTCATTCTCCTTTAATTATGGAGAACAGTGCCGATCTGGTGCTGGGCATGGAGATCCACGAGGCCATGCGCGGGTTTGGCTGCGCGTTGAAGAAGGGCGGCACCCTGGTCTACCTGGATGTCTCCTGGCAGCCGCTGCCGGTTCGTTTGGGCGAAAACCGGGAAATTACCGCCCAGGATGTTCAGATCGCCTGCAGCAATGCGGGAGTGGCTGCCATCAAAGTGGATACCAAAGAGATGGTGGATGCAAGGATGCAGAATATGGCGCTTTTGGGAACCATCGCGGCAAATAATCTTGTCCCGGGGGTGGAAAACCATCATTTCTCATCTGCTTTGGATGATCTTTTGACAGGGGAGATGCTCACTGCAAATACAGCACTTTTTCAAAGCTATGCCGCAGGTTGAGATTCTTAGAAGAGCGTCCGGGCATCGCCATGAGGATGATCCCATCGAGACCACCATGGACAAAGAGATAAAAGCCAATATCCATATCACGGATTTTATTTTGGGTGATGGTTGATCGTTATCAGCAGGCAGAAGCTTTGATCAAGGGCCTTTAAGGCCCTTGATCAAGAGATTGCTGGTTTTAGAATTTAAAAATAATGCTGCCAGAAAAAAAGTCGGATTCTTCTTCGGTATTTAGTCGTTCCCATTCCCCACGGATGGAAAAATTACGGGTAAGGTTTATATTCAATCCAAGACCAAAAGCCAGATCTGTTCCATCGTCATCTCCTGTTTCAGTGCTTAAACTGCTTGATGTCACTGTGAAATCATTTTCCCAATAGTGAAACCCGATCTTGGCAAATGGGGTAAAGTATTTGAAAAAGTCCACTCCGGTTGCCGTATCCATGGGAAGGGAAAAAACAGCAAATACAGGGATACTGAATCCTTCAGCAGTAACGGTTACGCCGTCAACAAGAAATTGATACGTAGTACCGCCGGAGACAAAGGTGTCACCGGTATTTCCTTTGAGTTCAGCCTCTCCAAGATCGATATATCCTACTTCAACACCAAAGAATTTGTTGAACTGAAATCCACCGAATATTTTAAAACCGCTGTCATCTTCATCAAGACTGGCAGTGCCGGTAAGGCTGGTAACACCAGTGTCATTTTTTGAAGCACCATAACCGGCTCCCAGATACCATTTCGTATCCTGGGCAAATGAAGACGCATGAAAAGTTAAGAACAGTGTGATAATTGTCAGGAATATCGTCGCAAATCGAAAAATAGAAGTGAAGCGCATTTTTTTAGCCTCCTTTCAGTGATTATTGTGAATATCATCGTCAGGCATACCACCGGAGCTGGCAGAAGTAAATCAGGGTTTACCCTGATTTTTGCAACTTTTTTTAAGAAAAAAGCAGTTTTTTTGCCTTATATGCGAGTTGCGATTCTTTTAGCGATAAAAAAGAGGGCTGGAATGAGTAAAAGTATACCTAAAATCGTGGCAGGTGCGGTAAAAATAAATACAAAAGGCGCAATCAAATCTTCCTTCAATGCTGCCAGAATCAACGTGTTGTAATGGGAAGATTTAAAATAAATCCCGTGGCAAGACCGGGCGCATATTTTTTCATGACAATGGTGGCGGCAAGGTGGGAAAAAAGACATTTAAAAGCATGGCCAGGGCATACCCGCTGATCAAATAGCGGCATACGTTAGCAATAGACTCGATTTGGCAGAGAAAAGCAAGCAGATAGGCAATCAGGGTCAGGACAAGGACGGCAAACCTGAATTCAAACGCATTGAAAGGGCGGTGCCATGGACCGGCGGATTGTGACCATGCCGGCAGGAAAATCGCTTCTTCAAGGTTGTGCAGGGTAACGGCCCCGCAGAACAACCATGTGAGGGTATGAAACTCCATCAGATCCAGACATCATTGTCAGCGGTCAGGGTTCCGCCGGTATCTCCGGTATTGACCGTGCCGCCGGGTTCCACCAGCATGGCCTTGCATTCTTTTTCGGCCGAGGGTCTGTGTTCAACTCCTTTGGGGATAACGATCATCTCCCCTTTTTGAAGCGTGACAATGTTGTCCTTAAATTCGATCTGCATGGTCCCGTCAATGACAATAAAGGTTTCATCCGTATCCGCATGCTCATGCCAGACAAACTTCCCTTGAAACTTGACCAGCTTGAACTGATAGTTGTTCATCTGGGCGATGACTTTGGGGGACCAGCGTTCTGAAAACAGGGCAAACTTGTTTTCGATATTAACTTTTTTCATGAAATATCCAGATTAGGCAGCCCCGTACTCATCCAGGTAGGCATTGATTTTTCCAAGCATCTCATCATCTAAAACCACCTTACCGTTGATCTCTTTGTTGTGCAGGTACTCTTTGATGTCCGAGATGCTGACAATGGCGTGGATGGGAATGTTTAAGACCTGTTCCACCTCTTTTAAGGCATTTTTGTCTGTCTTGCCTCTTTCCTGGCGGTTCACACTGATGATGATCCCGGTAACGCCCGGGTTGTCACAGGGTTTTAGCACCTCTAAAGATTCCCGGATGGCTTTGCCGGATGTGATGACGTCGTCCACCAGCACCAGGCGGGTATCGGAAGCTAAGGGCATGCCCACCACCACACTTTTGTCGGCATAGGTTTTGGCTTCTTTGCGGTTAAAGACATACCCTTTGTCAGATCCCATGTCCGACAGGGCCTGGGCCGCTGAAATGCACAGGGGGATGCCTTTATACGCCGGGCCGTAAATGCCGTCAAAAGTGTCGCCAAAATGTTCCTGGATGGCTTTGGCATAAAATGTCCCCAGAGTTTTGATCTTTTTGCCGGTGTCAAACATGCCGGTATTGATAAAATAGGGGGCGATCCGGCCGCTTTTAAGTTCGAATTGGCCGAATTTCAGTGCATCGCATTCAACCAGGAATTCAATAAATGCTTCTTTGTAGGTCATATTAATATCCTATGTCTTATAGATTTCGTTGTAACAAAATTACATTACTGGCAGCGCCATGAAAAATAGGTGGAAAGGTCCACATCTTTTCCGGATTTCAGCAGCGCTTTGGTATTAAAGTCTTTCATTTTCCGGATGGCGTGTGAGCCAAACACCGGTCCGTCTTTGCAGACAATACTTTTTCCACACACACAGGCACCGCAGACGCCGAAACCGCATCTCATATACCGCTCAAGAGAGACCTGGCAGGGAATTTTATGAGCCTCACACAGTTTGAAAACTGCGGCCATCATGATTTCAGGTCCGCAGGCGTAGACCATGTCAAATACCCTGCCCGACAGGATCTCATTTTCAAGAAGATCGGTGACAAGCCCCTTTTGTCCAAAGCTGCCGTCATCGGTGCAGAATTGCCGGGGGGTGTCAAAGCGGTCCGGGTAGAGGATAAATTCCTTGGACCGGGCGCCGTGGATAAAGCAGGTGTCTTGGGGCAGCTTCTCCACCAGGGTGGCCAGCGGTGCCATACCGCACCCGCCGGCAATAACGGCGGCACGGCTTTTTGTATCAAAAGTAAAGCCATTGCCGAATGGCCCGCGGATTCCCACAAGATCTCCCCTGTCCAGGGTCACGGCCTTCTGGGAAAAAATTCCCTTGGCCTCTATGGTGATGCCGAAACGGGAATCACTATGATAGGAAATGGTATAGGGCTTTTCATCAATGCCGGGCAGCCAGACCATGAGAAACTGTCCGGGGCGAAACGGCAGGGCATAGTCGAAAAACAGCGTGGCAAAGGCGGAACTGTCCATATGCTTTTGGGCCACCTTGAGCATTACGGGTTTCTGATCGGTTATGTGGGTTTCATTATTACTATGCATGGGCGGCACCTTTTATCTCTTCAATGGTTGTGCCATGATTCGCCAGCCATGAGTTTATCTCCTGGTTCACCTTTTCAAATACATCAATTCCCCGGTACCGCACGGCAGTGCCGATCCCCACAAGGCTTGCGCCGGCCATGATCATCTCAATGGCATCCTTGCCGGTGGTCACCCCGCCAAGACCGATAATCGGGATATCCACGGCCTGGTATATGTCATAGACGCAGCGTACGGCAACCGGTTTTATCATGGGACCGGACAGGCCGCCTTTTTTAAAGGCCAGCACCGGCATTTTAGATTCAATATCAATCACCATGCCGGGGCCCACCGTATTGATGGCGCAGATGGCATCTGCACCGGCGTCCTGGCATGTTTTTGCGATACCGGCAATATCCGGGGCCTGGGGGGTGAGTTTGACGATTAAAGGGACATCAATGTTTTTCTTGACGGCCGAGACCACATCATGGGAGGAGTTCTGATTCACGCCGAAAATCATGCCGTGTTTTTCCGAATTGGGGCAGGAAATATTGATCTCAATAAAGTCAGGGTTTTTTGTGGAGACAAACTGTGCCACTTTTTGGTATTCGTCCACAGATCCGCCGTACACACTGGCAATGATGGGAAAGTCTCTTGATTCAAGATCGTTCCATTCATTCTCCATATGCAGATACCCCGGGGAGGGCAGCCCCACCGCATTAATCATTCCCTGTCCCAGATCTATCACCGTAGGATTTTTGTGCCCGTCGCGGGGTTCTGGCCCTATGGATTTCATTGTCACAAGGCCGCAGCCGTTTTCATGAACCCGTTCAAGAATATCCCGGCTGTTGCCGAGAATGCCTGAGGCCAGAACCATCGGGTTCTTCAACGTTTTTCCAATAAACTGGATGGTCATTTTTATGTCCGTTTTTTAGTTTTCATTTGTATGGCATGTCTTACCACACTATGGTGTTTTCAGACAATGAAGATTTATAACAAAAAACAGGGGCAGGCAACGGCCGGTTAAATTTTTCAAACAGGCTCCTGCTACCTGCAGGCAACCGGCCATACCATCCTGGCCGTTTCGGGATGAATTGTACCTTTGGCATCCACGTATGGGACAATCACGTTGCCCTTGCCGGAAGATTTGCCGGTGCCTGCCGCGTGCAGATACAAGATAAGGGGATCAAACAAGACGGCTTTGGTTACAAGCGTGTTGTTTTTAATCAAAAACTTACCGGACATACTTTCCTTGGTGGACAGATGAAGATGGGGATACCCCTTTGAGCCATAGTGGCCGCCATGGGTACCGGTGGCACCGGAGTAGCCGATGACCTGTCCGGTTGTCACCTTTTGCCCTACATCAATCTCAGGTACCCGGGCCAGGTGCTGGTATTTGGTCAGTACATATTTGTCAAAGCCTGTATCTTCTGGAGTATGCAGCAGCCACAAATAGATGCCCTCCATCTGTTTCCCGGAACCTTTGTGCACCAGTGTCCCAGAAGCTATGGCCAACAGCGGCGTGCCCGGTTCAAGCGAGAGATCAATGCCGCCATGACGACCATTATACCGGAAAACGGGACGCCGGCTGCCGTCATGCCGGGTTGTTGAGCCGTAAGCTGAAGAAATAGTGGTACACGCAGCATTCTTGTAAAATTTGGGGGTCAGCCGGGAGGGTTCAATTTTGGGGCCGCTTTTTTGCGGAGCGGTCGTCCTGTTTTTCATCATCCTTTTTTGAGCTGCTGCTAGGGGGATGATAAAAGAACTGACAAGTAAAACAGTGAGGATAAGCAACGTCCTGGTCTGTTTCATGTTTTGCCTCCTGTGATTTAATCCGATGTCGCGACAGTGATGTGCCAGGGATGTTTAATGTCAATAATAACATGGAGCAGCTGTTTTGTCAGTGTCTTGAATCGCTATAGATATTACCGGCAAAAGAAAACCCCTGTTCATACTTTCTTCAGCATGAACAGGGGCAACTGTGGCCTGTAAAAGGGGACAGCAGAAAAAAGGACTTACATCTTAAAAGCCCGTTTAATCGGGATAGGCGATCCCTCTTGGATGCCGGGCGGTGTCTGGTACGATTTTCGGGATTGTAATAATAAACCTGGTACCTTTATCCGGTGTGGATTTTACTGTGATTTCTCCGCGGTGCTGCGAGACGACCTTGTTGGCGATATAGAGCCCAAGCCCGGTTCCCTGGTTCCCTTTTGAAGAGAAAAAGATGGTGAAAATGTTTTTTAACTCATTCTTGTCCATGCCGGGACCATTATCCTTGATGGTGAAAATTATTTCGTTCGGGTCTGCCATGGCGTGGAATGATATGGCTGGATCTTTTTGCTCAAGATCATCAGCACAGGCTTCGATCCCATTTTCGAAAATATTGATGATAGCCGGCATCAGGCTGTTTTCATCCACCTCAAAAAAATCTTCGGACGGTTTAATATCCAGTTTTTTGTCAATTCTAACCCCGAGTTTTTCAGCGTTGACACAGATGATCTCCAGAAGATTCCGGATGAATCCGGCAACCGGTATCCGGGTGTATTCCATTTTACGGGTTTTGGTATAATAGAGGATGTCCAGAACCAGTTTCTTGATCCGGGACGTCATCTCCCGCGACAGGTCAAACCCCTCTTTAACTCTTTTTTGGTTCCCGGTTTTAAAGCCTTGCTCCATCATGTAGACACCGCCGTCCATGCTGGTTAAAAGGCCTTTGATCCCATGGGAGATGGAGCCGATCATGAATCCTAAAGATGTCAGGTGATCTTCCAGGCGCCGGGCTTCGGTAATATCGGTGAGCATGACCAGGGCTTTGGTAATCTGGCCTGAATTATCCCGGATGGGCGCCACCCAGGACAGGACCACGCGCTTGACACCGTCAGAGGAGATGATCTGCATCTCAGAGGCATGGCTTTTACCATCTTTGAATGATTTGGCAACCGTGCACCGGGTGCAGGGTTCATCCCTGTTTTTCAGGATGCCAAAGCAGTATTCCCCCATGTGGATGCCGAAGTATTCCTCAAATTTCCGGTTGTAGTCGGCTATCTGGAAGTCTGTGTCCACCACGTAAATATAGCAGGGCACCTCATTGAACAGGTGCTTGTAATTTTTTTCGGAAATGGCGTACCGGCTCTTGTAACATGAGTCATTAAAGCAGATGTGCCGGTGAAGATAGCTTTGTTCAAGGGAGCGGTTGATATAAAAATCAAGGGTTTGTGCCGTAGACGGCAGCGTGAAGAAGTCTGATGCGCCGTTTTGAAGGGTTTTCACCCCGGTTTCCAGCATATCAACGGGCAGTGCGGCGATGATCTCTTTGTCCAGGTTGGTCTTGGTAATATAGGCAATTTTGTTCAGACAGTCCGGCTTCTCTTTTTGCAGGAAAATGACCACAATATCCGGTGATTTTTTTGAGCTTGGGAAATCAAGCTGCCGTGCTGAGTCAATGGACTGGAACTCCATGGTTGCATAAAATTTGGATTTTTCCAGATCCGGGATACTGTCTTTAATATAATTTACCAATAATATATGTCGTCTTTGCATGAAACCGTCCACACCCATTTATTTTTTCCAATTCAACGACGGATATCATATGGATAAACTAGGATATTGTCAATTTTTCAGACAGATATCATAAGCCCTGGTTTTAAAAAAGCAGCCGGTGGCGGATATTTTTGGGGGCATGGGAGAAAATCGAAGCCATCAGGAAAACAAAGAGAACAGCGGGTATGGCAGGTATCCATGCATTGTGGGCAACCCAGAGGATGAAAATCTTGATCATTGTGCTGATCCCGGAGACTTCCCGGAAAATCTGCCGGTGACGAAGCCCTTCGGTGAGCAGCAGCAGTCCCCCTGTGGCAGCGGCAAGGATGAGATAGAGCATGGGGATGGCGTCAATGCCCTTTAAAAGAAACGCAGCCAGGAATACGGCGGCCCCGACCTGGTGAACGGCCCGGATAATCAGGGAAAGGACCAGTATCCAGTAGGGCCGGTCAACCGTACGGCCAAGGGGAGCTTTGTTTTGGCGGTTACTCTTCTGCCCGGCCATTAAAGGACCGCCTTAAGGGTATGGCACAGCGCATCGATTTCCGGCAGACTGATATCCAGTGCATCGCCTCCCAGGTTGCTTGAAAATATGGACGAATGGTCCGGCACCCTCCCGATAATGGAAATGCCCTCAAGAGATTCAGCCATCCGGTTTTCAATATCCGGTGTGATTTTGTTTAAAATGGCCTGTACCGGCAGATTGATCTCCTTGGCAAGACCTTTGACCCGTTTGGCCATCATGATGGACTCGTAGGATGGATCCACTACAACCAGAATCCGGTCGCACTGGGCATCCAGCCGTCTGCCGAAGTGTTCCACCCCGGCAGCGGTATCAACGATAACCAGGTCGTTCTCTGTTAACGTAAGGGATGAAAAAAACTTTTGGAAAAGATTCCCCATGGGGCAGGCGCAGCCCTCCCCGAAATGATGGATCTTGCCTATGGACATTACTGCCAGGTTGTCGATTCTCGATACGCAGCCATCCGGCAGGGAGTTGATGGTCATGGACTGTGGGAAAAGCTGTGGCGGTCCGCCCAGCGACATGCCTGTTCCGGATGTTTTTTGTCTGAACCCCTTTTTACCCCCAAAACTGTCCATCAAGGATTGCGGAAGTTCCAGCCCCAGCATTCGGTACAGCCCGATATTAGACTCGTCCGCATCCACGATAAGAACGTTTTTCCCACTTTTTTGCATGGCTTGTGCCAAAAGGGCTGTCACCGTGCTTTTCCCGCATCCGCCTTTCCCGCATATCAGAAGTTTCATGTGTGCAATCCATTCAGATTTTTTTTATTAAAATTGCTTTATCATAAATGGTATTAAGGCGCGTGAAAAGTAAAATAAATCTAAACTTTAAGATCCAATAAGAAATGGGATACAGTAACCTAAGTGCCTGATAGAATTCAAGTGAGTAACTCTGAATCGTTGAGCAATTGAAAAGCCTCCGCAGGGTTGTTGTAATCTGCGATAAAAGGATTTCTGATACCAAGGTTTTGTTCCACCCAGTCGTTATATTTGATTTCCCAGATATTCGGCGGGTCCAGTTTTGCCCAGTTTGTATAAACATTGAGATGTTCACCATATAGTTCGCTGATTCCGTAAACAAGGCACATGTGGAGAATTGACCGTGCCAGATCCCCTTGGGTACGCATCGGGATAACCCATTCTTTTTCGGCATCAAAGCCAAAGTCTGAGTAAATGCTTTGCATGTTTACAGTATAACTTCTAATAATCTTGCCACCGTCAACATCAAACGGCCAGTTCCGCCTGGCAGAATTGATATCCCTGTGGGCTGCGGCAAAATTCAAGGGGTTGGTTGTTGAGCCCTTAATGATGTTTGTGTCTGTTTTTTTGTTTTCCAGATATTTTTTCAGAAATGATTTAGGGATGATGTGTTCAATGCTATACTTTTTTTCCTTCTCAGTTCGTCAACTGTGACACCGGCATATACACCAAGAATATAGTCATCAGTGTCATTGTCAAAAAAATTCCAGATATTTTTTGCCTTTTGTTTTCCCGACCACTGGGTATAATATCCTGTTGAACACTAACAGAAACTTTTCATCTGTGAGGGTACCGACATGATTATTGTCAACACCATAAATCTTCTCTGCCTCGATCTGTAGTTTGAGCGGCACCTGGCTTGAAAGTGGCACTACCCCGTCGCCGTTTTTCTTATCAGCATAGGAAAATACAAGATAATAGGGAACCTGCTGCGGCCATTCCCATGCTGTGGGCAACAACCATAAACCGTTTAAATCTGTATTTGTGCTGGAGCTTTGTGATGGCCTGCACAAGATATCCGCCTATATGATCCAGTCTGATCCCGGACGGGTAAAAGGCCACCCAGGGCTGGAAATACCGGTTGTCAAGACTTTCGATCATCTCCCTGAAATCTGCCGGCCCTCCCATGGCGCCGTGTATGAAAATAACCGGTACCTTGTTGTCTTTAAACGTTTCCAGGAAGAACAACCCTCCCTCGGCGGTTTTTAAAAATTCAAGAGGCTTCCACAGCCCCATCCTGCAGTTGGCCTGCGAAAATATCGGATCATCAATAGTGATAGACCTCCCGATATTATCCCAAATGGGCATGATTCCGTCTATGGTTTTGGTTTCGTTTTTGGTAGCAGGCCATTCTTTTGAAATAACAATGGTAGCAAGCGTCTTTGTTTGTCTGGGAGACAGGAGGACGGCGGACGGAAGCCCGTAGAAATTTCCATGTTCGCCTTGCTGGTAACGCCCAGGTCATCCAACTGCTGTATCTGGTTTTGTACCGTTTTTACACTACGGCCGGACACCGTCATCATAGACAGGATGAAAAAAAGATAATTTTTTTTGAACGGCAGACAGGTAAGATATCACTCTCGAACCTCCTATTTATATATGGTTATATGGCGTCCATTAGTATTAATATCATTAATAACCATCAGACTGTGAACTGGTAAAGCAAAATGTAATCAGGTACTCTCATTTGGTCAATATTAAATTCCTCAAATAAAGCCTTGATTTTTTTGGGGTTACCTGTCAATTATTTTACTTAAATTTGTATCTGCCTACTCTGTTTTCCTACTGCTTGATTGCCCTGGTTTCATCTATCTTCTGTCGCTGGTCTGATTTGAGCACCTGCCCGGCTAATATTGAAAAGTCAAAACAGATATTGGTCATGTCCATCACAAAGAGGATCTTTAAGAGTACAAACCAACATCTTTGGGTGAGAAAGGAAGGTACCTGATGCCATACACAGATGAAAAAAGGTTTTGGGGTATAATATTCGTACTGCTGCCTCTTGTTCTGGCATTTGCCATAGCCTATTACAATTCGGCAATCAGCATTGTAAAACCTTATCAGATATTTAGAGCTAAATACTATAACAAGAACCCGCTTCACCATCATCAACCTAACATCTCTACCGAGCAAACTCAGACAGATCAGATTTTTTTAAAAAAAGATGAAAAATATTTTTTAAACAACGCATGCCTGGTGTTCAAAGGGATTTCCAAAGGGAAAGTCAACCTGGATCTGTACATGCTTGAATTCGATCCGGATATTCCCTATCCTTTAAGTCTTACCAAAGAATCCCTTAGTAGAGGTCTTTTGATTAACAATACATTTTACAAGTTTGTCTCTGTGAAAAAAAATCAGCTTCATTTAAAAATCCAGGGCTCAAACTGAGTATCAATGAGTCAAGTTAAGATGATAATTATACTACAGGCGAATTTCTTCGCCCAACTGCGACGGGGTATCCCTTTTTTACTGAATATTGATTTTCCGGTTCTTGGCTAATCTTTTCAGTTTGTTGATTTGATCCAGCAGGATTGAACCTACTTAATGGTTTAAATGGACGGTTTATTTCTGCTTTTTAAACCCAAATGTCTTTTTGCCCTTAAAAATCAAATAAATGCCAACAGCAAATCCAATAAGGAGCAAGAACACATTCCCTGAAGATGTGAATACTCCGGCCATTGCAAGCATGCAAACCATGATTCCGCAAACTAAGTAGATCATTACAGGTTCCTTTCCCAACTTTATCTAATGGAGAACGCTCATAAATAACTGACTTTATATAGTTATTTTTTACAAGATTTACAATGAAATTCAAATCCTTTTGGTTTGATTTTGCATCAAGCAAGCACACTCCCACACCCGGTGTCCTGGTGACACTCGACATCACCGATGGCATCCTTTTTAGGCTTTCCCTCTCTTTTAATTTTTTTATTGATTAATAATATCAAGTTGTTGTAGGATATGTTAAGTTTGAATTATACTTGTTCATGATCTTGAACTTCATTAAGAAATTCAGTGTTCACTTAACCTTCTTCCCGGTTTACACTTTCTCTTGTTCCAATAAACCTCTACAGGTCCATCTTGACTTTGATTCGGTGTTATTTCTGAATGGATTTTTTGGACAGCAGCCGGTGTGCCGGTTTAAAAAAATGAATCCAAAGACAAGGAGTTTGTCATGCTAAAGATATCCACCCTTACGCCGAACTACAGTGCTGTTTATGCTAAAGAGTTTGAACTGACGGTTTTGTTAAACAGCTTTGTAAAAATGGTACTGGCAAACCTGTTGTTCCTTGTAATTGATCTTGTTAAAGTCAAAGATACCACACCAAAATTATATCAAAAAAAATCCGTTATCAAAAACGATCAGATACTGCTGGTAAAAGAGGCACAGGAAAATGAAGCCGGCGAGCTGATCCGCTATGTGTATAAAATCAGACAGGACAGCAGCTTTCTGTCCCTTGATGAGGGGATAGATAATATATCGGTAGGCAACGAAAAAATGCATATCAGAAAATGCCGGGATTCAGAGCATCATGCGCTTCTGGTAGGCTGGTTACAGGATGAAGTCGTGGGATATCTGGCCTTCAGATCTAACTTGTGGCAAAGACTTCGAAGTGCAGGAGAATTTGCCTTTTCTGTTTCAAAAAAGAACTGGGGGTTGGGGATTGGCAGTCATATAATGGAATCATTGCTGGAATGGGCCCGAAAATCAAAAACAGTAAAAACTATAGAATTTCGTGTCAGATCCGATAATAAACGCGCCATCGCAGTTTATAAAAAACTGGGGTTCACTCCAAAACGATCCTTACTATGGGGATCATTTGATTATATCGTTATGGAACTTACCCTGTCTTGAACGTCCTAGAAATCCGCATAGAAAATATCGATTAGCACGTGCCATTAATAGTGGAATTTAGTGAATGCATCCTTAGAAGTTCTATGTGTTTTATAAAATCTTGCGATATCAAATGGTTACGTGAGGCAGCCCCATCATTGAGTGATTGAGTGGTTTGTTCCTGTGGACTGTCGTCGTACAGCAAAACCCCTTGCCGCTGTAGAACCGGCGCCGTCATACCATGTGGTGTCACCGCTGGTATCCAGAATGCCGTAATCATAGCTGTAACTTTGGGCATGGCTGAAATCAAACCCCCTGGCAGCGGGTTCCCCGGGAACCTGTTCGCCGGACCAGATAAACCATCCGGTTGTTCTTAACCCGGGCGGCATGTTTCTGGTTCCTTTCCCCTGTTCGTATATTGCTTTGAGCTCTTTAACGGTCGGCATTCTCCACCCCCCGCCATTGAGGCCCAGGGAGCTAACCCATTGTTCTGCCTCATCCCATGTTGTCTGAATGTCTTTTCCGGCATACCATTCCAGACCGGTTGCCTGGTCCAATACAGTACCGCTGGTCTGAGGGTGAAACCGCCTCTGTCCGCTGGTTTTTGTTTCAGGTTTCCACATCTTGGGTTTGGCTTTTGCCGCAATCCTGGTTTCAGTGTTGCCTGGACCGGGTGCTGTGACCATGATTTGCTTTTCAGACCAGGGTTCTGGTGTGGCATCTGAAGTGAAATAGAAGGGTCCCATCAACGAAGATGACTCCCACGGAATCTGTTTGCTGCCGGTTTCAGAGGCAACAGCGATCCTGACGTTCTTTAGCACATTTTCAACAGTCATACCGGGTTTTTCTATGTTCCTGATCAGGTGTTTCGTATAGATGCCGTTTTCTCCGTCACCATCGGCTGCAACCGATCCCGGGGCTGTTGCATATGCAACCAGGGATCCTTTGGGGGCATCCATCCGGGCAAGTCCCGTGGTAGAACCCAGACTGAAGCTGCGCGCATACGGATTATTACGACAGGCATCAAGGATGACGATATTCATGTCATTCCCTGCATCTTCCATTTTAGCAAGTACAAGCCCGGCATCCACAGCTTCATATTTCACATCGTATTCAGTCTCAATGATTGAGCCGACAGGGATCAGATAGTTGTTGCCGTGCACCTGTACGCCGTGCCCTGCAAAATAAAAAAGACCGATACCGCCTTTGCGTATATTTGTTCCAAAATCTCTAATGGCCCTTTCCATGGTTTCCTGATTTGCATTCAATTTAAGTGTGACGCCAAAGCCCTTTTTTTTCAATACAGTGGCCATGCCCCACGCGTCATTCACAGGATTTTTCAACGGGGATTCCTGATAGTCGGCATTGCCGATAATAAGTGCTGTCCGGCTCTGTGTACCGGCTGCAGCAAAGGGCACAGATATAGTTAAGATTACGACCAGGACCATTGTATTGATATATTTCATAAGGTCATCCAATAAAACTTTGAAGGATAAATAATTGTTTTTTCCGTAGTATAGCCGGGAAAAGACAAAAAGGCAAAATGCTAAAATGGGAATGGGGCAGACCTTGACGGGCGGTTGCTGAAATCAGACTTAAAGTCTTATTAAAATTTGATTTCAAATATTCTTGTCGCCAATTAACGAGCAGGTCAATAGTATATTTCAACGCCAGTAATTAAGAAATCCGATTCATTTTTCTTGTTAGGGTTATAGACATGCTTCTGTTTCTAAGCGTTCCATATAGGTATGATCAACCACACGCCCAAACCTTGAATTCAGCTTACTATTATGGATCACCTTATCCATATAGCCCAGTTTCTTATAAAGCATCTTTGCCCTGGGGTTTGTCTCTGCTACATCCAGAGCAAAAGTATTGATATCCTGTTTGATTAGCTTATTTTGTAACTCTTCCATTAACCGCCGACCTATGCCTTTACCTTGAAAAACTGGCGACACTGCCAAATGATAAATTTTGCCTATATTTTTTTGGGGCGGTTGAATAATACGTTCTACCTTTAATCCTCTTGATATTACCCGGAGTGCTGCGAGAGGTGTGTAAAAATGTAAGATTTTTGAGATTGCAGCGATACTGAGCTTTAGGTTTTGCTCCCAACGGCGAACTGCCCCTATACCAACAACTTCTCCCTCAACAATAGCGGCTGTATGCTGCTGGTATCCGAATTCAGATTTTCCGAGCACAAAGGCAGAGCGCAAAAACTCTATGGATTGTTTTTCAAAACGATCACAAAATACATAATTAAAAGCAGCTGGCCCAGAACTGTAAATAAGGGGTACGGCTTGCTCCACATCTTTTGGCCGGCAAAGGCGAAAATTGATATCAGTCATAACCTAATCTTTTAAAGTCCTGGATAAAACATTCGGGTGATTTGAATTGACATCTTGCTGTTTTTATAAGAAAATGCCGCCTTTGTTTATGGTTTTGATATCGGTTTTTTCAAAAGACTATTTTGAGATGGATTCGAATATCAGGCATGCAATAAGTGCTGACCAAATAGAAGAGAGGAATACTCATGGGTTATTCGGACCAGAAAGGGTCCTTAGTTATATATTTAATTTTGCTGCCGTTTATCGCGCTTTTTATCAGCGGGTTTTACAAATCCGTGAACAGGGTTGAAAAACAGTACCCGGAACTTAGCAGTGCATTGGATTACCAGGACGTCCTTGAAGAACATCTGCCAGGCTTTTTTGATGGGAAAAATATCAAAAAGAACGTGAGCCTTCAAAAGGGGCTTAAAAAAACGATCGATAAAACCAGTATGGTATTCAAAGGGGTTTCTCAAGGAAAGGTGCTGTTGGATCTGTATATGCTTGAAATGGACCCGGATGTTTCATATTCTCTTCATTTTTCCAAAGAGTCCTTGCGACGCGGCATCTGGCTGGAAAACATTCAATACAGGCTTGTCTCGGTAGAGGAAAATGCGCTTCGATTAAAAATTATGGATGCATATTGAAAGGATTCTAAACACCCCAATAAAATTTATTACCCAAATCAAAATCTCCATATAGTGCTTGTTCTTCTCGAAGTTCAAAACCAGTTTCCGATGCAATTTTCTTCCGGCCTTTGGCCTTGTCGCCAAGCAGGTCTTTGGTCTTTTCTATAAACAGTTTATCCCCTACAGCAATACTTTTTGTCCACGCAGGGTCCTTTCCGCTGCTTTGATCTATAGCCGAATCAACCCATTGATTATGAGCTGCTTTTAGCAAATCGTAGTCGGAAAAATTTAATAGCTTCATCAGAAAATCATAATTTATCAATCCATATCTTTTTCGGGGATTTTGGATTTCATTAAAACCTGATTGTTTCCATTTGGCAGGATGATCAACAACCCCGGCACGAACCATATTGAGGTCAATATAGTTGATGCACTTTATTAAATGCGCATCATCTTGCACCGCTGTGGCATGATACCGATCTTCCCAAAAAGCACCCTTACGATTTTTTCGTTGGTTATATTCCTGCCCAGTTCTCCCTGCAATCAACTGAATTGACTTTGGGATGTGGTCAGGATTGCGGCCTTTATCGTAAACGAGGAGATGGATATGATTTGAAGTGATAATGTAATTTAGAATACAGAGCCCATATCTCTTTTTTGCCTGAAAGAACCAATATAATAATCGTTCACGGTCTTTAACCAGCTTAAGCAGGAATTCTTTTTTGTGGCTTAAGTTCTTTATTGTGATGTTTACAAATCCGGAGGAGTTAACAGGAATTGTATGTTTTTAATAGAAATAACTCGGTGCGTTATGTGCCATACATACCCAGATAGAAAATGTCGATTAGCACGAGCCATTAATAGTTGAATTTAATGAATATATCCTTAGAAGTGCTATTTTGATGGCAAAATGAGGCGGCTAAGAGCAGTTTTGGAGGTTTTGAGAAGATATTGTTTTTTTTAACAGGGTGTTACAAAGGTTTGCTTGGGCGACCCCATCTGCACATCTGCACTGCCTATCAATTGTTTATCCATCAGACGGGTTGTACGGCTTAGCCAAAACAATTACAGATCCTCCAAAAGGTACATTAATTTTCGCTATTAAATATCTTTCGAAAACAAAGATTTTATATAAAAGAGTATTTAATAGCTTCCTGGGAGTCTTGTAACCAATTGTTTTTTTTTGTTCATAAAAGGCATCGGCTATCCGTGCCAGTACGAGTGCTGGAAATAAAAAAAAATTTAAATGAGAAGTTTTTAATATTTTAATCTTGCTGATATTAAGTATTTTTTTTAATGCTTTTGTTGAATACCTTCGATAATGATGATGTATTTTGTCATGAGTGCCATATAACCATGAATGAGAGGGAACAGTAAGAATCAATATACCATTTGGGTTCAACATTTTTCGTGTTTTTATCAAAGCGAGCGTATCGTCCTTTATATGTTCGAGGACATCAAACATACAGATCAAATCAAATTTTCCTTGAAACGGAATATTGTCCGGAAGCCAACCGGTTTTTACATCTATTCCTGTAATTTTTGATGCATGATCCAAGGCAAACTTATCCATCTCCATCGCTGAAACATGACCGAATTCTCTCAGCATTAAAAGATTACTACCGGTTCCACACCCGATCTCAAGTATGGTGGTATTTTTTGATGATATCTTTTTTTTTAGGATTGTATGAATGATTTTTCTACGCGCTTTGAACCACCAATGATTCTCCTGCTGTTCTATCATATCATGATATATATCCTCTCTCATTGTTTAGTATTCCTTTTCTACAATATAGGCAGGTCGTCGCTTGGATTCCATGTACATCCTTCCAATGTATTCTCCGATAACCCCGATACCGATCATCTGGATACCACCCATGAAAAGGATAATCGTCAAAAGAGAAGCATAACCAGGAACATCAATCCCCAAAATCAATGTTCTGATAATAATAAAGCTCCCATAAAAAAAAGTAGATAGAGAGATGAACAAGCCAAAATAAAGCCACATCTTGAGTGGCACGGTGCTGAAGCTTGTAACCCCTTCTATAGCAAAATTCCACAGTTTCCAGTTGTTAAAATTGGTTTGCCCTTGTCTTCTTTTTCCCCGTTTATATTCCACCACTGCTGTTTTGAATCCCACCCAGGCAAAAATACCTTTCATAAATCGCTGGTTTTCCGGTAGTTTTTGAATTGCATTTATCACTTTTCGGGTTACCAGCCTGAAATCTCCTACATTATCAGGTATTTTCGTGGGTGAAATCTTGTTGTGTATTTTATAATATAATTGTGCCGTAATTCGTTTACTTAAGTTGTCTTTGGATCGATCCGTTCTTTTTGCTAGAACAACGTCATAGCCTTTATCCCAATATGTAATAAATTCTTCTATAAGGACAGGAGGGTCCTGTAGATCAGCATCAATAGGAATGATCGCTTCACCTCTTGCATAATCAAGACCTGCAGTCAATGCAGCTTCTTTTCCAAAATTTCTGGACAGGTTGATGATTTTAATGTTCTTTCTTTGTTCCTGTTCTTTTAGTAATTTCTCGAGAGTATTGTCTGAACTGCCATCATTTACACAAACAATCTCAAAAGTACGGTTGATCTTTTGTAATATCAAAAAGATTTCATCCATGAAAACGCTAACCATCTCCTCTTCGTTATAAAATGGACAGACAATTGACAATATTATTTGTTGTTTATTCATACTATTAATTGCCTCTTCTAAGTTATGTGATAGATGTCCTTATATTGAAACTTCATCATGGTTAAAGTATCATTATCAAGCAAACATCCAGAGTAGCAAGTCAATAAAATATTTTTTGGTATTTTATCATGTTTAAATTATAGATATCCACTGCTGTCCAAAACAGTTTAAAATTTCGGAGGTACCATATCATTGCAAGTTGTACTCAAAAGGCGGGCAAGTCTTCTGGGCATGAACTATGAAGATATCGCTGCCCATTTACAGGGAATATGGGGCCTGGCTGATACAATATTCCCTGCATATTTCTTTGGGAGATCGACCAGCTTCACCTTTTTTGAGTATGCTAATAATTTTGTGTTCTGAAAATCGAGATCTCTTCATAGGCTCATCCTCCTTTATGGATGTTATGCCAGAAATCTCTACTTTTCAATGGTACTAATTTTCGGGAGGGCTACAATTTTTTTCGAAGGTCATCTGGATAAAGACTTGAGAATTTGATAAGGAATTACGATGTAGATGGCGAAAACGAAACCAGAAATACCGTTTATTAAAAACCATACTCTTTTGCATGGATTTGGCCTTTAAATCTATTGATAACCCTTTTCACTGGAACCGAACCCTGATGTTCATAATGTTTTCATCTATTTCTCAAAACAAATTAATTCGATTTTCATTCATAGTTTTTTTCTTTCTTTTAATTTCCTTGATATTTTGCATTCCGCTTTTGAAGGATATCGATAGTTCTTGTTCTGGTGATTGGGATTATTTTTACACTTTATATGAAGTTCTTTTAATATCTGTATTGGAATATCATCAATTCCCGTTATGGAATCCTTATTGTGGCGGCGGGATGCCTCTAATTGGGAATCCACAAGCAGGAATTCCTTCAGTGACATTTTTAATTTCTGCTATATTAGGTGTTATCAACGGTTTAAAAATTTCCGTATGGTTCCATACTTTCCTGGGTTTATTAGGAATGTGGCTGTTAGGTGGTTATTTCAAGCTGCGTTTTTTTGCAAGGCTCGCTCCATGTTTCGTTTTTATATTCTCCAGCACATGGGCTCTTCATATAGCAGCCGGTCACTTTACATGGCTGCCTACAGCGTTTTTACCTTTCTTATTTCTAGCATTTCTTAAAGGGATAGAAAACTTCAAATGGTCTATTTTAGCATCCTTAATTTCATCTTTCATGCTATTGAGTGGAGGAACCTATATTTTCGCATTCTCTATACTGTTCATTTTTGTTTATACCATTTGCTATATGATAGAAAATAAAAATTTTTATATCATATTCAACTTTATTGCGATAAATGCTCTATCCCTTGGACTATCTGCATTTAAAGTTATACCGACCCTCGAACTTCTTAGCAATAATCCACGAATTACCAGTGTAAATAGACCCCTTCCTCTGACTCACTATTTGACAATATTTTTCGACCGAAGCCAACATTTCCAAAGTGTTGTTAATAACCTTGGCTGGTGGGAATTTGGTTCATATCTTGGGGTTATTGTTATTTCCCTTTATATATTTAATTTATTACTTTTCCGTACTCAACGCCCATTATTGGTTTCATCAATATTTTTTCTCATCATAGCCTTTGGAGCCTTTTCAGATTTTTCACCATGGGTCCTTCTGCACAAATTACCTTTTTTCAATCATTTTAAAATCCCTACCAGAATTTTAATTGTCTTTAGTTTCTCCGTAGCACTTATCATAGGACTCAGCCTTGAAAGACTGCAAAAAGATAACAAAATAAGTTCAAAAATAATTGTTGGTCTCTTAACTATCTTTATCATGGGAGATTTATTTATGGTGAGTTCTCCTATTTTAAATCATGCGGTAAAACCAATTCCTTTTTTTGCAAGTTTTTACAGGCACCAGGGGGTGCAACCTGATGAAATCAACATAAAGTTATATACAATCAAGCCAACTGAGAAGCTAAAAATAGGACAATCAATTAAATCTCATAAACGGCCATTTTCACAAACCACCATCTCAATGCTTCAACGAAATAAGCATGGTGCCTGGAGTGACCAGTATCTGCCATTATTACAAAATCAAGGTGTGATTAATGCTTATGAAACAATACCTTTCCATCGGTTCCCAACTCCTTATAACTCAAATGACTACAGAGGTGAGTTCTATTTTTTGGGTTTGGGAAAGCCTAATTTAATCCTTTGGAGTCCAAATAAATTAGTTTTTCAGATAAAAAATGAATGGCAGGATCGCTTAATTATAAATCAGAATCACTGGAAGGGATGGAAAGCCTCACACGGATCAATTTCTAAATACAAAGGGTTAATGGCAGTTGATCTTCCCGCCGGTGAATATATGCTTAGTGTCAGATACTTACCTAACTCATTTCTCCTTGGGTGTTTTCTATCTATAACAACGCTGATTGGAATTTTATTGATACTTTTCGTAATTTCAGGCAAAAAGCAAACAATAAAACATATTTTTCCACTACGGTCCAAAACAAATTAAAATTTCAATCTATACATATTCAAAGTCCTATGCAGATCTCTATTTTCAAAAGCCAGATCACCCTTTTGGCGTTACTTTTTTTCCCATTCATTTAAGTGATAATTGAATCTGCAATGGCTGAACTCTGGCATAAGTTTTTCTGTCTACGATCCATTGTGGCAATATATTCAGGGGCGAAAGGAAATAACTCAGTAAATGTGAAATTATGTTTCTTTCCATTGGCTAGATACACACAGGACGGAAAGTAACCATCATGGTCCAATAACAGGTGGCGTTTTGCCGCAGCTTTTGTCCGGCGAAACCTTGTATAGGGAAACAAATTGAGACATAAAGAAATTGATTAACTGTCAAAAAAAATTGTTTTTAAATGTAAATATCCTGGCCCAGAGGGTCAGGCATTGGGATACCCCTAAAAGGGGATTATCCTACATTTTGATGCAATATTTTCGTCATGAGAGGGAAAAAGGTCATCGCGCTGCATGAAGCAGACCTGAAAGATGGATATTCAGGTGTTTTTATGCCGGACAGGCTTGAAAAAAAATATAAAAATGCGCCCAGGGAACTGATCTGGCAGTGGTTTTTTCCGGCCAAGGAACTGACCTTTGTTTCAGATACCAATGAATACCGGCGGTACCACCTTCATGAAACCCATGTGCAAAAGGCTATCAAGAAAGCTGTCAGGAAATCGAAAATATTGAAACGGGCATCTGCCCACACGTTTCGCCACAGCTTCGCCAGTCATCTTTTGGCGGCCAATTATGATATTCGAACGATTCAGGAGCTTTTAGGCCACAGTGATGTGCGGACAACCATGATCTATACCCACACAATTCAGTCACGAACGATTAAGGAAACGAAAAGTCCATTAGATTTGTAGTGCCGGCAAAATAATGACTACATAGCTTCGCACTGTCGGTTGCAGGAATCGCAAACCGGGAAATCGTTTGTTCCAGATTTTTGGACGCATGTTATCTATAATAAAGGACAATCCAAAAAGCAATCAGGGTAAACTCCTGGTTTTGCAAAAAAATGCTCTTTTTTTATGATTTTTTTAGATAGTAATAGTAAAAGAAGATTATTTGGGAAAAATTTTACCCAGAATGTTCATGAAAGAGATATTGGCTCTGGAAAAAGACAGCCTCTCATTTTGAGAAAATGAGATGATATTTTATCGCAAATCAGAATAAAAAAGCAATTTTTATCCATTCAGATGATGCACCCGCAATATTGGAATTTATCGTAATAGATCATGTCATCCTCAATTCCGAGATCGTAGAACGCATTGAAGCCAACGTCTCCTTTCCTTTGTGAATTTTAGCAACCCCATGTTACGTGACGTTTTTATCTATTGCATATGCGGCGATAACTTTGTACGAAAGGAATGGATCGTATTTTAGGACTTCTGTGACGTTAACCAATCACATAAATTGATGAGGCTATATCCAATGACACAAAAAAAGATTACCCGACGCCAGGCACTTAAGCTTGCTGGTATCAGTGCTGCTGCGGCCACTGCCAAGCTTGCCTTTCCGTTGAACGCGTTTTCGTGGTCCTCCATCTGGTTCACCAATACCCATGCCAACCATATTGATAAATACGCGTACGAACAGCTATCAAAACTGCCGTTTTTCAAAGCATCCGGCTTCCCAGAGTTGGAGAATATTCTCAAGAACGAGGGAACAGATGCTGCCATGGGTAAAGGATACGGCCCAGACAGGAGCGGATCCAGTGATTTCAGTAAGCATTATTTCAACCCCTGGCTGAATAACGGGGAAGGGGAGGGGCCCGCAGCCTGTGGAGAACATGCCCGAAAATTGTACGACGTTTTGAACAATACCGGACGCTCCAAACAGAATACGTCCAAATCAGCGGCATGGTCTGCCCATTTTATGGCGGACATGTCGGTCCCCTATCATGTGGTTGGCTGCTCTAAACAGACTTTGGAAAAGCTGTTCACAACAGGCGAACTCAAACTGACTAAGCAGATCACCGGGGATTTGGGTCTTTCTTATCAGACCACTTTGCCGGCTGATGATGAGTTCAGCCGGGAGGCAAAGCGGTTCCTGGCTGCCGCCAAAGAGGATGAAACAATCAACTGGTTTGATCCCTGGTACTGGAACGGGGCCACCGGCGGATCCATCGCATATATCAACTCCAGCCACGTATACTGGGAAAAGGATGTCGGTATGATCAAGTGGTGGTCTTATACCCCCTCGCCTCACCACGGCTGGAAAAATCCGGATCCAGCGTTTGAAAACCCGGGAAAAGGATTTCAGGAAAAAGCGGAACAACTTGCCTGGACCTGCGCTTTGGATACACGCATGCAGTTGATGGAACGGTATCAGTCTAAGCAGTCCGGAATAGAGGTGGCCGGCAGTGCCGTTTATACCCTGTGGCGTGCCTCCATAACCGCGCTTGATGCAAGTGTGGTTATTGTTCCCAATGATCAGGGGCCGGGGCATTATGTGTCGTTTGCAGTGAAAAATATGGATCCCAAGGGAACAGTCACACAGGTGAAAGCCCGGGGCGCCATCCTCAGGAAAGGGCAGTTTTTCAAACGCCTTGATCCTGTGGATGCAGCCGCCTCCATTTCGGCCGGCGGTTCAAAAAAGGTTCAAAAAGCCTGGCTGATTGACACACGGATGCCCATACAGTATGGGCCATGGGAAGTCGAACTTGAGGTGATCGGCAAGTTTAAGGATACCCCGGATGCCCAGTACAAAGCTGTGAAAAAAACAATCGAGGCCCGGTGGCCGAGGGTTTATAAGGGCAATGCATCAACTGCGGTAACGGTGACCACCAACAAAGGAAGCATTGTCTGCCGGGAGCAGTCCCCCATGAAAATCGTTCTAAAAGAGCCCGAAGACGGCAAGGGAGAAATCGCAATCAGTATAACATCGGGCTTATGGTATAAATTTGGCCAAAATGTCAAACCGGAATGCAAGAAAAGAAATCCAAACACCTATACCTTTAAGGGGATTCATGACGGGAAAACAAGTTTCAAAATCCAGCCGCCAAAGGGAAAACCGCTGAGAGGGACTTTTAACGAAGCCCAGGTCCAGGCAAAATTAAACACACAACAGACGAACCGCGGTTCGGTGATTATCACTGATATCGCGTTTGTCCTTTTACTGTCAAAATCTGGAGGAACGGGTACTGATGCGATCCCTCCTGCCACGCAAGAAAAAAAGATCAAGGCATTGGACAACCTTGAAGAGGTCTTCCAATCCGACTCAGATGAAAAGCGTCAAGACGAGTGGCAGACCATCCCTGATATGTCAGAAGAGAATGAGGGGGAACAGCAGATTCAGAATGCAATCGATATTTTAATAGATCAGTGATACGCACCACGGAGAAGGAAAAGTCTTTGGATATGTAAATGAGAGTTAAAACGGCATCAGGCAAATCTAATATGCGTTTATGGCGTCAGCGTGTGATGCCACAACTGACAAGTGACATAATGTCGTTTCGATCTGGCTGAAATTTAAGTGTGATTCTTTATATTGCCCTTTTTTTAGATTTTTTTGTTTGCACTCAGGATGCACCCGCAATATCAAAACTTATCGAAATAGATCATATCGTCCTCAACACCCAATTCATAGAGTGAATCAATGACGGCATCAATCATCGGGGGCGGGCCGCACAGATAGTATTCGATTTCTGTTGGGTCCTCATGGCTGCACAGGTATTCACTGCACAGATGGCTGTGGATAAAGCCGGTAAGGCCTGTCCAGTTGTCGCCTTCATCCGGGCTGGACAGGGCGATATGGTAGGAAAAATTGTCAAACCGCTGGTCAAGATCCTTGAGATCTTCATCATAGAACATCTCTTTTTTGGACCGTGCCCCGTACCAGAAGGAGATCCTGCGTCCGGAATCGATGCCGTCCAGCTGGTGGAGGATGTGGCTGCGCAAAGGGGCCATGCCGGCGCCGCCGCCGATAAAGCACATTTCATTTTGGGTATTCCGTGCCATAAAATCGCCGTAGGGCCCTGAAACTGTGACCTTGTCGCCGGGCTTGAGGCCGAATACATAGGATGATCCAAATCCCGGGGGAATACCCTGGGTGCCGGGCGGGGGCGTGGCAATCCTGACGTTGAGCATGAGCCTTTCATTGTCATGGGGCGGGTTGGCCAGGGAATAGGCCCTGAAACCCGGTTTGATGCCCTTGGCAGTCAATTCCATGAGGTTGTATTTTTTCCATTCACTGACATACTGGCTCTGGATATGGAAGTTTTTAAAGGTCAGGTCGTATTCGGGCACATCAATCTGGATGTAGGCGCCGGCTTTAAAGTCAATGGATTCCTCGGGTTTGATGACCAGCTCTTTGATAAAGGTGGCCACATTGTCATTGGACAGGACCGTAGCATCCACCTTTTTAATACCGAAGATGGACTCAGGCACCTTGATTTCAAGATCGTCTTTGACTTTGAGCTGGCAGGAGAGCCGCTTGTTGGCAAGCTTGTCTTTCCGGGACAGATGGGCAAGCTCCGTGGGCAGGATGGAGCCTCCGCCGGCTGTAACCTCGCATTTGCACATACCGCAGGAGCCTGAGCCGCCGCAGGCAGAGGGTAAAAATATCTCCTGGGAAGAGAGAGCGGATAAAAGGGAAGGGGTTCCTGATACCTTGATGGTCTCATCCTTGTTGCCGTTGATACAGATGTCATGTTCTCCCTGTGTGGTGACCTTTGCTTCAACAAACAGGAGCACAGTGACCAGAATGAGAATGACCCCGGTAAAAACCAGTATGCTTAAAAGATATAACAATGAACCGCTCCTTTAATTATTTTTTGAAAGTCCGTGTGACTTTCGAATTTTTATGCAGCCAGCGCGTCAGGCCTGTATCCGGACTGCCCATGGCAGTTATAATGTAATGCCTGAAAACATCATGAATGTCATGGCCATGAGCCCTGCAATAATCATGGTGATACCGAACCCGTCCAGCCCCTTGGGGATGTCGGCGTATTTAACCTTGTTCCTGATGGCGGCCATGGATACGATGGCAAGGGCCCAGCCTGTCCCTGATCCGGCCCCGAAAATAATGGTTTCAATAAATGTATAGTCTCTTTCCACCATGAAAAGAGATGTTCCCAAAATGGCACAGTTGACGGCGATCAAAGGCAAGAACACCCCCAGGGCAGCGTAGAGCAGCGGGGATACCTTGTCGATGATCATTTCCACTGCCTGGACCATGGCGGCGATCACGGCAATAAAGGTGATGTATTTTAAAAAGCTTAGATCCATATCCGGCATGCCGGCCCAGGCCAGCGCCCCGGGCGCCAGAAGGCCGTGATAGATAATCCAGTTGACCGGACTTGTCACGGTCAACACAAAGATAACGGCCATGCCGAGCCCTGTGGCGGTTTCCACATTCTTGGACACCGCAATAAAGGAACACATGCCTAGAAAATAGGCTAAAAGGATATTTCCAATGAAAACAGAGTTGATAAACAGGCTGAACAGATCTGCCATGGGTTCCTACCTTTCCTCTTTGGATATGCCGGGCAGGCTGTTTTTCAGCCAGACCAGAAGGCCGATGATAAAAAACGCACCCGGCGCCAGAACCATCAGGCCCATGTTCTGATAGCCGGCATCGTAGAAAAAACCGGGGATGACGCTAAACCCGAAAAATTTACCTGACCCCAAAAGTTCTCTTACAAAAGCCACCACCACGAGCACCATGCTGTATCCCAGACCGTTGCCGATGCCGTCGAAAAATGAGTCAAAGGGTTTGTTGGCCAGGGCAAAGGACTCGGCCCGACCCAGCACGATGCAGTTGGTGATGATCAGGCCCACAAAGATGGACAGCTGTTTGGAGATGTCGTAAAAAAATGCTTTGAGCACCTGGTCCGTGACAATCACCAGAGAAGCAATCACGGCAAGCTCCACAATAATCCTTATATTGGAGGGGATCTGTTTTCTCATTGAAGAAATAATCAGGCTTGAGAAGGCCGTGACGCAGGTTAAGGCCACTCCCATGACAATGGCGGTGGACATCTTTACCGTAACGGCCAGGGCCGAGCAGATGCCAAGGACCTGGTAGGCCACGGGATTTTCTTTCCAGATGCCCC
>CAZLTD010000010.1:0-75010 GCA_964562385.1 uncultured Desulfobacula sp.
TTCAAGTAAGGCAATGCACAGCTTTGCCCCTAAGTAATTTTGGAGCCGATCCTTATTTCATTTTAACAATTTTAGGCACTCTTCTATATTTCACAACCCGGCTCAGCTGCGTATTAACCTTTTTAATGCATCCCACTGCCAATAAGGCGCCCGATCCGGTGGGCACTTTGCCAGACATCTTCCTGGTCCTCTGCCCGGGAATAATCAACATCCGATGTCCGGGCACCCTGCCCATACATCAGCTCAACAGCGCTCATCTGGCAGTCATCCCCCCGGCCGCATGTCAAACAGGGCAGATTACCCTGAACCGAGATCTGCCCTGCAAGCTCCATACGCTCAAAATCCCTCAGTTCCGTGGCAAGGTTCAGATTCACGCTCTGTATGGCATCCGGCATCAAACCGGTTACAATTGTTGCACACAATTTTCCTTTAAGCAGGTTATTCACATGCCGCAGAGACCAGAAGCGCTCTAAAAGCGCTTTTGTGAAACCATCTATCTGCCCGTAAGGGATATAGGCCCCGATAACAATGGCCCCGGCATTCTTGATCTTTTCGGCAAGACCCGGAAAATCGTCATCTGTTTTGCAGATATTGTCCGGGACACATTTTTTGCAGGCAAGACAGGGCCGTACATTGATTTGACTTAGTTTTACGAATTCGGATTCAAGCCCGGAGGCATCCAGCACTGCTTTAAGCAGCCGATCAGTGTTACTGTTTTTTACGGGGCTTCCTGAAATACCCAGTATTTTAACTGTCATGATAAGTATCCTTTCCTGTCTTACGCGATTTAAAAAATTATTACCGTCCACAGCTTACCGGTCTGCATCATAATAATACGTTAGATCATAAAATTTTAAAATACGATAAGGATGCCAGGCAAAATTGTGCATTGCCGCTTACGTCCCTGAACATCCCATGCGTTCTGACGTCACCGGGAACGATCTTCCATAGAAAAAGCTTCTGATACCCGTTCTTTCTCTCCGGAAAATATTATATCTGTAAAACTATAGGGTGCGTCAACTTTGACGACCTCCTTTATTTTGGCTTGGATCGTATCCATCTCATCAATCGGTAGATTCTGTTTTAAAGCTGTAATCATAAAAACAAAATAATATGTTCGCCCAAGCCGACTGATAGAAATCCGACCTAATTCATATCCTTTGGGAAGCAGTAGTGTTGTCGTCTGGCTTAATTTTACCCGGATCTCCTGATGAGTGTCTCGAATTGTTAATTCTCCAAATGCATTTTTGATAATCTTAACCGGGTCACCGATTAAAAGCACGCAGAGAATCAATACAACAATTGAATCTGTCACAGGCATGATAAAATCAAAAACCGTTCCTTCCAGAAAACCGGACAGTAAAAACACGCCACCAATGGCCCCGGAAATGACAGCATTTTGCAGAACAGCAGTCTTTTCCGTAGCCAGCATTATACTTTTATTTCCGGTCTTTTTCGACTGAACGACAAGATATAAGTATACCGTCGAACAAAGACAGACCATGACAACAGAATAATATAAGATTGCAGTCCCGTTGATAGAATCAAACTGCCCGGCCGATATATATATAACTATTTTTATGATATTGGATATTGCAGCGAGCATGATAACTCCGAAGATCATCACGCCTTTGAACAGTGTATAAAGTGTTTCGTACATCGCGAATCCAAAAGGTTGCGTTATTGTCGGTTTTCTTGATACAAGGCCTGCAATTTTAATCCCCGCAAGCATCGATACCGCAGAAATAAAATTGAATATGCCGTCTATTAAAACAGCCTCGGATCTAGAAAAAACAAACGTAATGCCCCCGACAAGTCCCATACCCACGTATGCCCAGATAATCCGCCTCATTGTCCTGATTTCAATTGTTGCCATATTCATAAAATTGACTTCCCTCTCAAGAGATGATTTAGTTTCTTTAAACCACCTGAACTCATTTTTTCCATTTCAAGTAAATGGATAATATTCAATTTTTTAGAAAGTACAGTTCCAGGTGCTTTTCGACCGCACCTGACATATGGCTTCCGTCAGGCGGCTATCCGAGCCCGGCGGTTCGGCAACAGCCATTAAATACGCGTTAAAATCAGTCACCGGACAAAACTCGAAAATGAATTTTATATCATATATCCCGGTATGAAAAGGCAATTAATCATAGTATCACGGTTTTCAGTATTGATCTTAGTAAATGTAATATAATCTAAATAGCAAAAGATATATCCGACATTGTTTTATCAACTAAAATCTGATTGGTGACAGAATAATTGGTGCCGACCCTGAAAGGGTGGGCGCCGGAACAAATCGGGGTGGGGCTGGACAATTAGAAGGGTTTTATCCGGGTATAGGGACATATCAATCGATTTTGAAAGATTTTTTATAGCGTCCCTGTAAAATTGCGCCGCGAAAATCGGGGTTATTTCTACTGGATCTGTGGCGAATTGACAATGCCCACTATAAAACGAACAAACATCAGGTTAAGTAAGAATAAAAACCTGAAGATCAGTTTCTAAGCCCTTCCATCTCATTTTCGGTAACTGTCTGATTCCTCCCGGAATTTTTGGCTTGATAGAGGGCATCATCCGCTCTTTTTATGGTATCGTCCAGAGGCTCACCGCCCTTGTACTGGGCAATCCCCAGCGATATGGTGATCGGACCGATAGTCTTACCGGTATCCTTTGTTTTCCAAATCATTTTTTTAAGGCTCAATCGTATCTGTTCCGCCAGCACAAAAGCCCCCTTAAGCGGGGTCTCAGGCAGGACAAGAATAAATTCCTCACCCCCGAAACGGGCGGCTATATCCTTGCCCTTGATATATTCTTTCAGCAGTTTGCTCAACATTTTAAGAACATTGTCGCCGATCAGATGCCCGAACGTGTCATTAACCCGCTTAAAATGATCAATATCAACCATGACAACACAAAATGGAGTACCGGTTGCCTGGGTGGATTTAAGAATTTCAGCCATGGCCTCGTCAAACCCGTGACGGTTCAACAGCTTTGTCAGCATATCTGTCTTGGCGGTCTGTTTGATACCTTCAAGTTCTTTCCGCAGATCTTCAATTTCCGAAGCCGTTGAATCCACCTGCTTTTTTAAACTCTTCCCGGATTCGACAATGGACTTTGTTTCAGAAACGATGTTCTTGGCGATCCCTGTGATAACATCCATGGAGGATGTCTCTAACAGCCTTTTTTCATAGTCCTCCAGACTGTTCCCCTGGGCAGAAAGCTGACTGCCGGATTCACTGAGGTGCTGAGTCATTTCCGCCAGGATCTTTTGAAATTCCCGGGTAGCCTTTTCCGCCTGCAGTACCTGACGTTCCGCCATATGTTTTTTAAATAATTTATTGACGACATCATCAGAAAACGGTTTTTTGCTTTTAACCAGGGAATCAATATCCCGGTTGAGAAGCTCATTTCTTCCTGTGGCATATTCATACCAGAGAGCATAACTGATAGGGTTATATGATAATTTGTGTTTTGAAATATTCTGGAGGGTCATTCTCAAAAAAGTACCCGACTTTTCTGTGGACTCCGAGTATGTATTGTCAATCATGGGCTAACCTGTATCTGTCTTAAGGGGTTTGTTCCAGCTGCTGCCGGACAATCAATCCGATTTCTTCGCAGTTAAAGGGCTTTTTAATAAAAGAAGAGTGGGAGTGCAGCACGTTGAACACATCATCGTGAACAATTTCATCCTCTGCATATCCGGACATAAACACAACTTTAATATCGGGCTGTATTTTCATCAATTCCGAAACCATTTTCGGGCCATTCATGTCGGGCATGACAACGTCTGCTAACACAAGGTGGATCGGATCTTCATGGGTTTTGAAAATTTCAATAGCCCGGCTGGACGAGTGGGCATCTAAAAGCGTATACCCGCTTTCCTCCAGCATTCTGACGATTACATTGCGGGTATCTTCATTGTCATCAACAACCAGAAGAGTTTCCATGTCATCCTTTTTCCGGGCAAGCCTCAAGTTAAGAAGCTCCTGGCTCAGCTCCCTGTTTTTTAACCGAAGGGCCTGAATTTCCGATATCAACTCTTCCTTGGTTTTTTCCTCATCTTTCATAAACAAGTCCCCGCGTCTGATATAATTTGAATTGTTAGCAGTGCATTAAGATGGATAGCGGTGCATACCAGATCCGGCACAAAGAATCAATTATTTTCCAAGTCGCGGACATTAGCTCACACAGGTACTGACGATAATTGGAAGGGAAAAAAGTGATATTATTGCGGAGGGTTATATATTCGGCAAAACTCTTTTGCCCACATGATTAGTGCTCTGCACTCAGTTGACTGTCGGCATTTTGTTTGGTTCGCCGGATCATAGAGGACATTTTTATTCCAATTAATTCTATGCCTGAAAGGGAATATATTAAGATTGGCATGGCCCGGTATGATCATGGCCATGCCTGATCTTTTTATTGTGCGGTCATGATCTGCTATAGATGGTATAAGCAGTTAAAAATTAATCTGCCACTTGGCACCATAATACGTTGTCTCGACATCACCGGTTTCCTTGCCGTCGAACCGTCCTATTTCGGGCACAAAAAAGACACCGGGCGCCAGATTGATCGTGGCATTGACATAGTAAGCCTCGGCACTGTCTTCGCTGGCAGCGCTTTCCAAGTCGGTCTCTGCATAACCGTATCCGGCTTCAAATATAAACATGTCATTGAACTTATAGCCGACAACCAGTCCATAACCGATGCAGTCATTATCCCAGACCTGTCCGCCGGAAATGGAAGCATAGCCATCATCCCAGGCATTGTCACCGTCTACGGACACGGCGATAAGGTTCCCGGCATTTTCCCCGGTAAAAACAGCGGCATTCAAAAAAACAGGGCCGAAAACAAACTTGCTGCCCAGGGCGATCACGTAGGAATCAACATCATAGACCGTGCCGCTGTCAATCAGTTCGTAGGAGTTATACCCACCGGCCACTTCAAGGGTCATTGAATCAAATGTAAAAGAGTAGCTCGCCTCAAAGGCCGGCATACCGGCTTCTGCTGTAAAGCCAGTACCCAGATCGTTTTTATCCGGGTTCAACAACGCCATCTGAAAATTGCCAAATGACAGCCTGAGCATGGGCTCCCTGCCGGAATAGATAAACCCCTGTCCATTAAGGTTGTTGTCCACGCCATAGACCTGGTTCGAGTAAAACCAGTTCATGGGAGCATAGGTCTGACCCACCAGGAATTTACCGGCCCCAAAATCCCATTCGCCGTAAAGTTTTCTGAGATTGACATTGCTGGCAGCACCATACTCGAAAACACCGGACAATTCGTCACTGACCGATACTTTTGCACCGATGCGCGAATTGCTCTGGAGAGCCAGGGCAAAATCCTCAGTATCGGCAGCAGCAGCGTTGTCCGTGTTGGTTTCAAATGTGGACACCCGGGCTGAACCATAAAAATCCCAGTCACCGGCCCATGCCGGCAGGACCAGGATGGCAAGCATTCCCAAAATAGTCGCGATCACTTTCATCGTTTTCATGATTTTCTCCTTTTAAAGAAAATACCGGAATGATTTCAAAAAATTATAAATTAGGTGGTGAAAATTAGATAATCTTAAAATTATAGAATATCGCGCCTGATGTCAAGCGCATGTTTGGATATTTTTATCACTTTGCAAAAGATGTGTCCGTTAGCCGCATGTTTGGCGGAAATGACACAGACACCCTAATTTACGGCAGATCTGCCGCTCCCTTCCCGATGCCGCCCCGTTACCATCTCATCTTGATGACGAGCCGTGTTGTTTCAGGTTGAACCAGCATGACAGGACAAATGCCACAAGTCCCAAAATAACCACGGCCGTATCGACAATCCAGACTTCCCAGGAGAAACCTGTCAGCCTGTCCGCGTAATACTTGACATAAGAGGCAGGCAGGTCGGTCTGCCCGAGCCTTAGCTTGACCTGCCAGTGCCAGTCGGTGCAGGGACAATATCCCCACCCGAAAAAATAACCCAAACCGAACCATGACAATATGGTCCCGCCGGTGGTGACAAGGTGCAGGCCCCGTGTTCTCTTCCATGCCCAGCCAGTCAGATTAAACAGGATAAAGCTGCCATGAAACAGGTTGAAAAAAAAATCAAGGAATGTATACATGTCAAATTCTTTCCCGGGGATCACCTTTTTGTGAAAATCCCAAGCCGCCGGCCTGTATCTTACCCCATCTACAAAAGTTTACTTATTTCACTCATTTTTTGGGATAATCATGGTGCCGGACTTCTTTTTTTGGTGCATCTGGACATCTATCTCTTTCATTTTCCGAAGTTTTTCTTCCAGGATGGTAATCTTAGCTTCACAGGCACGCATTTTTTTCAGTTCTTGGGTAATCTTTTTTTTATTCGCCCTGACGCGCTTTAATTCATTTTCAAGGTTAGCCTTTTTCTTTTGCGCCTGGGCAATTTGCTGCACTATACTGTTTTTCTCATCCCGGGACAGATTAATTTCCCGGATCAAGGCGGCCATCAGCAAGGCTGTTTCCGCTTCCTGGGCGGTCAGCCGCAGGCCTGAATAAATTGACAGCCAGTCAAGTGCTGCCTTGTAGTCGATTTCAGGATTATTGGGATGGATATTTAACAGTGCGGCTTTTCTTACGGCAAACTTAAAATACCCGGTATCTTTGTACTCTTTTGCGATAAAGGCATAGGCGTTGATAGCGGCTGCAAAATCCTGGGATACTTCTTCCGATTCTGCCAGGGCCATATGGTTCCGCGCCTTTACTTCACGATCGGGAACCGTAAATCCTGCAACACATCCGGTGAGCAAAAGACAAAGCAATAAAATAATACTACGCATAATCATATATTCCTCAGGACAATCTGGAATTTTGACAATTTCCCAAAGCCTTTTTATCAGCAAGTGGAAACGCAACTTTGAACACAGAGCCCTGATCAAGCTCGCTTTCAACATGAACCCTGCCGCCATGTCCTTCCACATAGGCCTTAACAATTGCAAGCCCCACACCGGACCCGTTGGTATTTGCCTGTTTCCTGTTGCTGGCCTGGTAAAACCGGACAAATATATTGGAAAGTTCATCCCGGCCAATACCGATGCCTGAATCCTGAACTGCAACCTGGATCCCGATATCGCCGGGGCTCAGAGTCACGACAACCGTTCCCTGCTCCGGTGTATATTTTATCGCATTGCTGACCAGGTTGCTGACAATGATTGACACCTTTTCCGTATCCAGCATCACCTTTGGCGTTGGGGCAGCCTGAAGTTCAAGCGTTATCCTTTTTGATCCGGCAATCAGTTTTGCCTCTTCCACGATGGGTTCGACAATACTAAAAAGATCGGACAATTCCATATTGTAATGGAGCACACCGGATTCAAGTTTGGCCAGATCCAGGTATTGCTGGACAAACCCGACCATTCTGGTGACACAGCTGCAAATAATTTCAAGCATTCTTCGCTTGTCATCTCTGACAGCCCCGGAAGCTCTTAACACATCATGGGCAGACTGTATTGCCTGCAAAGGGGTTTTCAATTCATGGGCAATCTGCTGCATGGTTTTTGTTCTCAACTCATTGGTATCATTTATTCTGGCACTCATGTCGTTGACGGCATCTGCCAGCAGTAAAATCTCATCATTGGAGGATACATGGATCGTCTCAAATTTCCCCCGTGCAATCTGCTGGGTACCCCGGATCAACTCTTCGATGGGACGGGTAATGGTTCGGGTAATAATAAAAGCTGTGGCAATGGCCACAATTAATGTCCCGGCAATTAAAAGGAGCGCCACCTTGACGGATCTGGCGGTAATCGATTCAATCTGGCCCATCTGATCTTCAATAACTGCCTGATTTCTGTTGATCAGGATATCAAGAGATTCAAAAAGAAACCGTGATTTTTCCTCCCGGCCCAGCCCTTGAACGTCAACAGGACCGGACAGGCTCTTTTTTTTGTCCTGCATATCCGCCACCAGTTCATTGTGAGCCTTCAGCATGTCACGCACCAGCATCCGGTCTTGATCCAGGGATTGTTTACCACGCAGTAATTTTAAATTCAGGGCAACCTGTTTGCTTATTTCAGCAAACAAAGAAAAATAGGCATCATCCCTTGAAACAAGATATTTTTTAGCATACCCGTTTTCATCCTGAATCATGTCCTGTAGCTGCCGTGCCACCTCCTGGGTTCTGACATTGGCATTAAGGATATGTTTCGCTCCGTTTGATACGGTTTTCAGCTCATACAGAACATAGGAACTGGAGATGATCATTATCGTGATAATAGCACCAAATCCGAGCATCATTTTTTTATATAAAGTCAACTTCATTAACCCTTTCTTCAAACATATATTCGCGTATTAATATCACATAACAGCGCGTCCGGTAAACACGGACGGACTTTAAAAATTCGGTCACCCATACCAAACGGTTATAAAAATTCAAGACCGCTGCCAGTGGCACCGTCCTGCGGCTTGACAAAAAACAACTTCCTAATCTATACCTTCAGGACAGACAGATGCGGTAGAATGATAAAAAGACAATACTCTTTATTTCATTTTTAAAGGGAGCCTGATCTAAAAACGAATGAACACTGAAAACAAATTCACGGACAGCACTGAGGAGACCCCGAAACACGCCCGCAGATATTCAACCAGATCCGGAATTGTTAAAATACTCTACCAACCCTATAAATGGTTGATTTTCATCCCGTTATTATGTCTTATTACGGCTGTCTTCGGCAGTCTATCCATTTTATTTGCAACGCTGTTCAATGCCCGGGTCGGGATGAAGCTTGGCGGCAGCCCGTGGGCCAGGCTCAACAGCCTTGCCGCACTGGTGTGTGTGGAAGTGAAAAACAAAGAAAATATTGCCCCGGGTCAATCCTATGTTGTTGTTGCAAATCACCAGAGCCTGTTTGACATCCTGGCAGTAGCCGGGTGGCTGGGCATTGATCTTCGGTGGGTGGCCAAGGCTTCCTTAAAAAAAGTGCCCATGTTCGGCATTGCCTCGGTTAAAATGGACCATATTTTTATAGACCGTTCAAATCCCCAGGCTGCCCTTGAAACACTCAACAATGCCAAAAATAACATTGTCAACGGAACCTCGGTCATGTTCTTTCCGGAAGGCACAAGAAGCCGGGACGGCCAGCTTATGGACTTTAAACACGGGGCTTTTAAGATGGCACTGGATCTTGGGATTCCCATCTTGCCCATCACCATGCAGGGAACAAGGGATATCCTGCCCGTGGGCACCATGGATCTTTGTCCCGGCAAAACACGGATCATCGTTCATCCCCCGATTGATGTTAAAAAATATTCCAATACATCCATTGCGGCCCTGGTTCAAAAAACACGTTCTGTGATCCAGTCTGCACTCCTGTAAAACAAAAGACACAGGCCATTGACCTGTGTCTGAAAACATCCGCGAACTATCCTCTTTTTACGGATCTCGGCCTTAGAGTGTAAATACATCAGTGACGCTTTTTTCCTTTCCCACATCAATCTTCTCTTTGCGGGAAATCAGGGTGGCGCCGTTAACGAACTGATCCCTGGCCTGCAGTTCAATGGTCAGCTCACTTTCGGATGTGTCATCAACACATTTGAAATCCACAACAATCGAATTTTCGCCTTCCTGAAGACAAACCTGATTTTTCATATCATCAGGCAGCACTGAAACCATGGGACTGCCGGAGCCAAACAGTTTAACAGACTCAGACTTACCCCCCTGGATACCGATATCGTTCCCGTTAATCTTGATGGTAACATCATATCCTCTAGCAAGAACTGTGAGGATCGCATTTAAATCTCTTTTCATCCAAAACTCCTTTTAACCCGGCATCAGCAACCGTATTTATTTAAAAAAAAGCATTATATGATTTCAATACAGGAATCTCAAGAACGAATTCGGGGTGCGGATGAGGATTAAAATGCGTTTCTAACTTGCGGGAGATGCTGTCAGCCGGGAGACACAAGGGGCTTTCAGGCCATCACCCCCAGTCGTCGAACATCTCCAGGGTTCCCGGTTTCAGGGCCCTGCCGTTCTGGATGATAATACCTGCTTTCGAGGATCGAATGATCCGCCCGTTCTGAATGATAATATTTACTCCGGAACCGGTTTTCACGATTTTCCCGGACGTGATGATAATATCGACTATTTCCCCTGTTTTTTCGATATTTCCCCCTTTGACCATAATCCCATGCTCCTTGACGGACTTCACAATACGGCCGGTCTGGATAATAATCCCCAGTTTTTTCCCGGCTGCCAGTACCTGCCCTGTCTGGATAATGATTCCAGCGGACTTGCCCTTAACGACCTGGCCGTTCTGGATAATTATCTTTGTTTTTTCCATCTTCTTTTTCGGTTTCAGCGTTTTCCCGTATCCGTGAAAGGCAAAAGAGAATGAAAATACGACAAACACAAACCAGAATACAACGTGTTTATGGTAACTTCCCATACTATCCTCCTTGATGTTTTTATCCTGCGAAATCAAATTGGAATACTAATTCGTGAAATACTCAGGCTATACTGGATCTTTGATTGAATAGTTAAAGACAGAATACCGCAAAACGCTTGTTAATGCAAAAATATCTTGAACTTGCTGGGTGGGCTCTACTTCAATATCTACCTGTAAAAAACAGCCAGCCACACCGTTACCTCATCCGGGTTTGTCCACAGGACCCGGTGCTTTTTATGCGCCGGTATATTCAGGTAATCACCCGCTTTTAAGGGAACCGTGCTGCCATCCTCAAATATGATTTCACCCGCACCTTTCACGACCATTACCCACTCATTTTCATCCTGGTCATACCACTCATTTTCCGCAGTGGCATGGCCCTTGGACAATATTCTTTCTATCCGTATGGTGTCGCTTTTAAGCAGTTGGTCACATATCTCATCGTCCATACTTTCCGGTATTAAAGAAAATAAATTCCCCATACAGACCTGCCTCTTTTTTAATAGCTTCTAATTTTTATCCCGCTGTTTTCTTTTGACACCGCCGTTACTTGGAAAGAAGCTGTTTGATAGATTCATCAAAGCCGGCCAGAAATGTTTCCACGGCAGAAGTATAAACAGCGTCTTTTCCCAACAGCCCATTTGCCTGCCTGTGTGACATATCCACCCTGAGAACCCTTGCCTGCATACCAAACCCCTGGGCCTTTTCAACGAATCTGTCTGCAGCAGCGCACGGTTTGTCACGACGCTGTGAAGAGCAGATGGCCAGAAACGGGGCACCTGCGTTTTGCAACAGGTGAAGTGGTGAGACTTTTCCCCAATACTCCCTGTTTTTACCAAACGCGGCATCGTAAAAACGATGGTGATCTCTTTCCATTATCGACGGGACATCCAGGGCAGCAGTGTCAATTGAGACGGTTCCAAGCCAGGGCACGGCCCCATGATCAAACGCCATGGCGGGTGCTGCGGCCAGGACAGAGACAAGGTGAGCACCAGCCGAATGCCCCATCAGGATAAACCGGCGGGCATCCCCTCCCCAGCGGGGGGCATTTTTCTGCGCTGTGGCCAGGGCTTTTGCCACATCATTGACCTGGGTTAAAGGGTCGGCATGGGGCAAAAGCCGATAGTTGATAGAAACAAAAACAAAGCCTTTTTTAACCCATCGGCTGACCTTGTTGTCAACAACAGTCCTGTCTGTCTTGTCCCCTGTCCGCCATGCGCCGCCATGAACCATCAATATGACCGGAGCATCTTTGGCCATAGACGACAGGTAGACGTCCATGGAGTGCTTTATATCGTCCCCATAGGCAATATTTTTCAACACCCTGATGTGGGGAAAAATCGCCTCTGACGTCAACGGTCTGCATGCCGCAAGAATCAGCAGGATGGCGAACACCACCCATGCTTTCAGAATACCCACCGGATCAAAGAATCGATCATGGTGATGCACAGGGCCGCAACAAAGGTGGTGAAAAAATCTTTTATCTCAAAATCTTCTATCATCTGGTCCGTGACCCACAGCAGCCCGGCATTGATAACCAGCTTGAAAAGACCAAATGTAATGATCATAAACGGGAGGGTTAGTAATATCAAAAGCCAGCCCACCAGAAAATTGATTACACTGTAAACAATTGCCACAACAATGGCTGTCATGAAATTCTTAATCCGGATACCCGGCAGAAACTGGGCAACCAGAAAAACGGCAACGCTTAAAACAAGGATATTGATTAAAATAGACATAGGACCTCCTGGTTCGTATTCAATTGGGTTCACCCGGACATCCGGGTTTACTGCTTACTATAGCCGGTACTGACTGAAAAGGAAATGTTATGGGCAATGTTCTCCGGGCTATAGATCGTCAATGAACCATGCAAACCATTCCCACCCGTATTTCGTAATCTTCCCCTCAAGTTTTTCAGGAATATCGTTATCCGGGTTTTGGCCCACATCCACGCCCACGATGGGAACCCCATGTGAGACAGCGCAGTCGATCTCCCAAAGGGCGGCTTCATCTTTACTGGTATGCGCTGAAACAATCATCATCACGCCGTCGGAATCCCGGATGGTTTTTTTAACCTTCTTTTTCCACACTTCCGGTTCCAACCCGCTTTTGTCCGAGGTCAAAAAGTCAAAGGTATGCCGGCTATAAAATTCCCAGCGCTGCCTGAAATTAACCAGCATCTCCCTGTACCGGATATCGGATTGGGCACACCCGACATAGATTCTCTTGTGCTCGCCCTGCCGGATGGGATCGGTTTTCCCATTTCCAATTGTCACCTTATGCACAACAATCATTTAAGCCCCCATCTATTTCCCCGTAAACTTAGGTTTTCTTTTTTCAGTAAAGGCTGTTACCGCTTCAAACAGGTCATCGGACGGAATAATATTGGCGCTCATGGATGCGACATATTTTAACCCGTCATCCACACTTTTGCCGACACCGTGGTTGAGAACATCTTTTGATGCCTGGACAGCCAGAGGAGAACAATCCGCGATCTGCATGGCCATTTTCCGGGCACCGGTCATCAGGGCTTTTTGATCTTCAAAAACCTCGTTGACAAGCAGCACCTCTTTGGCGCGGTTAGCCGTGATATTTTTTGCCGTAAATGCAAGCTCCCGGGTGATGCCCTGCCCCACAATCGCAGGAAGTCTCTGGAGCACGCCGACATCGGCCACAAATCCCACTGCCGCTTCCCTTGATGAAAATATGGCATCTTTTGAACCCAGCCGGATGTCACAGGCTGTAACCATATCAAGGCCGGCGCCGATACAATGCCCGTGGACTGCCGCAATCACCGGTTTCCGGCATTTCTCGATACAGCTCATTGTCTCCTGGAGGGAATAAATCTTTTGCAGCAGCTGCCATTTAACACCCCCTTTCTGGGCCGGGTCCATCAATTCCGGGAGTTCTCCCACCATGCCCATCAAATCGATACCGGCACAGAATGCCGGTCCCTTTCCCGCCACAATAATCACCCGGATATCAGGATCATTGTCCAGGGATTCAAAAACAGCCGGCGCCTCTTTCCATGCCGGCGGGTTCATGGCATTTTTTTTATCCGGCCGGTTCAGGTATACCCAGGCAATGGGTACTTTTTTCTCGATCAGATAGTACTCATATTCGCTCATATCTATTCCTCTGTTTACACTGTTTTCTGCGGTAAAACCGCAGTAAGCCCCGCAAAAACTTTAATGGGACGCTAAAAATTCCAGGTACAGATCCGCTGTCTTTTTGGGCAGTTCAATCATTGGCAGATGGCCCACATTCTCCAACACTGACACCTGCGCATTTTTCAGGACCGCGCCAAGTATTTGGGCCCCGCTTTTATGGAGCACCCTGTCGTTATCCCCCCACAGGACAAATGTGTTAACATTAACACGACCAAGCATCGACTCCATGGATCTGTTTTTCTCCGGGTCTTTGATCATCTGAAATATTCTTGTATTCAGATCCCGGTTTTCAATGGCACGACCGGTCAGGTAATTTTTAATGGGCCCCGGTATAAACGGGATTTTTACGAAAACAAAGGCCAGCAATTTATCATACTCTTCTGCGGTCCTTGCAACCAGGGGATTTTGTTCACCTCTGCCAAGCATTTCATGCATCTGGCTGGGTTCAGATGAAAAAACACCGCCCGGAGCGATCAAAAACAGGCTTTTCAGATCTTCCTGGAACAAAAATGCATAGTGCCCCGCAATATTTCCCCCCATGGAACTGCCGCCCATATGAAAGGATGAAAGGTTCATTTTTTTTGCAAATCGTTTAATGAAAAGGGCCTGGTCCTTGATGGTGTATTTATCACCCGGAACTTTGCTGCTTTCACCAAATCCCGGCAGATCCGGGGCGATCACGCGAAAATGCGGTGTTAAAAACTTGCCGATTCTCGTCCAGTTGTCTTTGTCTGCCCCGAATCCATGAATCAAAATTAAGGGATCGCCCGTCCCGCCCTCAAGGTAGTGGATGTTTAAACTGTCCACAACAACGGTTTTCTCCTCAAGCCCGCCCACGTTCCGCTCAAGGCTTTGAACCAGCCCGAACATGGTGCCCGGCATGAAAAAATAGACAATCAAAAAGAGGCTGATTAAACCTATGGCTGCGGCTGAAAATAATTTCTTCATAATCTATCGCCTTTGTCAGGGTTTAAAAGTGATAGTTTGAGCCAATGATCAAGGATACCATCTCTGAAATGATGGCTAAATGCAACACTTTTTCAAGCAAAAACAGGCTTACTTATAATCCAGAATTGCATGCGTTTTAAGTATGGGGTTGTATTCTTTTGCAATCCTTAAGGTTTCTTTGGCCCCTTCACTGCACTCTTTCACGATTTCAAGGGCTTCAGACAGATCCGGTTTGTATTCGGTGCCGCTTTCAATAACAAAGGCATATGCCCCTTTCATAAAATAAAAATAGTCGTCTGACGTGCCGTTTACCACTCTTGATTCGATCCGTTCGAACTTGGTTCCTCTACAGCTTTTTATGGCCTTAAAAATCCGGGTCTGGATATACTTGAAGTAGGCCAGATCGTTTGCATCCATAATGCCCATGGGGCGCCTGATCTGGTTGCCCCTGGAATGAAAATCGTAAACAAATTTAATATTGGGGTTTTCAATAAGGATATCCGCCACATTCCTGGTTTCAGGTTCTGAAAACGGATACGGCCCCCCATAGGAATTTTCCTTCACGCCTTTTTCTTTCCATCTATAGGCATAATTCCTGTTACAGTCGACCCCCTGATATTTTGAATGGGGAATTTTACAGCGGGTTTTTCGCCAGTCAGGATCATCATACAGTGCGTAATTAAGCCCGTCAGGATTGCTGACAGATACCATATAAATGTCCGTGGCATCCATGATTTCTGTGATCTGTTTCACAGCCGGGTCATCACTTTGTGGATTATAATTGGCAACAAGCTGCCCAAGCACTTCAAGCATAACCATTGGCTGCATCACCTCTCTGCCGTGGGGGGCTGCCGCCAGGAGGACACCCGGCTTTTTTGACCGGTCGATATCTCTGTTCCCGATCTTAAGATAACCCAGCTTCGCAGGACCGTTGAGCTCTTCTTTTGTCCCGTCGTAACCCGCTGTCTTCTCATCTCTATCGATAACACAAACAAGATCGGGGTATGTGTCTGCAAGTTTCTGAACCTTATCTTCAACCATTTTGCTGTCAACAAAATCGGTAACAAAACCACTTTTAAATGCACTGCTGTTTGTCATCCTTGAACGATCCCCTTTTTTTCTGTTTAGCAACAAGTACTGCGCGATCATCCGCCATTTCCACCCATGTGGCCATGTTCTTTATTTTTCGGCAACAACACAATGAAAAATCAAAATTTAGAGCCTGAATCTATGGCGCTGCCTCTGAATCAACTGCCAGCTGCACCTGTCGGTAAAAGGCTAACCGCTTTTTATCCTGATCGCCTCCCTGATCATCCGTGGCCTGCGGCCAGTTGCTGTTGGAAGCGATGATCAGTTTCCGCTTCGGGTCAATAAAAATACCCTGGCCGAAAATCCTCAGCGCTTCAAAAACGCCGTCATTCAAAGTCCACCATTGATAGCCGTAGCCGTACTCAGGTCCGCCGGTATCCGCCTGCTTCGTGGTTGCATCCGCAATCCAGCCATCCGGTAATATTGATTTACCATTAACGACACCTCCACCCAGCATGAACAAACCAAAGCGTGCAAAATCGCGGGTTGACGCCTGTATGCAGCAACCGCTGATTTCGTGGTCTGTGGAGCCCAGCAGCCAGCTGCCATCCTGCTCCATGCCAAAAGGTCCCCATATCTTTTCTGACAGGTAGTCTGACAAACTCTTACCGGTTGCCGAACTGGCCAGCACCCCTATTAGATTCGTCTCACCGGTCTTGTAGACCCATTTTGTGCCGGCAGGCGCCTCAGGCTTTAATTTGCGCATATAACTCACTGTCGCATCAACACCCGGATCAGGTTTGTGAGCATTGAATAACGCGACATCTGAATTGGGGTCGCCGTAATCCTCATTCCATTTCACACCCGATGTCATGGTCAACAGCTGTCTGATCGTAACATTATCATAGGCAGATCCTCTAAGGTCAGGAATGTAGTCCGACACCATGTCATCAATACTCTTGATATACCCGTCCTTAATGGCTGCCCCAACCAGTGTCGAGGTAAATGATTTCGCAACGGAGAAACTGGTCCAGCGCCCACCGGGACCAAAGTCGAGCCCGTATTTTTCAAGTCGTATTTTCCCGTCATGAACGATTACCAGTGCGGCAGCACGCTGCTTGGCCATATAGGCATCGACATCCACGCCAACATCAAGGAGATCTCCTTTTGGCAACGGATAAATTTTCTCACCAGCAGGAATGACACGGGATTTTACAAGAATCGGCATTCGGTCCATTGCCCGGAACGCAGCATCCCGTTGGGGCACTGTCCAGAAAAGGACATCCGTATTGGTGGGCAGGTTTAAGACCAGCCTGCGCATATCTTTATCCGCTGTCACCCAGAACACACCACACCCAACAACCATCACAACCAGAACTGAAATGACCCATCTGCGCACGATCTACCCCCTTCTTTTCTTTTAATGTTTACATGGACGAGCTTCACTGACGCTTCAGTCGTACAACGCACCGGCGATGAATGCAATAGGGATAAACCCTTAAATTTAAAAATATTTTGAGACTTAAAATCTCCCTGCAACGCGAAAATCGGAACAAAAGGCCAATGATGAGAGGCGGCCTTCATTTTTACTCTCTTTTGAAAACCCATAAAGATTCAACAGTTACAGCGGAATCAAAAATCTGTGAATAGAATCTGACAAAACCTGATATTCTTTGATTGACAAAAACCAGGTTCCCATCTTATAGATGCCCCATAAGCCTGAGTGATCCCCGGCACGTCTGCCGACAATACGATGTATGATTTTTGATGGTGGTCTTGTCATCGCCGGTCTGTTCACAAAAAAAATTATCTTTTTAATGGATAAGAAAGAGAAACAGCTATGATTCCGAAAAACGCAACCATCATTACCTTGTTCCGAAAAGAGAAATTCACATTTCTTTTGTGCAGCCTGATCCTATATACCCTGGCAGCACCCTTTTTTGACGGCATTATAAAGGACATTTTTTTCTCACGGCTCTCCTTTATTCTGGTGTTGCTGTCTGCCGTGTTTGCCGTGAGTGAAAAGAAAAAAAGCATGATCCTTCTTCTGCTTCTCTCGTCCATCAGTGCTGTTGCCTTTGTATTGGATCTTTTCAATCACACCGAAACCATGTCTATGGTCAACACCGTTTTTAAAATCCTTTTTACCGGCTGCCTGATCTATATGATCACAGACTTTTTCTACCACTGCCAGGATGTCTCTCGGGATACGATCAGCGCTGCCCTGATCGGATATCTCCTGATCATGCTTTTATGGTCTGATCTCTATTATCTGCTGGAACTGAACTATCCCGATTCATTCACTGTCGGACATGAGGCGATTTTCTCGGACGCAGGCGTTCTGCGGTACTTCAGTTTTGTGACCATCACGACCCTTGGATACGGGGATATTTCACCGGTTTCCCTTCAGGCAAGGAATCTTGCCGTGTTTGAAGCCTTTGTCGGCCAGATGTACCTGGCGGTTTTGATCGCACGCCTGGTGGGCGTTCATGCGGCCCAGGAACAGGGCCGGAAAAATAAATAATTTTATTTTGATAGAAGTTTTCGTGGTCTGACAAGGACCTGATTATCTACGGTTTAATACCTTTCCTCAATGATAGACATTGCCATTTCAGTAGCTTTTTGAGTGTAAAGTTTGCACGCTTTAATCAATTTTTCTTCCATGAATTTATTCTGCCCCTGGGCGGTTTTCAGGTCACACCCAAGCAACTGCCGGCAATTGGTTGTCCCGAACTCATTTTCGAACATATTGATCAGCTTTTGTACCATTGTGTAATTGGTGTCAAGTTCATCATCAGGAGCGCTTCTCCCGGAAAACAGGCTGATGGCCATAATCGCCCCGCTCACCGCCCCGCACAGATTGGAGGTCTGCGCCATTCCGCTGCAGAAACCGGTCGCGATTTTCGGGAGTAACGGCGAATGAATATTCTTGCTTTCGGCCACGGAAAGCAGAACACTTTCCGCTCAGTAGAACCCGGACTCAAAAAGTTCTGTGCTTCTTTTTACTGTTTTATCAATCATAATTGGTTCCTTTCAGAATGATAAATTTCTACATGGAGCGGTTAGGTGTTAGGGAATAGGTGTTAGGTTACTGATTTATCGTTTCAGGTTTGGGTATTCAAATATAATTTTGAAACCCGATTATTGGATCAAATCAGGCAGCAGGATCGAATGTCTTGACCTCGGTTTCTAATCTATCGCCCAATTTCATTTTGGCCATTTCAGTATCATAGTGAACCTGAATTCCTGTCCAGAATTCAACAGACATTCCAAAATAACGCGCTAACCTTAAAGCTGTGTCCGCGCTAATCCCTCTTTCAAATCGGACAATTTTGTTTATCCGCATGGCGGGTACACCAATATCTTTAGCAAGGCGATATTGGCTAATTCCCATTGGTTTTAAAAACTCTTCCATCAGTATTTCTCCGGGATGTGTCGGGGAAAAATCTCTCATAACGGCACCTCCTTAATGATAATCAACAATCTCAACACCATATACGCCATCCTTTTTCCATTCAAAACAGACTCGCCATTTTTTATTAATGCGTATACTGTGTAGCCCCTTTCGATCGCCACTGAGTGTTTCCAGTCTGTTCGCAGGCGGCACCCTAAGATCGTTTATATCAGCAACTCTATGAAGCATAATCAGCTTTCTTTCAGCCAGCTTTTGTATATCCTGTGGCAATTTTTTAGAAAAAAGACCTTTAAATATAGATTTGGCTTCTTTGCATTTAAAGTCTTTTATCATGGTTAAATAATAACCCATAAAGATAATATCCTCAAGGGTTATTATTTTAATACAAATTCAAACTGTAATTTTATTCAAAAACAAAGGGCACCACTGATCCGACAATCAAAACCGCCATTGCGACATTAAACAATCGTACCAGGCGCTCATTCTGAATGAATCGTCCCAGCATCACACCCCCCAGAGCCCAGGAATTGGTCGAGACAATGGCACAAAAAAAGAAAATGGATGAAATAATGATCACCTGAACAGACGCGACACGGTGATCCGTAATAAAGGCCGCTGTGGATGTGATGGCCATAACCCATGCCTTGGGATTGATCCACTGAAAGAGTGCCGCCTGCCAAAACGTAAATGGCTTGTCCTTTGTGTTTTCTGTATCCAACGCGCCTTTTGTATTGGCGATATGCCATGCCATCCAGAGCAGATAACCGATTCCTGCTATTTTCAGCACAGAATAGATAAACGGGAAAACTTCAAATAATTGCCCCACCCCCAACCCCACGCAGATAACCATTACGGGAAAACCCAAATTCACCCCCAACGCATGGGGAATGGTTCGTTTATATCCAAAGGTGAGCCCCGAAGACAGCAACATCATATTATTGGGTCCGGGTGTCATGGTCGACGCCATTCCAAAAGAGATAATAGACAGGATCATTGTGGTTGTATAAAACTGACTCATGATAGATAAAATATTAAATTCTATATTTGTAAGAACATTTGCGGTTTACCCGTCAGCATATTCATAGTTGAGAATTATTTCAAGCAAGGGGTAAACGTAAACTTGCCCCTTTTAATGCATTTTCCTTTCTTATGCTGTTGTAGGGATGGGTCTTGTGCCCATCCGCGGCTGTTCGGCATCAATGTTTTTTTAATTTATTTTAATTATTTGCGACACCTGTCTTATTCAAGCACGGACGCCCACAAGGGGCGCCCCATTCCAGCATCAGAATGGGGCGCCGGGATCTGCTTTTTTTGTTTCGCTATTTCACAGCGATCAGTTCAACAGTGAAAATCAGAGTAGAGTACGGCTCAATCGTTCCCCCGCTGCCGGAAGGGCCATATGCAATCGCATGCGGGATATACAGCTCATATTTTGAACCCTCGGCCATGAGCTGAAGTGCTTCTGTCCAGCCTTTGATGACGCCATTCAGCGGGAAAGTTGCTGTCTGTCCGCGTTTGTATGAGCTGTCAAAAATTTTACCTTCAAGTGTTTTACCTTCATAATGCGTTTCAACGGTATCTGTAGCAGCAGGCTTTTTTCCGCTTCCTTCAGTGATCACTTTGTACTGAAGCCCGCTTTCAGTGGTTATTACCCCCTCTTTTTTGCCATTTGCTTCAAGGAATTTCTCTCCTGCTTCAATATTTTTTTTCCCGGCTTCCATCTGAGCTGCCTGCTTTTTGTCCTCCATTGCTCTTTGGAGATTCTGCATAATGGATTGCATTTCACTAACACGCATTTTGGATTCTTTCCCGTTAAACGCGTCAGTAAATGACTGAGTAAAAATTTCAAGATTTATTTCAAAACCCTGTCTTCTAAAATCACCACCGATGCTCTGTCCAAGAACATAACTGACCTTATCAAAATCAACTTTCATTTTCATTTCCTATATCTAAAGTATTCATAAAGATTCGAATATACACAAAATGGAGCCCGATTGCATTAGTTAAAAAGAGAGATCTTAAGGTTGCTGCTATCTATTCCGAAAATTTCATGAGATACGGAAGATACAATTTGTCACCCTTCGGGCGAAAGGATCTTACCTCACCTGCATCGTTAAGGGCTGTTCGCAGTAAAGGAACTACGGCTTAACAGCCCGACGCCTTGCAGCTTAACCAAAATCCTTTCGTGAAATTTCCGGACTATAGTGCAAAAATCAAGGCATGAGTCAGTCCGGGTTCCACTGATTTATAATCTATATAATCCAACATCACCAGCGTAGCCCGGTGCGTGTTTATTGTTGAATTTACCAGCAAGAGTCAAGGGCAGAGTTGCCTCCTTTGTTCCTTCTGTTTCATAGCCACTATCTTGTTTGACGCATGAAAATGATTTTCCGCTGCCAACCGCTTCAGCTTTTCTATTCCTGGCTCGGAAATGTCAAAAGCGTCTACACGAAATCCTTTTGAAGCAAGAAACAATGCATTCTTTCCTTCTCCGCATCCAACATCGATAACAATACCATTCTTTTCAAACAGCGAGTATCGTTCTTGAATGGTAATATTCGCTTCCGCTCCAAATGTCGTGACCTCATTATCTTTATAAGAGTTTTCCCAGAATGGGTTTTTCATTTTTAAATGCCTTTTTTTAGATGTCTAACCTTTTAAAATCTGCAATTTTCCCGTCAACATTTCACTTGTTGGAATTAAGGTTTCCTCCCGCTAAAACTCACTTTTTTCCCTTTAAAGGCCCCATTTGGGTATCAAAATGAGGCCTCTAAGAGCAGTTTTTTAGGGTTCTAAAAAACATCTCTTTTAAAAAAAAACAGTTGCAAAAATTTGCTTGGTCTGACCCCATTTTCCCATTTTCATACAAAATAGTCAGATTAAAGCCGGGAATCAGGTCTTGATCGGCTGCAAAAGAAATAGATGTGGAAAGGATCACAATAATGGCAAGTATAAAGTAATAATATCTGGTCATAGACGATCTCCTTGTCTTTTTATCCCTTGTGCCGTCTTTTTGATCTGTGTGCAAGTCCTTGTCCAGACTATTTCTAACTCATCCCGGTTGCCAGTTAAAAAGCAGGTCAAAAATTTCGCTGAATTGATGATTGAAGCCATTATGTTGGATATGGTTTCTTTTCCTGATGCGGCCCTGATAAAAACAAAGATATGATAAAAACAAACATTTGGTAAAAACAAATATTATTGAGATCAGGCGGTTTTGCGGTATAATGATCATATTCATAATTTTTTTACAGGCTCCCGCATTGGGACAAAAAGCTTAAAAAAAGCCGATTTCAATGGAGGAAAATCATGAAAAAATGTCATGATTTCATTTTATGTTTTTCCATAATGCTGCTGACAGCCCTGGTACCCTTTACAGGGAATGCTTCGCCCCCATCGAGCATCCCCATTATTGATGCCCACAGCCAGGTGGATCACAACACCGACATTGAAAAAGTGGTGCCCCTAATGGACAAGGCCGGTGTGGCTGTCACGATTTTGTCCACCCGGTTTAAGAGACCGTCTCAGGATGTGGTTGATTATGCCCGAAAAAATCCAGGAAGGATCATCCCGGCATTTAAAACCAAGACACGCCCCTTTATGAAGGGCAGCACCGGATATAAAGAGCTGATCCAGAAAGAAGAAAAGACCCATACCTTCGGTGCCATGGCAGAGGTAATCCTCTATCATGCCCGGAAAGGGAATAAGGCCGGGCAGGCCATTATCGCACCGGATTCGCAGCGGGCCATGGACCTTTTGGCCATTGCGCAAAAAAATGGCTGGCCCTTTATCTTCCACATTGAATTTGCATCAGCCGGATCCTACAGAAAAATATTCATGAAAAAAATGGAAGCCGTGGTGGATGGTTACCCGAACCATAATTTCGGGATTATCCATATGGGCCAATTGGAACATGACCAGGTGGCGCGGCTTTTAAAAAAGCATCCCAACCTGTTCTTTATCATGTCCCATTCCAACCCGGTCAGTATCAAAAACACAAAGCAGCCCTGGATAAACATGTTCACAGGAGATTTTTTAAAACCCTCCTGGGAAGAACTGATCATAAATTACCCCAAACAATTTGTGATCGGATTTGACAATGTCTTTCCCGTGCACTGGGGCAGGCCCTATCTTAAAGCAGTCGCATACTGGCGGTCTGCCATGTCAAAACTTCCCATTGATGTGGCACATGCCATTGCCCATCAGAACGCCGAACGCCTGTGGCATATTAAACCGCTGCAATAATGCAGCCTAAAATCGCAATTATTGGAGATCTGACATGATACATGCCCCTGAAAATAAAATCCAGACCCTGTCTACTGACGTGTTCCCGGCATCCGGAAAAAAAATCACCCGTGTGGGCCTGGGCGGTGAAGGCGTACTGCGGACAACGGGAAAAGACAAGGACACCCGGGCTGTCATTAAAGAGGCTGTTACCCAGGGCATTTCCTATTTTGATTCAGCACGGGTCTATATGGACAGTGAGCTTTATTACGGGGCGTACTGGAAGGACCACCCGGATGAGCGGGAAAAGATCTTTCACACCAGCAAGTCTGCCAACCGGACCCGTGACGGGGCTTTGGCTGAACTGTCCCAGACACTGAACCGGCTGAACACAACCTACCTTGACCTGTGGCAGATCCACGATGTCCGGGATGAGAAGGACCTGGCCCTGATATCAGGCAAAGGCGGTGCCCTGGAAGCCTTTGTGGAGGCAAAAAAGATGGGGCTTGTCCGGCATATCGGCGTGACCGGCCACCATGATCCGCACATCCTTGCCAAAGCGATTGAGGCCTGGTCTGTGGATGCCGTGCTCATGCCGGTGAACCCGGTGGAGGAGATCATCGGCGGGTTTTTAACCCGCACCCTTGAAGCGGCCCATAAAAAATCAATCCCTGTCATCGGCATGAAGGTTTTAGGGGGCAAACACTATATTGCCAAAGAGATGGGGATCACGGCAGGCCTTTTAACCCGGTTTGCCCTGTCCTATGATATCAGTCTTGCCATTGTGGGGTGCAAAACCCCGGAAGAGGTCAAAGAGTTGGTCGAAGCCGGAAAAAACCCGACGCCCCTGACCCGGGATGAAAAAAAAGAAATAATCAAACCCTTTGCCCCCATGGCAGAGAAGCTTGCCTTTTACAGGGGGAGCATTTTCAATACCCCGGCCTGACCTGTAATTTGCCAAAAAAAATCCAGGATCATCTTAAAACTGATGATCATCAACACGGAGGAGAGCTTGGGGTAAAGCCATATCATCATCATAATTTATAGGGATATTAAAATGAATTTCATCTGCACAAAAATACAAACAGGGAATTTCTTATGAACAATGGATTACTTTTGGATGAACGAACCACCCGCATACAAAAGGCTGTTTCTCTTGATAAACCGGATCGTGTTCCTGTGGTTCTTGAGTATGCCGGTTTTGCCGCCTTTGTAACAGGCACTCCCATGGCCGAGTTTATCAGTTCGCCGGCCAGGGCAACCCACACCATGATAGAGGCCTACAATTGTGTTGGTAACGGGGATGCCATTAACTATGGATCGTTTTCAGCCCATGGGCTGAGTTATTCTTTTGGTGCCAGAGTTCTGGTGCCGGGCGTTGACCTGCCCCATAACGAGATGTGGCAGGTGGTGGAAACCCAAATAATGACCTCAAAGGATTATGATACCATTCTTGATATGGGGTGGAAGGCCTTTTTTAAGGATTATCTGGCCCATCGAATTTTTAAAAACGCCAGGGCAGATCTTTTGCCTGACAACCAGGAACCCGTTGATGTATCGGAAAAATGGGCGGTTCACGGAGTCCCTGTGTTGAGCGGTATGGATGTGACCCTGCCTTTTGAACTGCTGTGCGGGGGAAGGTCTCTTGAAAAATTTTTCCTGGATCTGATCACAATCCCGGACAAGATTGAGGCAGTGATGGATGAAATCGTTGAACACCTTGAACTCGATATGGTTAAAAACGTTTCAAATTATGGCCATATGATGGCCTGGGTCGGTGGGTGGCGAACAGCCCCGTGCATGATCTCGCCCCAGATGTGGGACCGGTTTGTATGGCCCTACTTCAGGCGCCTGGTCAATGCGGTGATTGATGCAGGACTCATCCCGCTGCTTCATCTGGATGCAGACTGGGAACGGGAACTATCTCGGTTTAAAGAGTTTCCAAAAGGAAAAATTATTGTTGCCCTTGACGGAGATACGAATATTTTCAAGGCCAGGGAAATCCTGGATGGCCATACATGTATTATGGGTGATGTACCGGCGTCTCTCCTGGCTTTTGGAACCGAAGATGAGGCTTACAAATATTGTATAAATCTGATTACCAGGCTGGGGCCTGACGGGTTCATTTTGCAATCAGGGTGCGATATCCCGGCCAATGCAAAACTTGAAAATGTTCAGGCCATGGTGAACGCGGCAACCGGTCTATAGTGTCGGATGGAAAATCAGGGTCATCCAAAAAGCATGCGCATCAGGATAAAAAATGTTAAAGAAGAACTTTTCAGTCCTACCGGTGTCAGGGATTTTAAAAAACAGGAGACTGCAACCCGTGAAAACAAACCATCCCTCATTCATGAACACAGGCAAATGTATTCTTATTATCATCAGCCTTGTTTTCCTTATTTCAGGCTGTGCCACCCTGAAAAAAGAGGACTGTCTGACCGCAGACTGGTTCCAGATCGGCTTTGAAGACGGCGCCAGGGGGCTGCCGGCAGACCGCATCGGCAAACACCGGAAGGCGTGTTCCAAACATGACGTGACACCCAACCTTTCTGCATATCTTGACGGAAGAGACCAGGGGCTGACACAATACTGCACACCCCACAACGGTTACCGCCGGGGTCTTACCGGCAAGTCCTACAAAGGCCTTTGCCGGAAAGATCTTGAAGGCCCCTTTTTAGATGCCTACAACAAAGGCCGGGATGTTTATTATTTTAAACAGGATATTTCAAGACAAGAAAGAAAGCTTAAAAACATAGAAGATCAACTGGCGCAGGTGGATGAGCAGATAACCCAAAAAGAGCTGGCACTGGGCAAGGGCTGTGCGGATCCAAAGCTGTGCAGGCGAATCCTGGACGAGATCCGGGGCCTTGATGATGAAAAAAACAGGCTGCTTTTTGATATTGACGACAAACAGGACCTGATCAGGGACATGAAGCTGACCCTGTCAGATATGATGAACCAAAACAGATATTGATCCGTAAATATAAGAAATCCCTTCAAAGGCAATGCAATGCCTTTGAAGGGATCTTTTTTAATCTGCTATCGGATGACAAAAATGTCTAGAAATTAATCTGCCATTTAACACCATAATAGGTTGTCTCTTTATCACCGGTTTCCATACCATCGATCCTGCCGATCTCTGGGACAAAAAAGACACCCGGCGCCAGGGTCACGGTTGCATTCAGGTAATAGGCTTCTTCGGTGTCGTCAGAGGCAGCCTCGTCAAGGTCGGTTTTAACATATCCGAAACCACTCTCAAATGTCAGCATATCGTTGAACACGTATCCCGCGACCAGGCCATATCCCATACAGTCATTATCAAGAACACGGGTTCCTGAAATAACAGCATACCCGTCATCACCGCTGTTATCGCCATCAACTGAAATGGCAATAAGGTTACCGGCATTTTCACCCACAAAGACAGTACCGTTCAGATACGCTCTTCCGAAATTAAATTTGGCGCCTGCTGCCACGACATATGAGTCAACACTATAGGTAACACCGGCATTAACCAGATCGTATGAGTTATAGCCGGCACCGAATTCAAAAGTCATTGAATTAAGGGAATAGCTGTAAAAGGCCTCAATGGCAGGCAAACCGGTTTCAGTTGTATAGCCTGTGCCCAGATCATTGGAATCTGTTTCAACCGCTGCAATCTGGAAGTCACCGAATGTCAGCCTCAGCATGGGTGTTCTGCCCGAATCAACAACGCCCTGATTGTTCAGGTTGCTGTCTGAGTCCCAAACCTGGTTGGAGTAACCCCAGCTCAATGGCCCATCTGTCTGGCCCACCAAAAATTTGCCGGCCCCGAAATCCCATTCACCGTAAATGTGACGCAGGTTGACGCCCCCGCCGGATGTCCCGTATTCAAACATCCCGGTCAGGTCGTCTCTGACATTGACCTTTGCGCCGATGCGGGAATTTCCCTGAAGGGCTGTGCTGTAGTTATCCGTATCTTCAGCTGCAAAATTATCTACATTGGTCTGGAAAGTTGACACCCTGGCAGAGCCGTAGAAACTCCAGTCTGCTGCAAATGCCGGCATGGCAAAAACCATAAAAGCGGCGGCCGTACTTAAAAAAACTGCAATCATTCTCATCTTTATTTTTCCTTTTAAAAAATATTTTTTTGAAAATTTGAACCCAAGAAAGACCTTGGTTATCAGAACAGTGCGTACAATATCGACTGTCTAAAATCCTGTCAAGCTGAAACTACTTTTTTTGCCCATGACAGCACTGATTTTGGTGGTCTGTCACAAGTTCTGCAAATTTGTTGTTCACCTTGCTTTCCGGGCATTTTTTCATTTTCAATATTTGCGTGAACCCTGGTGTTAAACCAACAGATATAATAGTTGCCGATATCTCGGGAGTAATCCGTTTTTATGACCACTTATTTTCCGATCTTAAAGCCGTAAAGGTCCAAAATGCAGCAAGCGCATCTACCGCACCAAATAGTATTAGCGTGGCGGGTGCTAACCCAAACAGGGAAAACCCTGTGAAAAAAAATAGAACCACAGCCCGCCCATAAACAGTTGCACGTAAAAATGGGATTAATTCGTTCCTTGATGCCTGAAAATAATAAAAACCCAGAACCAGAACCAACGTACCAACCACCCGGATCCAGACCTCATTGGTTCCCGGGATGCCAAACATTCCCAATAGAACGTTTGGTACCAATACCAGGATTGCGCCAAGACCAAACAGGTATAATGAAAACAGATAAACGATTCCAGATAAGCGGTTGTCGAGTAAACGTGCACCTCACAGTGCACGCTCCTCACAGAAGCTCGCCTGCGGATTTCCCGCACGAGCCTCTTCAACTATTGGTTTACAGTACAGAGTATGACTTCATCCGACTATACGGTATACGAAGTCTTGGTATCTGTATTGGAAAAGTAGTTTTAATTCTTTCAAACGTTTCCCAGGGCACATAACCTTTCTGGCTTCGGCTGGACAGCATTTTATGCCAGTAGTTTATTACGAATCGATAAATTCTTTTCAGGGAATCGATATTACCTCCCATGCCATAATAAGCATAATGCCCCCGAAGAATCTGATTAATTTCAGTGATCTGTTCCTTCAATGAGTAATGTCGGATTATTCGCATTGTCTCAGTCAGGGACGCTATGGAACGTCTTAGACGACTCTTTTCGGTCTTCCTGCCAACCATAAAGTTTCCTCTTTTATTCCGTTTACAAAAATGGGTAAAACCCAGAAAAGAGACTGTCTGCATTTTACGCTTGTATTTCTTTGCATCTCTTTGGGCAAACCGACCAAATTCTACCAATTTCGTCTTGGACGGCTGTATCTCAAGAGAAAACTTTGCCAGTCTTTTTACCAGTACCCTTTGGAATTTCAGGGCATCTTTACGATGTTGAAAGCATACTACAAAATCGTCCAGATACCTTACCAAATATGCCTCTCCGTTGAGTTTTGGTTTGACCGCCTTCTCAAACCAGAGATCCAGTACATAATGCAAATAGATATTACTCAAAATCACACTGATTGAGCCACCCTGGGGTGTACCCAGAAGGCTTTTATTAATCCTGCCATCTTCAAGGACGCCTGCTTTAAGCCAACTTCTTATCAGCTTTAGTATCCTCCCGCGTTCACACAGAGTCCTTTGATAACATGCTGCAGGTGAAAACCCCGGAAGTGCCTTACTATCCTCACCAAATCGAATAGTCTGATTCCGCCTTCCCCATCGGACAATTGAGTCGGCCACTTCAAATTTTATGAGATTTCGGGGCTACATCTCCTTTCACTTTGGTTACGGCCTGTTACCTCCCTGTCTATGCTTTACGATGCTTGTTCCCGTTTATCTCGTCAATCAACTCCTTTGAGATTCATCAGTCCGCCCACCGCACAAGACTCGGTTCCTGGTTGTTGGTTAAACTTTGCCAGTATGGCTTTTACATTCCATATTACTCTGTGCGCCTCGCGGCGCACTATCCGTCTTCATTTGGTTTGTTTGAACTTTTTAACACCGAATTGTTCGATCATATTTCCGTAGAAGCCCCATTTCAGGGTCAAAATGGGGCTGGTAAGAGCTGTTTTTGAGGATTTTTACAAATATTTATTTTATTTACAGCGACTTGCAAGAATTTACCTGATCCGATCCCATTTGCCATTCGGCAGATGAAAAAATGGTATCATAACTTGACTTTGAGGTCTAAATTTACTTAAAATTAGAGATCTCGTCTGTTCTGAAAAATGCAGTGCCCATCCTCTGAGAATTTATTTTTTTATCTACCATTTTAGGGATAACATTATGAATTATTTAATTGGAATAATAAGATATTGGTTTCCTATGATTATTATTTTCATTTTATGGGGAACTGCTGGCCCGGTTCAAGGATTTGACGTCCGGTTGGGAACCTCTCAATCAGATGGTTTCTCTCAATTCACAGGGCGGGCTCTGGAACGGATTTTTGATCGTCACGACCAGAATTTGACCCTGACTGCCGTATCAGCACCAGACGACATTCATAACTTGACAAACCTTCAGCACGGTGCTCTGGACATCGCCCTGGTCGACTCCCGAATGTTTTATGATGCCATCTCAAAATCAGGGCATTTTCAATTTATGGGCATTGACTATAACAGCCTCCGGATTCTTTTGCCCTTTTACAATGTACCTATCACCCTGGTTGTCAATAAAAATGCCGGCATCACTGATCTTGAAAGCCTTAGGAACAAAAGGTTCAATGCCGGGGCAGCTTTATCTGCTCAGAATTTGTGCGTGGAAACTATTATGACGGCTAAAAACTGGTCAAAAAAAGACTTCAGTCTGCTCACCCAGATATCGGGGAGCCATTCCGAGGATACCATGGCATTCTGCCATGGAACCGTGGATGCCATGGTCCATATCGGTGTCCATCCGGATTCCTCCTTGCAGCAGTTGCTAAAATTGTGCAATGCAGATCTTGTCAATATGGCAGACAAAGATATCAGCCGTATGATAGACAAGCATCCGGCATTTCTCAGAATGGAAATTGCCGCCAATATCTATCCCGGCATCTCACAAAAAATTATTTCCTTCGGCACCCAGATGCTGCTGGTCACAACCCGGGATTTAGACACTGAAACAGCGCAAAATGTTATAAATATTATCCTAAACAATGCAGATGCTCTTGCGAATGCCCACCCGTCGCTGAGGCCGCTGAAGCAAACAAAAATTCAACTTTTGAATGGACACAGAGATTCGGTCCTCTATTTTCCCAGATAACTATGGCAGTTATCTAAGAAGTCACTGGAAGGGTCACGGCACAGGGTCTTGAGTTATCCTTTTGTAGAGTAAAACTCTTATTTTTCAAAATCTGTCCTCCCTAAAGCCTCGTATTCTGATGACTCTCTTTATAAATTGCTAAATCATAACAAGTAAATGTGTGGTTCTGTATATCTCCCAAAATATTGTTATCCGTATTTTGCTAACTGGATAACACATGATATGAATATTATCCCAATATGATATCGCTTATTATCCAAACTGGATAACGCAATATCCGGGTAAAAAGATCGCCTATCCTTCGAACACCTTTCCCGCCCCCTGCACAATAGGTGAAAACCCCTAGTTTTCCATCTTTTTTGCCCTTTTTTTCATTTTTCTGCATTTATCTGCTCCGTTTCAGGCCGTTTGCGGTAAATTATTACAGCATCACGTCCCTTACTAGCATATAAACCAAAATCATTTCGTGGGATTTCCAGGTAAAATAAGGCCTGATTATTTTCGGCAAACTAATTTGCCTGGTGGGTGAAAGTACGTTGGATTTTTTCAATGGAGATATGAACTGTCTTGATTTTTTTCCCGGCCTGGCTCAAATGAGTATTGACTTTGACGTTGCAAAAGCAAAGAAGGTTCCAGGTCCAAGGTATCCAGGGCTGACGCTGTAGTCGTCTACCGCAAAGCCCTGGTAACGAGGGAGATGGGATCTTCTTTGCTTTCCCTTGTGGTAAAAATCATGATAAGGTGATGATCATTTTAAGATGTCTTTATGGGTAAGATTCTCTAATCATAACGAAAATAACCGAATCAATTGACTGCGAAGCTTTTTCTTTCCTGTTGTCATAATTTTTATGCAACGTTAAAGTTGACTTTATCTGCCTTTAAATCTATATGCAAAACTCAGTGTTACTAAAATGGATAAGGAAAAAACAATGTCATGGCTTAAAGGATGCCTCCTGGTTCTCTTTATATTGGCTGCTGTATCAGTGCAGGCCCGGGAAAATAAGGACACCCCAACTGGCGGCGAAAAGAAACAATCCCCCTTTTTCATAACGCCGCTTGTGAGCAGCGACCCCAAGGTGTCGACATCCGGCGGTGTTCTGGCCGGTTACATCCATCAGTTTGATGAAAAATCGCCCCCCTCCCTGTTCGGTGTGACCGGGGCTTACAGCACCACTGACTCCTGGTATACAGGGGTGTTTGGAAAAACCTATTTCGGCCGGGATAACCACCGGTTGACAACGGTATTGGCCATGGGGGAGATCCGAAATGACTACTCCGATTTCCTGGGATCCGGGCAGGATGTCCAGACAACAGACGATCTGACCATGTTTGGCCTGCGATATGTCTTCAGGGTCTTTGACCGCTGGTATATCGGGCCCCAGTTTATCTCAACCAACTATGCCATATCCGGGGATAATCTGCTTTCCGGGGATATTCTCGATGAGGTCGGCCTTGTGGGTTTTAAATCAAACGGGATCGGCCTGATTGCCCTGTACGACTCCCGGGACAACCAGTATTCACCATCAGCAGGCCAGTTTTTCCAGGTATTTAATACCGCCTATAGTGAGGACCTTGGCGGGGATGTCTCCTTTGAAGCCTATACCGCCGATTACAGGCATTATCTGTCCCATGGCAGGGGCGGCCATGTCCTGGCGCTGCATGCCAAGGGCCGGTGGACAAACAATGCACCGTCAAGCGGGTATTCATCCGTGGATGTCCGCGGCTATACAAAGGGGCAGTATCTGGCGCCCCATATGACGCTGGTTGAGTTTGACGAGCGGTTTGCATTGACAGAAAAATTTGGGCTCACGGCTTTTGCCGGTCTGGCCGTTCTTTACGGCCACGGCTCATCTGACGGGAGTGACAGCTTATTCCCGGCAGGCGGGGCCGGGATCTATCACCAGTTAAATGATAACAAAATGGTGGTCCGTGCCGATTTTGCTTTTGGGAAAGAGGGCAATTACGGGTTCTATTTGAAATTCGGCCAGCCGTTTTAACGTTCGTAACTTTTAAAAAAGGATTTCCCCATGACCTCACCTCCCTTTGAACAGGGCCCGATCCGGCCGGTGGACGAAGCCGACAGCCTGCTTGTCCGGACCACTCGGGGCTGCCCCTGGAACCGCTGCACCTTCTGCTCTTTGTATGACAATATGCAGTTTTCCATACGACCGGTGGCGGATATTAAAAAAGATATCCTGGCGGCAAAAGAATACTTTGGGGACCACCCCTTTGAGACCTGCTTTTTGCAGGACGGGGACAGCTTTGTCATGAAAACAAAAGATCTGATCGATGTCCTTTTTACCCTGAAAAAGGCCTTCCCGTCCCTGAAACGGATCAGCTCTTACGGCCGGGCCCAGACCATGGTAAAAAAAAGCCCCGCTGCCATGAGGGAGATCAGTGATGCCGGGTTGAACAAGCTTTACTGCGGCATGGAATCAGGGTCGCTTGAGGTCTTGAAAAAGGTTAAAAAAGGAATTACGCCCGAATCCATCATCAGATCGGCGCACATGGCAAAAACGGCCGGAATGGATGTCACCCAGTTCATTATTTTAGGGCTCGGGGGAACCGAACTGTCCGACACCCACGCCCTTGAAACGGCAAGGGTGTTAAATGAAACAAACCCTGACACCATCCGGGTGCTGACCATCGGGGTCAAGCCGGGGTCTGGGCTGGATTCCCAGATGGAAAACGGGCAATGGTCCCTGCCCTCTGAAACTTCAATGATTGCCGAGCAGCGCCTGCTGGTGGAAAACCTTGAGGGGATCACCAGCCACTATGCCAACCACCACAGCGTGGACCTGCTCCTTGAAATACGGGGGCAGCTGCCACAGGACAAGGACCATCTTTTGTCCGTCATGGACCGGTTTTTATCGTTGAGCGAACCGGACCGGATCAATTTTATTTTGGGCAGGCGCCTTGGGTACTATCGAAGAGTGGCGGACATGAAAAACGACCTTCAATACCGGTTTGTGGACAAACAGGTTAAAAAAATAAAGGCATCCGGCCAACAGTCGTTTGAAGAGATCTTTCATGATTTGAGGATACAGGTAATTTGATGAAATAGTCGGGTTGCCTGATATCCAGGCTAAACAGACTGATACTTCACAAAAAATCCAAGTCCCGCAATGATGAGCACAATACCGATGACCGAGGCCATGCCGGGTGGTTTTCCACCCAGAAAGACAAGCCCGCCCAGCAAGGCAAACACCACTTCACTGGCCTGGGTGGCATCCACACCGGCAAGCTGACTGGAACCTGTTGCAAGGTTTCTTGCATAAAGAAAGATACTTGTGGCAAACACGCCTGAAAACAACGCGACAAAAGAGGTGTTCATCACCTGGGAAAAAGAGGGCGCCGGCGGCTGGATAAAAACGGCCAGTATTAACCAGAGCGGCATTGACCCCAGGGTTAAAAGCAGCACCTTGTTAAAGGCATTGTGCAGCAGCGGCGATGAAATGTTCGGCACTCTTTTATTCCCGCCATGCCCGGCCTCCCAGACCAGCTGGTTGCCGAAAGGATAGCAGAAAGCCGCCGCAAGGACCGGAAAACCGCCCAGCAGCAGGGCGTTCATATCAAATGTCTCAATATGGGACAAATTGACCAGAATCACCCCGAAAAAGATGATCCCTGAAAAAAACCAGACACGTAACGGAAACCTTTTCCCGAACAGCATGAAGATAAAAAGGCTTGCCACAACGGTAAACTGCCATGTGGCGGCAATCACCCAGCCCGGGGAGAAATCCGCGCTAAAACAGATCAAAGAGTAGAATGCCCCGAACCCGATACTGCCGGCAATGATCCAGAACCCAAAATGAGAAAAAAACAATTTTACCACGCCCCAAAGCTGTCTTCGCCCCCGGGTGAAAAGGATGATAACAGTTAAGAACACGATCATGAAAAGATACCGCAAAGATGCGGACCAGAACCAGTGGCCGCCTTTAAGGCTCATTGCCTCGTTGAGGATGAATGTGGTACTGAAAAAAGCGCCGGATAAAATCCCCAGGCCTATCAACTTTAACATGAAATCTTTTCTCTTTTTAACTATTTCCGAACTGCATCGGGGTATTTTTATTTTGCCGTATCAATAATGGTCTTGATGGTGTCTTCAACCTCTTTTGCCACCTTTTTCAACGCTTCATCATCATTTAAGACAGACAAAAGCCGGGTGGGTTCCAGGGTGCCTATTTTAACTTCCCCGTCCTCTTCCCACACGGAGATCCGGCAGGGCAGCGCCATATTAAGACTCATGTCCCGGGACAGGACAGCATTGGCTTTCTGGGGATTGCACACCTCAAAAATCCGGCATCCGTTCGAAAAGTCCACACCTTTTTTATTCATGGTGGCCTTCAGGTCATGGACATGAAGCACGCCGAATTTATTTTCAATGACCGCCGCCTCAAGGTCCTTTGAAGCATCCTCTATGGTTTTTGAAGAAGTGACGATATATTTCATGTTATCCCCCTTGTATGAGATGTCTGGTTTGTTTTGGTAAAAATCCAGGACACGGATTCGGATTAATTTTTTGCTTTTCCACTATTGCTGGTAAAAAAGAGCAAAAAAGCATTGGATATCTATATCCAAATTTTATATAATTTGCCATCTTTATATACGTGAACCGCAGATTTGCGAGGTATCAGATGTATGTCAGACACGTGATGGACACCCGGTTTCATTTTCTCACCCCTGATCAATCCATTGTTGACGCGATCAAACTATTTAAAACCGCGGGCAAAAAAGAGGGCAAAAAAATTTTCGGCATGATGGTCATTGACGACGATGACCGGCTGGTGGGAATGCTGTCCATGTTTGACATTCTTTTGTATATTGCGCCCAAGCATATCGGGATACTGGGGGAAATGGAAGATATCTCCCCGCAACCCTTGTTTGATGCCGTGCTGAACCGGGTAAAAAATATCCGGGTGGAAGATTTAATGTCCACCAGCCTTGTCAGCGTGGCCCCGGACACCCATCTGCTGGTGGTCATGGACATCATGATCAAAAAACATGTCCGCAGGCTGCCGGTGGTCGAGGAGAACCGGGTCATCGGGATACTCTATAGATCTGACCTGTTTAACCATTTAATGGGTAAAATCATTGAGGATAAAGAGACCTGATACGATGCCGATATTCAAAAAAAGAAGCATCCTTGGCGGGATGACAGTCAAAGAGGCCATGCAGCACCAGGTCGTTGCCCTGCCCGGTTCCACCATTATCAAGCAATGCGTCCACCACATGATAAAATTCAAGGCCAATGCCGTGATGGTGGAAGACAGTGCTGACAATGGCGTTGTATCCAGAACAGATATCATGGGGGCCTATTATGCCGGACTTCCCGCGGATACACAGATTTTAGACATCATGGTGGGACCGCCCCATTTCTGCCTGGCACAGGACAGCATTGAAACGGCCATTGATCAGATGCAGAGCTTTGGCATCCACCAGATTTATGTCCGGTCTGAAAAACCGGGTGCGCCGCCGGGACTGCCGCAGGGAACGGTCACCTATTCCGATATCGTGGGCCTGCTCTACCGGTATTGCCGGGGCTGCATGAAAAGCGGCCGCCATTTCAAGAGCCTGTCTGAAAGACAGATCCCCCGGCTAATCGTAAAAGATGTCATGACAGGCAGTGTGGCATCCTGCGATGAGCATCTGCCGGTTTTCGAGGTCATCGAAATCCTGTCCGCCAGGACACTCGGGGCCATGCTTGTTACAGATGAAAACGGCACCGCAATTGGCATTATTTCAAAAACCGACTTGATTCTGGCCTATATCCGGGGCATCACAAGTGAGAAAAGCGCAAAGGAGATCATGAAGACACCGGTGGCAACCTGCAGGGCAGACGCTCTTTTGTCCGATGCCATCCAGCAGATGTTTTTATCCGATATCCAGCGCATCTTTGTAACAAAAGACGACAAAGGCCTTGTAGCCGGGGTGCTCTCCCTGTCTGATGCCACCCGGTTTCGATCCGGCACATGCAAAGCCTGTGCTGCCGGAAGAATCCTGGATAAACCCTGATGGCTTAAGACTTTTAGCAAACAGGCAATCACTATTCAGACGCCGCGTCCTCCTTGGATGTCGATGGTTCTGAAGCTGTCACCCACTGATCCTTTACCCATTTTTCCACCGCTTTGTACCCAAAGGATTCCAGCCGGCCAAACCCTTTCATCTGCCTGGCTTTTACACGGTTGAGAAAAGGCGAGGATATCCCGCATAAAAAACGGGCGGCCGTTCTCACCTGTAACGGGAACTTGCTGCCCTTCAACGGTTCAATAAGCCCTTGATAATCAAATGCATCCAGATTTGCGGGCGCCCGCGACGGCAAAACAGCTAACTGTCCCCTGCACACCGAGCATTGCCCGCACTCTTTTTCCAGTATTTCCCCGAAATAAGCGGACAACTCCGTTGCCAGGCACTTTTTTGATTCAAGCATCGCGATCATAGTGTGAAGCCGTGATACATCCTTTTTTTCTTTTTTGGAAAACAGATTCGCAAGCAACCGGGCCGTGGCATCAATATCAAAGTCCGGGTTACGGATGTCAAATACTTCCACACCGGATTTGGGCTGCAGGTCAATCCATTGCTTTTCATCAAAATACTCAAGCGCGGTAAGGATGCGCTGACGGGGAGTGCCGGTTTTTTCAATAACCGTGTCAATATCCACATGGGTCCATTTTACAGCGGTTTTTGCCTGCTTGAAAATTGCGGCCACAAACTGCTGTCTCTCTCCTTCAAACCTGGCAACGATATCCTTTTCAGAGGCCAGGTATTTAAATGAGTAGGTTTCAAAATAGGTAAACCTGGGGGAGATGATATGGAGCATTTCCAGATAGACCATCAACGTTTTTAACGGCAGGGGCCGGACGTCGGTCTCATTGCTCAATGCCCTGGCTCGCAGCTTGAACACGTTTCCATCGGATGCAGCAATGCTCTGCAGAACCCTGTGGATGCTTTCAAATCCGGGGGTATCGCCGTAAACAAAATTTTCCAGTACAGGTACGCCCGTCCTGTTTGCCAGAACGCAGCACAATGATTTAAGGCCGTCTCTTCCTGCCCGGCCTATTTCCTGGCTGTAACTTTCAATGGATTTGGGAAGATCAAAGTGGATCACCTTGCGGATATTATCCTTGTCAATCCCCATCCCAAAGGCAATGGTGGCCACGACAATATTAATCTTATTCTCCATGAAAAGATTCTGCACCGATTCCCGCTGTTCCGGTTTCATTCCGGCATGATACGCCTGTGCTGCCAGCCCTTTCTGAGACAGAACCGCTGCGACACGTTCGGCTGTTTTCTGCAAAGTGACGTAAACAATGGCAGGACCGGACGGTTCCTGTGACAGGAGATCAAAAAGCCTGGCATTTTTTTTATCTTCTGCCACCGGTAAAACCTGCAGCATCAGGTTTGGCCTGAAAAACCCGGTTTGAACCACATGGTCTTGATGAATGGCAAATTTTTCACACATATCCGCCACCACTTTCGGGGTTGCCGTTGCAGTGAGCAGCAATGCCTTTTGAATATTAAAGGTCTTTGCATAGATGGGAATTTTCAGGTAATCCGGCCTGAAGTTGTGGCCCCATTCCGATATGCAATGGGCCTCATCAACCACGATCAGCGATATATTCATCTGTGAAAGCCGGGTTCTGAACCGCTCGTTTTTGAACCGTTCCACTGCGATCATCAAAATCTTGAGGCGGCCGGCCCGGGCATTCTCAAGCGTACTGCTGTATTCTTCCGGGCTCATCCCGGAATCCAGCTTTGCCGCTGCTATATTTTTTGAATTTAAAAAATCGATCTGATCCTTCATCAAAGAAAGCAGAGGCGAGACCACCAGGGTCATCCCCGGTTCAAGAAGGGCCGGCAGTTGATAGCACAGGGATTTGCCGGCACCTGTGGGAAAAATAGCGGCAGCCGATTTCCCTTGGACAATTGCTTCAACCGTCTGTCTCTGGCCGGGCCTGAATTGATCAAACCCAAAGCTCTTTTTTAAAACTGTCCGGATGTCCGTCATCTTTTTAATCCATTGTCAAAACCACACCATCTGCTTTTTACGACATATCTCACCTAATATAACGGGCTTTGGGCAAAGGCAATAGAAATAAAGGATATCAATAAAACCGCATGACGGTCTTTCTAAATAATGGACAGTCTATTCATGACTCAGGCTATCCACCACAAACGGCGTGCACCGGAGCGCAATGCTCTTTTTTTTCACCCAGACTCTGACCATGGGTGCGGACTCCCCTGTCAACGTGGCAATACTGGACAGCTCTTCAACAAAGACAATATCTTCGATGTTGAACTCATAAAAAAAGGTCACATCACTGAAGGGATCAGCGATAAGTATGACACGGCTGTTTTCATATGGATGTTTTCTCGGGGAACCGGAATACGGAATATGGTTTTTCTTGTCCGGGCCTGCAGGACCTGCAAAGGCTTTTATTTCCAGCTTCTCTTTTAATTTAAGAAAATTGGCGATAGACATGGGATAATCTCCTTAAATAAAATTTTAATTATTGACTATGATCAATATACTGCGAAATCCAAAAAAATAACAGGGGGCAACCATTAAAAAACCGGACAAATTGTCTAATTATAAAAATATGAGATTATCACAATTTCAAACGCGATGTTTCGCAATCCGGGATAAACAATTAGCCATTAAAGCCTATCCCGGCTATTTTCTTGCAAACCGGCTGCTGTTGTGAAAAAGTGTGTCATACCAAGCAAATTGAACCTTGTCTGTTGGCAGTTTTTTAAATCCCGGGGGGGAGAAACGCATGAAAAACAGAATACACTACGGCTGGATCGTTATTTTCATGGGGCTTTTAACAACGGTAACGGCCCACGGTTTCGGCAGGATGGCCTATACGCTGTTGCTGCCGGCCATGAAAGACGGGCTGCAGTTTGATTATACCCAGCTGGGGCTTTTGGGCACGGCAAATTTTCTCGGATACCTGTCCATGGCCATTATCGGTGGATTTCTGGCAGCAAAATTAGGCACGCGGTCCGTGATCACGGCAGCTCTGGCCCTGATGGGCGTCACCATGATTCTCACTGGGCTGACTCAATCCTTCTGGTTTGCCTTTTTTATGCGGCTTTTAACAGGGCTTGGCAACGGCGCAGCATTTGTCCCGGCCATGGCCCTGGGATCTGCCTGGTTCAGTGTCCGGCACCGGGGATTTGCCACCGGCATCGTATCCGGGGGGATCGGCCTTGGTACCCTTATCTCCGGAATACTGATACCCTATATCCTTAAATCCTACGGGGCTGACGGCTGGCGATATTCCTGGTTTATCCTGGGAACCATTGTCCTTGTGGCAGCCGCGGTTGTTTTCATCTTAATCCGAAACCAGCCAAGGGATAAAGGTCTGCTCCCGGTTGGGGAAAAAATCGACTCCAAGGCTGAACAAAAGTCTTCCGCAAGTAATGTGTCTGCCCTTAACTTTGGGCGCGTATATAGGATGAAGGCCTTGTGGTACCTGGGCCTTGTCTATTTTTTTTACGGGCTGTCCTATATTATCTATATTGTTTTTTTTGCGGCCTACCTTATCAAGGAGATGGGATACTCCGAGGCCTGGGCCGGCGGGTTATGGGCCACCGTCGGAGGATTGAGCATATTCTGCGGGGTACTGTGGGGCAGTATCTCCGACAGGATCGGGCGTTCTAAAGGCGCGGCCCTGGCGTATCTGGTACTTGGCATATCCTTTATCATCTATGCTCTGTTCAAATTTAAAACAGGATTTTACATATCTGCCACCCTTTTTGGCCTCACCGCATGGAGTATCCCCACCATCATGGCGGCCACGGCCGGAGATCTTGTGGGGCCCAGGCTTGCCCCTGCCGCCCTTGGTTTTGTCACACTTTTTTTTGGCATAGGCCAGTCCATCGGCCCTGCCCTGGGCGGCTGGATTGCCGATATCAGCCATTCGTTTACGCTGCCCTTTCTGTTTGCCGGGACAATCTCCCTTGCAGGAACGGTTTTTTCACTGTATTTAAAAAAGGCGTGAACTGACCCGTCATTTTCAACCATTACCCTAAAGGTAGGTACCATGGATGATAAAAAGCGCCGGCAGGCAATTAACTCACACATTCAAAACGACGCATTTGCCCGATTTTTAGGGGCTGACGTGGAGATTTTGAATCCCGGTCACAGCCGGGTGAGCCTTACCATAGATGAAAATATGACCAATTTTCACGGTTCCACCCATGGCGGCATCATTTTTTCCATCAGCGACATGGCCTTTGCGTCTGCCTGCAATTCACACGGGAAGGTGGCAGTGGCCCTGAATGTAAACATCTGCTTTTTAAAGCCCTCCTTTCCCGGAGACTGCCTGGTTGCTGAGGCAAAAGAGGTGCACAGCGGCAGGCGCACCGCCCTGTACGATATAAAAATTTACAATAAAAAAACCGGCGAGTTGATTGCCAAAACCCAGGATCAGGCCTACCGAAAAGAGAAGTGGTTTGTCCCGGAGTAAACCTGATCGATAAAAGCGAAGAGATGCCGGAAAAAAATATACCAGGAAAAAATAGAACAGATAAAAAATCATTGCACTACGGATGGGTGATAACCTTTACCGGCACTGCGGTTCTTTTCTCATGCTTAGGGTTGGGACGATTTGCGCTTGGTATGCTGCTGCCGTCCATGGGAAAGGCCCTTGAGCTGACCTATTCACAGATGGGCCTGATCAGTACGGGAAATTTTGTAGGATATATGGTTTCCGTGGTCCTGGCCGGGATCGTTGCCCGGGCCATTGGTGCCCGCAGTACCATTGCACTCGGTCTGGCCCTGGTGGGCGCTTCCATGATATTCATAGGTAAGGCCATGGGATTTGTTCAGATTGCGGCACTCTATATCGCCACCGGCATCGGATCAGGACTCGCCAATATCCCCATGATGGGCCTTGTCTCCCACTGGTTTGACAAAAGCAGGCGGGGACGGGCTGCCGGTACCATGATATCGGGCAACGGTATTGCCATTGTCTTTGCCGGATTTTTCGTCCCCCTGGTTAACACAAATCTGGGCGCACAGGGGTGGCGCACAGGGTGGGTGACCATGGGAATTTTATCTATTCTCACCGCCGTTATCGCCGCAGTTCTTCTTAGAAACAATCCGGCTCAGAAAGGGCTTGCACCCATGGGAAGTTCTCACCAGTCTTTAAAAACAACGACGGAACAGGTCCCTGCAACAAAAAAAGAGAACAAAAAACAGACCATGCTCCACTTGGGGGGAATCTATTTTCTGTTTGGCGCCACCTATGTGGTTTATGCCACGTTCATCGTAACGGCCATGGTCAATGAAAGAGGATTCGGTGAAAGCATGGCAGGCACCTTCTGGGCCATTGTCGGCGGCCTGTCTATCTTCTCAGGTCCTTTGTTCGGATGGCTGTCCGACCGGATGGGCCGCAAAACCGGAATGATCACGGTTTTTTCTCTGTTCACCATCGCTTATGGACTGGCCGGTGCCAGCCTGCCGAACCCATTTTTGTATCTATCCATCGCAATTTTCGGGCTGGCTGTCTGGAGTATCCCCACCATCATGGCGGCGGCGGTCGGCGATTACATGGGACCCCAAAAGGCTGTCAAAGCATTTGGCTTTATTACCCTGTTTTTTGGGGCCGGCCAGATAGCGGGGCCTGCTGTGGCAGGAATCCTGGCCGATAAAACAGGGTCTTTCAGTACGGCATTCTGGCTTTGCACCCTGATGACAGCCATTGCCGTTGCACTGACATGGCTGCTGAAACAACCGGACAGATAGTTTTGGGTAAAAGGTATTAGGTATCAGCTATTAGGTATTAGGTATTAGCTGTTAGCTGGTGGGGTCTTCCTGATCCGGCAAAGGCAGGCGGATGATAAATCTGGCGCCTTTCCCGGGCTCAGACTGGACCACCAATTCCCCATGATGATTCTCCGTAATAATGAAATAGGAGACAGAGAGCCCCAGACCTGTCCCGACCCCCACAGGTTTCGTTGTAAAAAATGGTTCAAATATACGCTTAAGCGTTGCGGCATCCATACCGGGGCCATTATCTTTGATTTCCACCACCGCCATTTCACGCTCTTTGTCCAGGTATGTGCTGACAAAAAATGCAGGATCAATCCCCCCTGCCTCCTGTATGGTCTGGGCACCGTTCCGGAAAAGATTAAGGTTAAAAGCGTATGTCGGCAATTGAATTGCAAGCAGTGGCATCTTATGCGATAATGCGTTCAGGTCCCAGTGCCTTCTAAGGAACGTTTTCTCACAGAACAAAGTTTCATACCATTCAACATCGCCCCTTTGGATATCCTTTTTTGCGACCTGAACTTTTATCCGGATCGTCGTTTTTATCAGACATAAAAAAAGAATGTAAGGTTTTTAATATCGCCAAGACTAAAAAAACAGAGACGCAGCAGTATCCACACCCAAATTGCGAACACCGCCCGGAGGGATTATGGAAGATGAACAGGTTTTCGACAGGATAAATCATTTAATCAAATCATTTCACTCAGGTCAGACCACGGACCGCTTTATTGACTATAAAGATCCTGCGGCACTGGAACAGATTCTCAACCTGGATGCCCACAAAAACGGGGCAGACTGGTCACAGATTTTCACCTGGATAGAACAATATCTTGCCTTTTCCGTGAAGACTAACCACAAAGGGTTTGTCAACCGGATGTGGGTGGGTGCCAACCTTCCCTCAATACTGGGAGAAATGGTGGCCGCCATATCCAACACCTCTTCGTGCACCTATGAATCGGCCCCTGTGTCCACCCTCATGGAAAAATACATGATTCATCAGATGCTGGAACTTGTGGGATTTAAAAACGGTGAAGGCCAGATGACCACAGGATCAAGCAATGCCAATCTTCTGGCTATGATGGCAGCCAGGAACGAGCATCTTCCCGCAGTAAGGGACCAGGGGCTCTCCGGCCAGTCTCAACTTAGTGCCATTGTCAGTGCCGATGCCCACTACTCCATGGACAAGGCTGCCAATGTGCTGGGGATCGGCACATCCAATCTTGTTAAAATTCCCGTTACAGCAACCGGGGAGATGGACTTGGACATCCTGGCCAGGCGTCTTGAGAAGGCTGCGGATAATAAAACCCTGCCTTTTTTTGTGGCCGGAACGGCCGGCACAACAGTTCGCGGGGCCTATGATTCTATTGAGGGTCTGCTGCACCTGCGCGACAAATACGGATTCTGGCTGCACATAGACGCTGCCTGGGGAGGGGCGGTCCTGGTCAGCGATACGTTACGACAGATGTTTGTAAAAGGTATTGAAAAGGTTGATTCCTTGACCTGGGATTTCCATAAAATGCTTGGGACATCCCTGATCAGTAATATTTTTATGATCAATAACCGGCCCCGAATCCTGGGCAAAACCCTGACCAGCGAAGATGAAACCTATATTTTTCACGGCGATAACAAAACGGACATGAGCGAGGTCCGGGACTTAGGTTCTGTATCGCTGCAGTGCGGCAGACGGGTGGACTCTCTGAAATGGTTTCTCGACTGGAAATATTTTGGGAAAAAAGAGTTTGGCAGACAGGTGGAATCGGCGCTGGAACTCTGTCAATATGCCGAAGATCTGGTACAGGCTTCCGATTCCCTGGAAATGGCATTCCCAAGACCATCCTTTAATATCTGCTTTCGTTTCAAGGCTCCCAAAAAGATAGTTAACCAATTAAATCTTGCCATCCGGGACACGCTCTATCATGAAGGCAAAAGCCTTGTGGGGTACGCCTGGGATAATGACAGGCTCTTTTTGCGCCTGCTCTTAGCCGGTCACCATCTTGAACGAAAAGATATCGACACCTATCTTTCAACCCTGGTTGAAACAGGTAAATCCCTGGAAGGAGAATTTCATGGATAATACAACCCGATTTCCCAAAACATTCTTAAACCATCCAAATCAATGGCGGTTCAAGGAGCTGCTTGACAAGCTTTTTGAAAATCCCAATCCGGATCATATTGCCGAGGCTGTGGTATCCTTTTTTAAGGCCCATACCCTGCCCATAGATGATTTTCCAGTGTTGAACAACACCTATTCAAGAACCATACTGGCAAGACACCCCAACGGGTTTGAAGCCATGGCCGGGCGATGGCAGAAAAATGCCGTTTCATCCATCCACGGCCACCCACGCTATGCCTTCATGATGACACTTCATGGCAGGCTTCAGGAGGACCGTTATGAACAACAGCAGAGAGGGCTTAAAATGACATCTTCCCGGATTTTGTCTCCCGGGGAATTTATTTCAGCCATTGGTAAAAAAAACACTTTTAACAACCATATTCACGGAGTAACAGCCATTGAGGAAACGCTTAGCATACACATATCCTCCCAGGATGCAGCAAAGGGAGAAACTTTCAGTTAGATCAGCTGAACGGCCCAAGACCTTTCTGCGGCTCTCTCTGGTTTTCTGGTATCTGTGGGCCTGTCTGAGGCACTGGGTCAACCCCTGGAATTATTTTGCCATCAACAGCCAACAGTTTAACCCTGAGAAAGGAATTATATCCAAGCTGGATATGGATATTCAGATTCCGGAACCCTTCAGGCTCAAACAGTTCTACTACCGGTCCGACACATTACCGGAACATTTCCCTGTATTCCTCAAACCGGAATGGGGCCAGAACGCCGATGGGATTCTCCGGGTTGCCGGTGAAAACGCCTATAAAAAATTTCAGACCACGGCGGTTAAAAGGAAAATACCCTATATTGTCCAGGAAGCTGCCCCGGGGAAAGAAGAGTTCGAGATTTACTACCTTCGCCGGCCCGGCAACCCTGATGATGCGGCATTTTTATCTGTCACCCAGGTGGCCAACGCCTGTGACAGGTATCATCCAATCAACTCAATTCACAACCCGTGTACCCGGTACAAAGAACTAACGCCTAAGCTCAGTGACAGGCAACTGGATTTAATCTGGAAAAATGTTAAAGAGATCGGCGATTTTCAGATGGCCCGGGTGGGCGTGAAGGCAGACAACCTGCAGGCCCTGACCGGCTCGGCATTCAAGATTGTTGAAATTAATCTTTTTCTTCCTATGCCGCTGGTTCTGCTTGCCGACAATGTGCACTGGTTTGAAAAGCACACAATAATCCGCACGACAATGACACTTGCCGCCAGGCTGGCAAAGCAGGTTTCCGGAAACCATTCCGGCCGGCAGGTCTTTTTTACGAAACTAAAAAAGATGTGAGGTGACACACCATGAGATGGCTGAAACAACGGATCTATTCCTGGATTGATAAAAATTTTCTCGGCGGCTGCAGTAATTACAACTCCCTTGTGACACGCAAAAGCTGCCGCTCCAAAGAGCAGGCAAGAGATATGTTTGCCAAAAACGACATACCCCATGCCAAAGGCGCCATCTTTTACGGTCCTTTTACCCCGTTTTCCTTTGTTAAAAAACATGGGTTCCCCGTGGTGGTCAAACCCAATGTCAGCGGATTTTCACGGGGAAGCCACTTCCCCATCACATCCTATTACGGGCTTTTAAAGGCCATTATACTTGTGAAAATATGGTGGCCAAGCTCCGTGATTGAAACCTATCTTAAAGGAAAAAACTACCGGATTGTGATGGTCCGTGAGGGGATTATGTCGGTCATTAGAAGATACCCGCCCTTTGTTGTGGGAGACGGCAAATCATCCATTGGCGAACTGATTGACAAAGAGAACCGGATACGGGAGATAATGAAGCTTGGCCCGGTGATCCACCCCATCCCCAAAAATGGCGGAACATCACGGTTTCTAAAAAAACAGGGCCTTGATTTTGCATCAATTCCCGCCAAAGAAGAACAGATAACCCTTTACAACCGGATTTCGCTGGCACCGGGCGGCGTGGTGGAGACCCTTGACAGGTCAACGGTACATAAAAAGAACAAAGCGCTCTTTGAAAAAATCCTGCCGCTTTTTAACGCCAATATCCTGGGTGTGGATGCCATTTTTGAAAAAGGAATTGAAACACCCTATACTGAGCAGCGGGTTATCTTTCTTGAAGTTAATTCACGACCCTACCTGAAGATGCATGATTTCCCCCGGTTCGGAGAAAAACAGGACCTGGAGCACTTTTATGAAGGATTGAACCAGCTCGCCATCGCGCAAAAGGATATTTTTTAGCATGGGCATGCAGGGACGCAGCCTATATGCATTTATCGGGGTACAGTCATGCCTGATCGGACTTTTCCCATTTTACATCCCGGTTTATCTTTTCAAAACCTCCGGTTCCCTGGCACAGATCTGTGCCTTTATAGCCGCCACCGGGCTTGGCTTTGTCCTATGCCTTTACGGATGGGACAGGCTCTCCAAACAGATGCCGCTGAATCGCCTCATGATTTTATCGCTTTTGTGTGAATGGCTGCTTGTCAGTCTGTTTTTTCTGGATAACAGCAATATGTTCATCCTTCTGGCCGGCGGCATTAACGGATTTTTCAACTGCAGTTTCTGGATGATTCAGCGTCTTTTGTTCCTGGACACCGTAACCCCTGAAAATTCGGGAAAAAAATTCGGAAATTTCCAGATTGTCGTGTTCCTGGTATTGAAGACCGGGATTTTCGCCGGCGGGGTGCTGCTTGACCTGTCCGGGTACGCTTCGGTTTTTCTGGCCTCCACTGCCATTGTTCTTATCAGCGGCCTTTTTTTCATATTCCAGGGCAGATCCTACAGCCTTAATCCGGCCGTACTGGCGTCGCCCCCCCTTACGGTGAATGCTGTATCAAGATTCCGGGATACCATGAATTCAAAACCCATTTTTGCCGTGGACGGAATTTTTCTCTATCTTGAAAGCTATTTCTGGATGATCTCCCTTTTTTTGATTGTCAGACAGAGCTTTGCCAAATTCGGGATACTGGTCATTTTCCTGGCCGGATTTTTCGGGATTTTTTTCTGGATCATCAAAAACAGTATCGACAGGATCCCGGGCAATATCATGTACCAGTGGGCGGTGGTACTCTATGCCGCTTCCTGGGGTTTAAGAGGGATGATACACGACCTTTCAGAACCGCTTTTAGTCTTTATTTTCCTGGCAGTGATCACCTTTTGCACCTCATTTTTCCGGCTGGCATTTAACAAACGCTTCTTTGATATTGCCAAATCTACCATTGGGCATGAGTATATCTATATCAAAAGCTATCTGTCCCAGTTATTCCTGGCACTGGCCGCCATTGCAGGAATGCTTTTACCTGACGCTGCCCGGACACTGCCTGCCATCTATTTTCTGGTGGCCCCGTTGTCTTTTGTCTACTTAGCTTACCATGCCTATCCCCCTGTAAAAATTGAGGTTTCTGCACGACAAAAACCAGGGCATCAAAACAGCGGAAACATTTCGCCATAAAGGAGAACCCATGACAAAAAACGAATATGATATCGGTATCATCGGAGGCGGAGCCGCCGGCCTGACAATTGCATCGGGGGCAGCGCAGCTTGGGGCCAAAGTGATTTTGATTGAAAAAGAAAAAAAACTGGGAGGCGACTGCCTTCACTCTGGCTGCGTTCCCAGCAAAACCCTTATCCACACCGCCCATGTATACCACCAGGCGAAACAATCCCAGGCATACGGACTTCCACAGATGGATGTGCCGCCCGTTGATTTCAGACAGGTGGCAGCCCACATTAGTTCCGTGATCAACACCATACAGGTGCATGATTCCGAAGAGCGGTTCTGCGGCCTGGGCGCCAAAGTGATATTCGGCCAGGCCCGATTCACAGACCCCTTTCATGTGCGTGTTGATGATCAGATCATCGGTGCCGACAAATGGGTGATTGCCACAGGGTCCTCCCCGGCGGTTCCCCCCATTGACGGGCTTGACACCACGGCCCACCTGACCAACAGACAGATTTTCACCCTGGACCGCCTGCCCGGCTCCATGATTATTCTGGGAGCCGGCCCCATCGGCATTGAGATGGCCCAGGCATTTAACCGGCTGGGCGCCCGGATTACCGTGGTGGACATGGCCCCGCAGATCCTGGGAAAAGAGGACAAAGACATGGCGGATGCCGTCATGGATGTCCTTGAAAAAGAGGGGATCAAATTTTTCCTCAGCGCTCCCATCACCCGGGTCCGGGAGCAGTCAGGTAAACGAGCGATCAGCATTATTCCGGCAGACGGCAGCCCCAAAGAGCTCCAGGCAGATGCGATCCTTGTGGCCATGGGCCGGGTGCCCAATGTGACGGGCATGGGCCTGGAAGATATCGGTGTTACCTATAACCGGAATGGCATTTCGGTTGACAGGCGCCTTAGAACCAGCCTTTCCCACATTTATGCTGCCGGTGATGTAAGCGGCGGCCCCCAGTTCACCCATGCCGCCGGTTATGAGGGCGGGATCGTGATTTCCAATGCCGTGTTCAGGCTACCCCGCAAAGTTGATTACACCTGGCTTCCCTGGTGTACCTATACAGACCCGGAATTGGCCAGCATCGGCATGAATGAGGCTGCAGCCCAAAAAGCAGAAATTCCCTATACCGTCATCACCGAGTCCTTTACCGACAATGACCGCGCCCTTGCACAGGTTCAGGGCATTGGAAAAATAAAACTGTTGCTGGATAAAAAGGAAACCCCGATCGGGGTCCAGATTTTAGGACCCGGGGCTGGTGATTTAATCAGCCAGTGGGTGGCCATATTAAACGGAAAAATAAAACTATCCACTGTGGCCTCGGCAATCCAGCCCTATCCCACATTAGGGGAGATCAACAAACGGGTGGCAGGATCATATCTCTCCCCGAAAATCTTTTCCAAAACCGTACAAACAGGACTTAAATTCTTTTTCAACACAAAGGGACGGGCCTGTTATCTGAATGAATGATATAGTTTAACAGTGTAGGCGATGGGGTAAAAAAAGACACACCGGTTTCTACCCGCCATCGCCCACAATGATAAACGGTGCCCAGAAAAAAGGATGGGCATAGCTGGCAATGGCACTGCCTTCATAATCGATATGCTCATTATCGATTAAATTCAAAATTGATGTCTGAAGGGCCCGTGCCCGTGTGAGATTGGGGTCCTGCTTCTGGAACAAAAAAAGCCCGGATGTCAGTTTTTTAGCAGAGGAGCTCTCCACCGACCACATGGTCACCAGAAGCGCCCTGGTACCGGCATAAAAAAAGGACCTGCCAAGTCCTGACACCGCTTCAGCACCGGCACCGTCCGCCGCACCGGTATTGCAGGCCGATAAAATCACCCAGTCCGCATCCAGGTTCAACCTCAATATCTCCCCCATTTTGAGCAGTCCGTCTTCTGTAAAATCGTCCACCACCTCCGGTGCGCTAAGGGCTATGGCCGGCTGTTCCAATCCGTCAAGATCACCCGGTATCAGACCGTGGGAGGCAAATGCCAGAATCCTGGCATCAGACAGATTCGCATTTTTAACATTGGCCTCTGAGGCCCGCTTTCTCAAAAAAACACTGGTGGTTTCATCGGCCTGCATTACCCCGGCAATGCTTAAAATTTCTTCAGACGTATCCGGCAGGCGGATCAGGTTGCCCAGGGCCATGACATTTTTGGTCGTCATCTTAAAATCGGCTTTTTCAACTTTGCGAATGCCGCGTGTGCGCAGCACTCCCCTTTGACCGCCCATACCCCTTTTGGGCTCGTCGGATACTGTCAATTGAGCAATATTAAAGACAGGATCCCCGAACCCGATAAAGGGCTGCCTGAGTGGATTGCCCGGCGGCAGCGCTCTGAGCGTCATCAGGGACGATACCGACGGAAGCCGTGTGATGGATAACTGCCGGATTAACCAGGGAACCTGTCTGTAATTGTCGTATAACAGTGTTTTTTCATTTCCGGCATCTATGGTACGGGCCACCGGCAGGATCCCAAAGGGAATCTGTCCCAACGGACCGGGGGAGACCACCAGCAGGTCTTTTGAATTTTTCCAGGCAATTTCTATGGGTTTGAATAATCTATCATAAAAATCACTGGCAAGTGTCAGGTTAAATTCAGGGATATCATCAAATACCTCAGGACTTGGCGCCAGAGATTCTCTGAGTTTCTTAATTTTTTTTCTCAACTGCTTCTCGGTGATCAAAGCTGCATTGAATTGTACCGGGCCGGTCTTTGGAATCCCCCACAGGTAAATTTTATCAGTCACCGGAACCATGACCACGATGGTTTCTTCCGGTTTCAGGGCGTCACGGATCTGCTCAAACCCTTTTGGCTGTGGATTAATAAATTCAGCATACCTGGGGAACCGTGACTGGATCTCTTCCAGCAACGTCTCCCGGGCCTTTGTCAGGGCGCGAAGATCGGATCGTAAACGTTCCATCACGCTTTCATCCACCTGTCCAGATTCAGCTGAAATCAAATTCATCAAAGATTGCTTCATGGCACTGATCTGCTTTGAGGCATCCTGTTCCCTTCTGACAAGTTGTGAAAGCGCCGGATCGGTTGCCGCTGCCCTTGCCCCGCTGGCCCCGAGCGCACCTTTAACAACGCTTGTGTTCAGCTGTTCACACAGACGAAATATCAGAGATGAGGCATCAATATTGTACTGGCTTTCCCTGCCCGCAGTTTTGATATCAAACAGCAGGTCCATATAAGATTCAACAATCAGTTTCTGGCGAAATGTTTTAAGAAAATCGCCTTCATCCTCCTTGGCTTTAAACAAGAACGGCATGGCCTGCGAAAAATCGGCCACCGCCATTTTCTCATTCCCATTTTTGAGGTTTAGCAATCCCCGCAGCGCCACCACTTCGGCCATCCTGCGGTCTCTGTTTTCCATATGGGGCATGACTTCATTGAAAAAGAAACCAATGGCGTCGCCAGCCTGCTTTGTATGCCCTGTGAGCAGAAAATTAAGTATGATATTATGATTCTGTGAAATCTTGGTATTGTAGGAATATGAGTTGACGGTCATGCTTTTTTTGACCTTTAAAAATTGTGTTGTGGCGTCTTCAAAATCCCCGCTGGCAAACTTTGCTTCGCCCAGCAGGGTTCTCACTTTTCCCGAAGCCATTGAACTGTCTAACACACCGACGCTTTCGTAACATTCGATGGCGGCCAGAATCATCTTTTGCGCATCGTCAATGCGCCCCTGCTTTAATAGAATTTCCCCGAAAAAACGGGCCATGGATGCTGTCAGACCTGAATTCTTACCGGTATGGGCCACGGCCCCTTTTATCCCCTTTCGTATCTGGATTTCCGCTTCAATGAACCGGCCCTGGGATTTCAAATTCTTTGCCAAATAATAATGGCTCATCAGGTAGATAGCGGGGCGCCGGGATTTCATGCCTTCCAAAATTCCCTGATAGCTCCGCCAGTGGCGTTCTGCTTTTTTATCCTTTCCAAGGGAGGTATAATACACGGCATTCATCCGCTCGATATCGGCCTGGGTTCTTAATCTCTGACGGCCACCCTGTTTTTTTTGAAGACGGGTACAAAAGGCGAGTCCTTCCCTAACCACCGATGATCCGGCTGTGTAATCCCCGATCTTGAACAACGATTCCGCATAAAGATAATAGCTGGCTGCTGCGGGAAAAACTTCTATCGCCTCTTCAAAATACTCATTTCCTTTTTTAAAATTCCCAAGTCGGGTCTCGGCTGAGCCTAGAGACCTGAGCAGGCGCCCCATGGATTTGGGTGACATCCTGTCGGATTGTCTGGCATATGACAGGGCCATCCTGATATCGGCAAGTTCCTGCCGGGCCCGCCCAAGGTCCTTGGCATACCGGGACCGTTCCCGGTAGAACCCGGAAAGGATATTCGGATTGTCAGTCACCGGCGGCTGGGCATCTGCTTTTTTCTTGATCGACTCTGTAACTTTCTTATTAAAACTTCCCGGTTGGTTCAATACCTGCAAAACATCATTGATCGATCGTGGCGGGGGTACAAAGGAACTTTGACGCAGTGAAACCGACACCTTTTTGGCCTCTTTTAAGGTCATCTTTTTTTCAACGCATGAGACAAAAAAAATCAGACAGGCCGTAACAGCAAAGATACGAAATAAAAAATGGCGTTTATCCTTTTGGGGTCCATGCATCATGATTTCGCTGTCCTGCTGAAAATTTGAATAAATAATGGTTTGAAGCGGAAAAAATGAGAATTACAACTGTTAAAAAGATATTGAATTATCCATGTACTGTCAAGCGTGAACCCAAATCCACCATCTAATTTTGGCCAGCCCACTAAATTGGGGCTTTTTGCTTTCTTCTCTGGCCACCAGCAAGGTGTCAGATGCAAGACGCAGGGCGTGCAGCTGTAGTCCGCTACCGCAAACGACCTGCAACGAAGCAGGTGATACCTTGATGGTGGTCAGGGGTGAAAACCTTTTCTTGACAAACAAACAAACCCTATCTACCCTGAAGGAAAGAGAATATAATGCATAAAAAAGCCGGGGTAGCGCCCAGAATAAAACAACCATCCCAATAGGAAAATTATCATGAAACAATTCAAATTATGCTTATTGATTCTTTTGATGTGTTTTTTTATTAATTCCCACACCGCCCTGTCACAGGAAAACATGATCCGGGCAAAAATCGGTATTCAGGTAAATTCAAATAATGCTGTAAAAATGGCACGGGCCAAAGACCGGCTGAAGACCGGAGATATGCTCCGCATCTATGTACACCCTGAAAAGCCGGGGTTTATCTATGTCATCTATTCAGATAAAAAGCAGGTGACACTTTTAACTCAAGTTGAACAAAAAGACCAGCCATCCACGCTGCTACTGCCTTCTGTTGGTGAATACTATGAGATAGACGGCCAAAGCTCTATAGAAACCTTTACCATCATTGTCAGCTCAACGGCTGTTGATACAATCCCCGGCCGCATCAGCGCTGCAACATCGTACGAAGAGTGGGCCGGCATTGAAAAAAAATTAAAGGATCAAAGCCGGATCGCCCTGACAAAAAAAAGCCAGCTTCCCTTTGCCATTGCCGGAAACGTTCGAAGCACCAATAAAACAACACCCCAGAAAACTCTTGTCAAAAAACTTAGAATCTATTCCGGAAATAATCTTATCGTAAAAAAATATGAGTTTCAGATTAAAAAATAAAAAGCTTCTAAAACTCATCGGTGTCGCCTACGCAGCTCTTCTGGCTGTTGCAATCCTTTTTCTTGTCGCCTTTGGAACGGTATTTTACGAATTTGACTATAAAATTCTTGATCAGTTCCACAGGATGGCGGTCAAGAAGGGGTATGGTCCCGGGATGTCGGATTTCCCGCAGATCAAATATATTACCATCACCGATGAGACCTATGCATATGTTGGTAATAATTATCTGGATCGTTCATTTCTGGCATCACTGAACAACGCCCTGGAATCGTTTGATATCCAGGCCGCTGCCTATGATATTATTTTCTCACGCCCTACAAATTTGGCGTCAGATAATGCTTTTACCCAATCCCTTGAGAGCCTGGGTCGTGTATACCTGCCCATCGGCCTGAAACTTGAAGACACTGCCAAACCTTTTGCCTGGGGCAACGGCGCTGCCTATGAAACGTTTAAAGCCTCGCTTGCGCAACCTGAACAAAAGGGGATTGCAGACCCTCTTCACAAGCCCTTGGATGGGCCCTATTATGGTAGTTGGGGCCTGATGCAGCACCATCCGTTTGCAAGCGCCGCAGTCAACTCCGGCCATATCAGTTCCCATACCGATACGGACGGCGTTTCCCGCCATATGCCCATGATAATCAAGGTTGATAAACAATTTTTCCCCTGTCTCGCCCTGGCGATGTTCCTTGATTATGCCGGTGTTCCCTTTGAAAAAACGATCATTCACTGGGGGCAGCATATCCGGATACCGGCGATAAAAGGCAGTTTCCTGGATGAGGATCTCATAATCCCCATAGACCAGCGGGGCCGCACCTTTATTCCGTTTCCCCAAACCTGGGAGAACGGGTTTGAGGAGATGCCGGCCCATCTGTTAATGGAAACCATGGTAAATGAGAGCCTGTCAGGGAATCTTCTGGAAATTTTTGAAGGCAATTTTGTTTTTATCGGCGATATTTCCATGGGGATTTCAGATCTGGGAAACACACCGCTTCAAAGTGACGTCCCGCTTATTGTCCTGCATACCGCCATGCTCAATGCCATGCTGACCAATCAATTTTACACAAAATGGCCTTTTGGAAAAGTACTTGCCCTGATTACCGCCATCGCAGCTTTTATAGGTCTGTCCGCCCTGCCGCGATCTTCTGCTCTCCTTTACATTTCCGGGATCGCATCGATTGCAGGTATCGTTTGTCTTGCCTGGTTTCAATATATTAATTTTTCGCTGCTGCCCGTTGTCACCATCATCAACTGCTGTCTGTTCATCACAGTGGGACTGATTGTCAGCATCGAAATTGTGACCTCAAAAGACAGGACCTATATCCGAAATGTATTTGCCAGGTATGTTCCGGAAAAAGTGGTCAACCACCTGCTTGTAAACCCCGAGCAGCTCAAACTTGGGGGAGAGCTTCGTGAGATATCCCTGCTCATGTCCGATTTAAGGGGATTTACAGCCCTTTGCGCCAGCAGGACCCCTGAAGAGGTGGTACGTATTTTAAACCGGTACTTTGAAAAAATGGTAACCATCATCCTGGATCACAAGGGAATCATCGATGAGTTTATCGGGGACGGCATTCTTGCATTCTTTGGGGCACCGGAACCGGACAACAGCCACAGCGAAAAAGCAGTTGCCTGCGCGCTTTCCATGCAGGCCGCCATGGCCCAGATCAATGCAGAAAACAGAAAAGACGGACTGCCCGAATTGAATATGGGCATTGCCGTCAACTCCGGTGAAGTGGTCCTGGGAAATATCGGCTCTGAAAAACGGACAAAGTACGGCGTGGTGGGATCTGAAGTCAATTATACCGGCCGGGCAGAATCCTATACTGTGGGCGGCCAGGTGCTGATCACCCGGTCCACATATGAAAAACTTTCAGACATCCTGCAAATTAATAAAACTATGGATGTAAAAATGAAAGGGGCGCCCCAAAAAGCGACCCTCTATGATGTCACAGGGATCAAAGAGCCCTACAATATTTTCCTGCATCAAAAAAAAGAACCATTGATTAAACTTACGGCCAGGATGCAGGTCAGCCTGTTTATGCTGGATGCCAAAATGGTGGCCGAAAGCGGCATCCCGACATGGATTACCCATCTTGGCGAAAACAGTGCCAGGATCATAATGGACGAAGCAATCAGTGAATTTCAGAATATCAAGCTTATTTTCCCGGATGCCGGGTCAGGGCAGCCGGATGGCGATAAAGGTAACGATCCTTCCGAAATCTATGCCAAAGTCGTGTCATCGACAAAGCGTGGCGAAGCGTATGAGACCGCCCTTCACTTCACCTACGTGTCCCAAAGTGCCGCCGATATTTTGAAAACAGCGTCATAGTCCGATATCCGGATTAGTCGAATATTTCACGAAATGATTTTGTTTCCGCGGATGTCAGCGATAATAGTAGTATAACCCACTCCCTTCATTTGATAATTTGATAAAATTACTATTTCTCTCATGAAATTTCCGGGTTAGAACATTTGGTTCATTTTTTTTGAAACAGTATCACATCCTTGTTTTCAAAAATCACGGCGGCATTGTATTGATGTGCTATAAATTTGAAGGTATCGCGGCTGTAAAAGCCGATATGGGTGTCATCACGGATATAGTGCCATGTGGCAAAGGCTGGAAGATCTGTCACCATCTTTGTCATGATCCCCAGCCATGCCCCCCTGTTTCAGCATCGAGAACAGGGTTGTAAATTCTTTTTGGGGATGTCGCAAATGCTCTACTACTTCGGTGGCTGTTATAAAATCATAGGTTTTATTAAACACGGACGTATCATTGTGATAGAAAGGGTCATAAAGCGCCATTGTGTGACCGGATTCTTCCATCATGACCGACAGTGCCGGACCGGGGCCGCAGCCGAAATCCAACCCCTCTTGTTTGTTTCCCACAACCTTTAACAGGGGCACGGACAACCGGGACAGAAATTTTCGATACCCCGGGTCTTTAACATCATTTTCATGCAGATCATAGACCGCCTTCTCGTCAACAAGACTTAACCACTGGTATGGGGGCACAAAGATTAAACTACAGTTCACACAGCGCAGATAGGTTCGATTCTTGTCTTCAAAATAAAATTGTGCCCCTTTGCCGGAACACAATGGGCATATACACTCACTGACTTTATGCTTCATCATTTCTCCCTGCATGAACACCAACGCCAACAGCAGATTTTTTTTGCACCCTATAATGATGTAAAACAGAGCAGACCAGAACCTGTGTGACGCAGCATTTCATGATCAAGTGTTGACGCATCACTTTGTGATCTTCCGCGTCGCATCGAGCCAGTATTCCATGCCCATGATATTAAACGATGTTTCAGCAGCTTTCAAATGCGGTGCTGCCTTTTGGGGCTGATCCTGTTGGTGGTACCACTGACCTAAAAAGAGTCTTGCTTGCGCAATCACAGGTTTGGCATCCAGCGAGGTCAAGATGTTGATACCCTCTTTAATCTGCTGTTCCCCCTCTTTTGATGGGTCTTTGGATAGCTGTCCCAGTATCCTGCCCTTCCAGATCAGTGCAGCGCCCTTGTAAAACAGTTCACTGTTTTTTGTGGCACAGGCAAGCGATTGATTCATATATGTCAGGGCCTGTTTAAACCTGCCGGATTCAAAATAACAGATGCCCAGATAACTCTGAAGCGCGGATATCTGCCACTGAACACCGGTCTGTTTGAGCAATTCTAAACCTTCTAAAGCCAGAGCCGCCCCGGAAACCGGATCCCCGGTAAATGCCCGGGCCAGTCCCAGCCCTCCCTGGGCCACGGCCTTGATCTGGTCAAACTCAACCTGTTCAAGTCCTTTAAGGCATCGTTCAAAATAGGAGATTGACTCATGCCAGTCCCCCTGGAGCAAAAGGGTCAGACCGGCATAATAAAGGCAGACACTGTGCGTAAAAAGGCTGTCTGACTCCAGGGCGTCTTCCAGACCATAGACACAATTGGACATTCCTTTATCAAACTGCCCCAGGTGCGCCAGGCTGAGCCCGGAAAAAGAGAAAAGCGCCGGATAAACAATGGCAGGTCCACCGAATTGATCCTTTTCCTTTTCCTCTTTTCGAATGGCATGAATCATTTCAGATGCCACCTCAATGACCTTATAGTACTGCCCAATGGCAAAATTGGCCAGGCAAAGATCCGGTGCTGCCTGGGCCATGGCGGTAAGATCGTTCATGGCAACGGCCTCATTAAAGGCTTTGCCGGAATACCGGCATCCCTCCTGATGCCGCCCTTTCGTGGAATGGAAAAAGCCCATGTTGCTGTAAAACCGGATCAGGCTCTTCTGATCATTTAGACTTTTGGCGGTCTTGACACCCTGTTCAAGAATACCCAGGCTCTCTTCGGGAAAATTGAGAAGAATGATCGGGCTGACCATGTCATGGAGAATCTCCATCTTCTTTTTCCCGGGGGCGTTAAGGTGCTGTTCAAGGATCCCAAAGGCCCTTTTATAAAATTCAAGCGCTTCCCAGGCGGAATAGTTCTGGACGGCCTTGTCCCCCGACAATTTCAGGAATTTAAAAGCGCTTTCATGATGTTCACTTTTTGAAAAATGGTGGGCAATCACCTCGTAAAATTCTTCCAGACGCGAAGCGTACATCTCTTCCATCACGTCACCGATACAGCCATGGATCTCCTTTCGCCGGTTAAAAAGAAGACTGTTATAAGCCACCTCCTGGGTAATAACATTCCTGAAGATGTACTCCAGCTCCGGGAAAACCCTTTTCTCATAGATAAGTTCCAGGCTCTGGAGCCGCAGCAGATACTCTTTTACACCATCACTCAACCCGGGAAGGGTCTTTAAAATCCTGAAGGCAAAATTCCGGCCGATCACGGCAGCCGTCTGCATGGTTGTCTTGATATTATCCTCAAGACGGTCCATGCGGCCGGCAATAATTCCCTGGATGGAATCGGGAACATGGTCCGAAGAGACACCCCTGGTCAACTCGTAAATGCCATTCTCTTTGGCAATGGTCCCATCTTCAATCAAGGTATAGGCAAGCTCCTCCATAAACAGAGGATTTCCCGATGTTCGTTCCAGAATAAGGCTTTCAGTCTGTGCGGAGACGTCCCCTTTGTTTAAGACGGACTTGATAAATGTCCGGCTCTCGTCCCTGGACAGCGGCTGGATTCCGATCTGTTTGTAAAAAGACTTGCTTGCCCATGAATGATTGTATTCCGGACGATAGAGCAGCAACAGCAGGATCTTCGTATTGGCGATCCATTCGATAAAATAGCCGAGAAATTCCTGGGAGGTCTTATCCACCCACTGAAGATCGTCCACCACCAGGACCAGCGGCGCTTTGCTGCTTAACCGGACAAACAGATTTCGAATAGCCTCAAATATCTTTGTCCGTTTCTCTTTGGGGCCAAGGCTCTCCCATTGCCCGTCCTCGGCCGGCAGTGACAAAAAATGCCTGAAAGCCGGTAGAAAATCAAGCAGATCCCGGTCAAGGTTCTGAAGCCCGGCAATCAATTTTTTGCTGATCTGTTCCCCGGATTCCCCCTCGGCGATATCAAAATGGAATCTGAAACTTTCCAGAAGCGGCGAAAAAGGAATGCTGCTGCTATACTGTAGACACCGGCTTTCGATCACCCGGACCGTTTTTTGGGCCCTTTTATGCATTTCCAGAACAAAGCGTGATTTTCCAATTCCCGCCTCCCCGACAATGCCCACCACCTGGCCGCGGCCTGCTGTGATTTTTTCAAAGGCATTTGCAAGCTCCTTCATTTCCTCTTTTCGGCCGATATATTCAATAAGACCGCGCTCTTTGGATGCATCCAGGCGGCTCTTTACACTGCTTGCGCCCGTCAGCCTGTAAATCTTCTGCGGCTGTTTTTTCCCCTTCACATCAGCTTTGCCCAGACTGTCAATGTTAAAGTATTTTTCAACCAGGCGGCAGGTGCTCTCCGACATCAGAATGGTCCCGGGTTCTGCCAGGCTCTCCATTCTGGCGGCCATATTGGTCGTATCCCCCACAGCCGTGTAATCCATCCGAAGATCGTCCCCGATGGCGCCGACCACCACCGGCCCCGAATTCAGACCGATCCGCATTTTAAAGTCCACCCCGAACTCGGTGCGAACCTTTAAACTGTATTCAACAAGACTCTTTTGAATGGCAATGGCGGCATGACACGCCCGCTGGGCATGGTCTTCATGGGCAAGGGGAGCGCCAAAAAGCGCCATGACCCCATCCCCGGTAAACTGATTTATGGTGCCTTCAAATTTATGGATCTCTTCCATCAATATTTTAAAGCAGCCGTCCATGATCTGGTGGACCGCCTCGGGATCCAGCGCTTCTGAAAGAGAGGTAAAACCGGTGACATCGCCAAAGAACACTGTGACCAGTTTTCGTTCACCCTCCAGGCTGCCCCGGGTGGTCAGTATTTTTTGCGCCATGAACTTGGGTGTATAGGAGTCCGGCCTATTGTAATCCACAACAGTTTCCGGCTGTGCCTTTGCTTCAACCAGAAGCTTTTCACCGCACTCACCGCAATATTTTTTACCCACAGGGATCCTGGCATCACAACGGGGACAGGCAACGGCAATATGGGTGCCGCACTCTTCACAGAATTTAACACCATTTCGATTATCAGACCGGCATGCAATACACTTCATGAATCATCTCCCGAAAATTTGAGTTGATCCGTCAGTATAGATTATATTTTTTGTTTAAGAAAGGGACTTGAAATCATATCTAATGAGTATGAATTCCCAATAAGCTGAATTGTGCCCCTGGCACCTTTCAAGTTTCCTATATTAAACATTTTTAATTGACAGATATCGACTAAGTTTCATAAATTAAGGGACCTATGAAAAAAATAATGCTCATACCGATCCTGATCACCTGGATGCTGTTCTTAAATTTATCTGCCACGATTGCTGACAATGGCCGAATTGCCCTGATTATCGGGAATTCCGACTACAAATCAAGCCCTTTAAAAAATCCGGTTAATGATGCATACGATTTTGCAAAAGTGCTTCGCAGATGCGATTTTGACGTAACACTGAAGTTAGATGCCACGAACCGCGAGATGAAACTGGCCGTGCGCGATTTTGGAAAATCCCTGAAAAGAATGAAGGTCGGGTTGTTCTTTTATGCCGGTCACGGCATGCAGCTGAATGGAAGAAATTACCTGATTCCTGTGGGAAGCACCATTGAATCCGAGGCTGATGTGGAGTTTGAAGCCCTGGATGCCGGGCTGGTGTTGGGCAAGATGAATGATGCTGACAATGATCTGAATATTGTTATCCTGGATGCCTGCCGGGACAATCCCTTTGCCAGAAGCTTTAGGTCTTCAAGCCGGGGGCTGGCCCGCATTAATGCCCCCACAGGAACAATTATCGCCTATGCCACAGGCCCCGGATCTGTAGCAGCCGACGGCAGTGGGAGAAACAGCCCCTTTACCCGGCACCTGATCAAAAACGTAAGAAAACCGAATCTGACCATCGAAAGAATACTTAAAAACGTCAGGATTTCAGTGGCATCAGATACCATGAACAGGCAGGTCCCCTGGGAGTCTTCCTCCTTAATGGGAGATTTTTACTTCACCAGGACTCCCCCGCCGGCTGCCAAACCCAAAATCATCCCTGTTTTTGATGAACAGTTGAAGGCTGAACAGGAACGCCAGGCAAAACAGAAAGCAGCATTGGAGAAACAGAAGAGAGAAGAAGAATTACGCAAAGCAGAACAGGAAAAAAAGGCCAAACAGGAACAGGCACGTAAGAAGCAGAAACAAGAAAGGGCTTTGTTAAAAGCAGAGCAGGAACGCCTGGCCAGAGAGAAAAAAGAGCAGGAACGCCTGGCCAGAGAGAAAAAAGAGCTGGAACAGCAAAGAGCCCAGTTGGAGCAACTACGAATTGAGCAGGAGCGTATTGAACAGGAACGCATTGACCAAGAACGTATAAATCAGGAACGTATAAAACGAGAAAGGATTGAAAAAGAACGCCAGGCCAGGAAAAAAGCAGAACAGGAAAAAAAACAGCAGGAGCTTGAAAAACAACGCGCTGCATCGGAGAACAAGAATCTGGCCATGCTCTCTCCCTCTGTGGATCCAATCAAACCCGCCGCCAGTGACGGCAGATTTGAAAAAGATGCCACCGGCATTGTTGCTGACAAACTCAATGACCTTGAATGGCGCCAGGGGGACAATCTGGAGCTGTCCTGGGATGAGGCCAAAACGTGGCTTAAACAACTGCAAAATGACGATGAACGATGGCGGTTCCCCACCCCGGATGAGTTGTCAACGCTCTATGCAGAGAACAAAGGAACACGCAACATGACACCGCTGCTCAATCCCAAAAGCTGGTGGGTCTGGTGTAAACGGGGGAGCACTTTTTTTGGAGGCGCAGATATCTTTGACTTTTATAAGGGCCGCCTGATTGGGAAATACCCGGGCATGCGGCAGACCAAATCAAAGTATAATAGTGTCATGGCTGTCAGGGGTAAAAATAAAAAACTCAAAAATAAGAACAGCAATCAGTCAGAACGCTGAAAATCCACATCCGGATCATTTTTTTACAATGGTCAACACCATTTTAAACCGCTCCTGTGCCTCAACAGAATGGGGGATGTCTGCCGGCATGACAACCACCTGGCCTGCACCAACATGCATTTTCTGATCGGCCACCGTAACAAGCGCCTTGCCGTCCAATACCTGGAGCATGGCATCTCCCGTTGCGGTGTGGGTGCTGATCCCCTCGCCTTTGTCAAAAGCAAAAACCGTCATACTCACGGACCTGTTCTGGACAAATGTTTTGCTCACAATCTGCCCTTCTTTATAATCAACAATCCCGGCAAGGTCCCGGGGCTCTGAAAAAGGGATATTCTTCATTAAGACCTGAGTTTTGGATGGCTCTTTCTTTTGCGGCAGTGCGGCATATTTTCCAAACAGGGAGCGGATTTCATTTGCCGGGGGGATGGTCCCGTTGATCACCACTTTTTTGTTAATCACAAGGGCGGGCCCGTCCAGGACACCATATTCCCGGATCTTCTCCTTTTGCATAATATGTTCCAGATCCGCCGGCAGATTCAATTCAGACAAAATTTCCATCACCGTGTTTTCAAGGCTGTTGCAGATATTGCACCCGCCCCCGAGAACCTTTATTTCAAGGTCATCAGAATCCGGATCGCCAACAGATATTCCCACATGTTTTTTATACTCTTTGACAAACGCTGTCTTATACAACTCACTGACCGTTTCCGGGATATAATTTTTTTTTACCAGAACCTTATATAACTCTTCGCTGACACGGTCGTCACATCGCTCCTGAAACTTGTCTGCAATCTTTTTCAAGGCCCCTTCAAGGCCCACAATGCCGACACGATGCTTTCCTATTTTTATCTGGCTTATTTGTGTCATTAAATTTCCTTAAAAAAACGGTTCCACCGGGGATGCAGAAATGATCCGTCCCTGGAGATGGCCACCATCTTGGCCCGGCCCACGATCAGTTTGCGCGCCACAAATCCGAAAACCCTTGAATCCGCGCTATTGTCCCGGTTGTCCCCCATCATGAAATAGTGCCCCTCGGGTATGGTGACCGGTTTAAAGGTGTTTAAAGAAGGCTGTCGCGGTAAAAATTTAACCGCATGCTGTTTCCCGGGCAGGTTCTCGTTAAGATAAAACTGATTTGATTTTGGATCATTGGTGCCCGAATCAGCCGGATCTTCCTGAACCGGTTCGTAGGTGACATATTTCCCATTGATAAAAAGCCGGTTTCGATGCATGGCAATGGTATCCCCGCCAAGCCCGATCACTCTTTTAACAAGGCGTGTTCCGTCTTTGGGGGAATAAAAAACAACAATATCCCCGCGCATGGGGTCACCCCATTTTGCCAGATGCCGTATGGTGTAAGGCACCTTAAGATCATAGGCCAGTTTGTTCACAAAAATCCGGTCTCCCACCAATATGGTGGGTTCCATGGAGCCCGTGGGAATATCGTTCCAGTCTGCTATGGCCGATTTAAACGATGTCGCCACTAACAGGGCAATGAGGATGCTTACCCCCCAGTTTTTCCAGATCGATACTATCTTGTTTTTTACGTTGTCATTCATATGAAAACACCTTTTTGTCGGGTTATCTATCACGCCTTTGGCTTTATGATATTTATTGATATTTTCAAGGGAAAATCAAGGATAGATTCCCATATATCTACTTTATAACCAATAAAAAGCCAAAACCGGCCAGAGCTGCCATTTCTAAACAGACCTTCAATCCGGGAATCGGGGTGGTTTCTTTTCCATAAACGCGGTCACACCATGCATGAACTCTCCGGTTGCAATCAGTTTTGCCGCAGTTTGAGCTTCCAGTTCAAGTGCTTTTTGTAAAGGCAGATCGCGGCTTTCCCGAATAACTGACAAAGCATGACGCACTGCCCTGGGGCCGTTTTCTGCGATCTGCCCGGCAAGATTCAGCGCCTGTTCAGCAGACCTCCCTTTATCGCTTACCCGGTTTGCCAGCCCGATTTTCAAGGCCTCATCGGCATTTACCGTGCGCGCTGTTAAAATGAGATCTGAAGCAACCGCACTTCCGACAAGCTCGGTTAAACAGGGGGTGCCGCCCCAGTCCGGCATCAGGCCCAGCCTCACTTCGGAAAAACAGATCAGTGACGATGGGTCCATGACCCTTAAGTCACATCGCGTGGCAAGTTCCGCCCCCCCGCCATATGCCAGGCCATTGATCGCGGCAATGATCGGAACGGGCAGTTCAATAAAGGCGTCAACAGCGTTGCGGATTCTTTGAATCAATTTTCCGGCCGTTTTGGCATCATTGCTTTCCAGGACCTTTAAAATATCGTTTACCATGGGGTTGTCCGGGTTCACGTCAAACCCGGCGCTGAAGGCTTCATTCCCAGAACCGGTGAGGATAACGGCCCGCGGAAGATCTTTTTTTAATTCACCAGTGACATCCTCAAGAGACTGGAACATGGTGTCATCAAATGCATTTTTCCGGTTTTCACGATTCATGGTCACGGTGGCGATTTTGTTTTTTCTCTCCAGTTGAACAATACCGTTTGTCATCGATTTTTCCCCTTCATTGATATTCTTTTTTTTACATATCCAATTTCTGGTTCCACAGCCGTATAGAGTGGAGCTTCGCGTTTCGGGGCAGCAGGGCCATGCCCTTTGATTGATCCGATGCCAGCCAGTTAAGGATCTTTTTGTTCCAGCGAGAGTCTACTGCATATAAAGACACGATAAACGCATTCACGTGACCCGTGGCATTAATGGTTGTTGAAAAACTGCTGTTTCTCTTAAGTACTGCACTTTTCGGCCAGGACAAGCCTTCCTCCTCCTGATCAATCACCAGCCAGACAAATCTATTGTCAGCAATTAGATTTTGGGTAAATCCTTTGATCTCGACATGGTTTCCGGTAAGAGATTCCATCATAGGCAGATCGATCCTGCCGGCAGGCTCTGGAACAAGATCTTTGTTGTCCGGTGATAAATTATTTGCAAGGCATTGACTCACTGCGATACCGGCAAAGATGAGGCTTACAACGCATATTCCTGCCTTTAATAAAACTCTTTTTTGTTTCAATTGAATTGCCTCTATTATCTTGTCTTCTTCACCCATTTCAGGCATGCGGTGAATCGTTTATTTTTTGTAAAACCTTTCTATCCGCCTATAGTTGCCTAAGCGTCATTGATCCTGGCGGTCACTTCAATTTCAATCTTCATTTTGTCATCAAGTAAACCTGCCACAAACATGGTCGCAGCAGGACGCGCCTTTCCCAGATATCTCTTGAATACCGGCCAGCACGGTTCAAAATCCAATCTGTCCGGTAGTATATAGCGGACCCGCACTACCTGATCAAGATTGCTGCCTGCTTTTAAAAGGGTTTCCTCGATATTTTTAAAGCACTGCTGCGCCTGCTGAGCAGGATTATCCGATATGGACATGGACTGATAATCATACCCGGTGGTGCCGGAAACAAAGACTGTGTCCCCGTCAACAACAGCCCGGGAATACCCGATCTGAGATTCAAAGGATGAGCCGCCTGAAATCAATGTTCTGTTCACTTCATTTCCCCTCGTCCGTATGGTTATCCCTGATAATTGGAATTATCACGTGAATCCCGCCTGTCACCCGTGTCAGGCAGAAGCCAGATTTTTTTTAGCTTCAAAGCATCAATAATTAAAAACCGTGACCTTATCACTCAAGGATATAAACGGGTACTGGGCCATTTCAGGCCGGTTCACGTCAATTATTTTAAATCCCCGCCACCTGTCCCACTCCTCAGCTATGGAAACCTCTTTGATGACCCGTGTTAAATCGCCTGATAAAATCTGAAATTTCATACCAGTATAATGGACCTTGTTTTTGGGGCCGTAATCGCTTCTGGGATTTTTCCCTTTCTGCAGCCGGTTGTAGGAATACAAAAGCAGATCATTTTTCCGGTCCCCGTCATAGTCGTGTACCCCCACCAGGTTGATCATCAACGGTATTGATTTTCTATTCATATATCTTTTTGAAACGACGTTCAAACTCTTGTCAAGCTGGTATATATAGCCGTTTTTATCAGAGGCATACAGAAAGTTGGGTCTGTTTTTAAACCTTGAGAATGTCACTGATTTTATTGAATCACGCAATTTAAAATCATTAACGATCCGCCCGTTCCTGTCAAACTGGTAAACCGCGCCTTCGTCTTTGCGGTAATCATAGGCTGTCCATTTGTGGGCATACAATTGCTTTGACCCATCACCATTGCCATCCATGACAAACACCTTTGTACCCGTATAATGCGACCCCAGCGGTTTAACCCAGTTGGTTTTGCCGCGATGGTTGATGCTGATAACATAGGTGTGCATATCATCGGTGTTGTTATGCCTTTCCCGGTTACCGTTCCCAGGGCTGTACCCTCCCAGGATAATGTCGGCAGGTCCGTTTTGATCTTTCCAGACCACAAGATTCGTCGGGGACGGCCCCATCTGATATCGCCACATTTCATGGCCGCTTGCGTCATAGACAATAATGCCCCTGGGCTTCCATGCATACCCGGCACTGGAAAATGCGATGATCTCCTTTTTGCCGTCACCATTGATATCTGCCAGTTTTGCAAAACGCCCGCCACCATCGGGTTTACCTTTGTACCTTGCTGTAATCCGCCTTTTGTTATGCCAGATTTCGTTCCCGGTTCTGTCCAGAAGGATCAAATGGATAATATCATGACTGCGCCCACTGAGCGCTATGGCAGGGCTGTCATTAAAGTCATCCACAAAGTTCAGGCCGATGCCGAAGGCATAGGATTTTTCCCATATTATGGTTCCGTCTTTTTTAAAAACATAAACGGTTTTACCGGACGAGGTTATAATTTCTTCAAACCCGTCATTATCAATATCAACGGCAATTGAATTTGAAAAATTGGGAACCTTTTTGCTGGCAATGGTGAACATGGCAAAAGGCTGCCGCTTTTTTGACGTATGGGCATCATTGCTGATACCGATCCGGTAGTTCTGCCGTGGTCCCAGCTCAACAGTTTTTGAAAAAAGGGTCCGGCTTCCTTTTTTGACCAGGATCGCGTTACGGCCGGACAGGGTATCCAGTGTGTGACTTCCCTTTGCCATCCGGCGGCCCTTTGGGGAGTTGTTTATCCATACATCAATTCCCTCAATCCGGGTATTCACGGTAATAAACGCCGGCTCATAACTTTTCTGCCGTGCCTTAAAAATAAAGTCCCCTTCGCCTTCCAGGTATCCGAACTGCGGTGTCTGCCTGTTAAATGAAAGCTTGGTAACGCTGGGTCTTAAGGTGGCATAAATTTCGGTTCCGGTGGTGTACCCATCGGCATTGATATCTGCCACACCGGACAGGGCCGCAATAAGATGATCCGTGAAAAGACCGTGGCCGTCAGCCTCAATGGCCTGTTCAGAGCGGCCGCCTGCAGTCAGCACCTGGATACTTCGAAGGTGCATCATTTTCTCGATATAGCCCGGATCCTGGCGCTGTACCACCTTTACGCCGCGTGTAAGCCCCAGGCCGGAATAGCAGGAATCAAAGGCAAGGAAAATATGCTTTGCTTTTGAATTCCGGATAGTGGTGTTGATTTTTTTCATGGAAAGCATGGTGTCCTGCCAGTTATACAGATCCGAATCAACAGGAACGATATACCCTTTTTCCCCACCCCCGGGAATATCTTCGGTCTGGCCGTGCCCTGCAAAATAAAGAAAAATCCTGGAATTGATATCCGTACCTTTGACCAGCCTGTTTATTTCCAGTTCAATGGTACGCTTGGTGGCTTTTCCGTCAAACAATGATGTCACATCAAAATTTTTCTCTTTTAGAATCGTGCTGATTTCCCTGGCATCTGCCACGGCATATTCAAGATGGGGCCATAACAGATATTTATTCACGCCGATCACCAGTGCCTTTGAACTTGAATAGCCCGATGAGTATTCCGCGGCCTGGGCTGAAAAAGAAGACGCGATTAAGACAAGCAGAATCAAAAATAGTTTTTTCACCTTTTCTCCTTTTCTCACATTAAACACGAACCGTGATGTGGCGGCCTGATATTTGCCATTGGATCATTTCAACACATGGTTGGATAAAACCCGTTGCAGGTCATAGATGTTTACCTTTTTGTTAAACTTTTTCTGCAAGGGCTCCATTTCGCTGCCGATCCATAATTTCAACTCAGCATCCAGGTCGAAATGCCCTGCTGTTTCAATACTGTATTTTGTAATTTTTGAATAGGGGATTGAGAGATATTCGGTTTTTTTCCCGGTAAGCCCCTGGATGTTGATAATGATCAGGCGTTTGCTGGTAAAAACAAAGGTGTCGCGAATAACCTTGAACCCCACTTCAATTGATTCTCCCTCGCCAAGAAGCTGCGCATACTCCTGGTTCAGCTTGTCAGCCTTAACCACGCCTGCATTCCCTAAGATGCCCGATAACAATCCCATATTCCCCCTCCGTTAAATATTGCCGGTTTTTTATTTCTTTTTGTTTATTGTTGCCAGATCAGCCACACCTGTTACAGCCATGAAAACAATTGTTGTATTTTAGGAATTCTAACAAGCCAGTGGGTCATAATTAACACAAAAAACCCAATGAGGGCAGCCGTATAATCATTTTGCTGATTCGCGTCAAACAAAAGCATGCTCCATCCAAACAACACCCATTGAATACAATAGATTGCGGTAACATTTTCGCTCCAGAAAAAAAAGGTCTGCACAACGCGGTTTTCAAGCGAAATCTTTTCAAGGATCACCCGACACAATGGCAGCCACACAAAAACAAACCCAATTATCAGCAGATGGATGGCCAGTCCGCTTCTATGGTAATCCCCGATGGGGAAAAAATCAAACAGCAACACACCCAGGCAGATACAAACTGCACCGATCCAAAATGAAAATTTCAAAAATTTACCATCCAGCCCCCCGTTCACAAAATATTGGCTGATAACCATACCCAGCAGGGGATAAACAACCCAGGGGAACAACGGAAAATAGACATTCGCTGCAGTGCCCCACAAAGGAGAGAACAGGGCAATATGATCAAATTTCCCCCATAAAAACGGAGCGAGCAGCAAAATCGATAAAATGAGACCCGGAAAGATAAAGACAGAACGGGCCCATTTTTTGACAAATGCCGCAACAAAAAAAGACAACCCGGGCAAAATCGAGAAAATAGAAATGATCTGCCTTTTTTTTAGTCATGTAAAAAGCTATCCCTGTGTATACTCTTTTTTAAAGGGGTCATTTTTTTCCTAAAAAATAAAAGCCGTTTGACTGGTTCCCATTCATGGTGGTGTAGACGACAGGCTGGAAAACAATACTCTCAAAAGAGCGTGTCAATTTTTCAATCCGCGCCCGGGTAAAGTGCCTTAAGGCCGCGCCCTCTTCCAGTTCAAACACGCCGTATGTCTTGTATTGGGCCTCAAATCGTGTGTACCGGTCAATATTTCGCTGATCATCGTTGATCATAAAATCATTGATATAGAGCACGCCGTCATCTCGCAGAACTCTTCTCACCTCGTTCATTAATGTTTCAAGATCCCTGTCATTGATGATACAGGTCAATACCGCCACCAAGATGACGGCATCAAAAGAATCATCCCCAAACGGTATCGAACCGTTCTCATATTTGCGCAGATCCAAATGGGAGTGTTCACAGGTTGCCCTGTGGATCATTTCCCCTGAGATATCGATGCCTGATAACTGCCGAAATCCTGACTGGTAGAGCTCATTGAGCGTCCTGCCATATCCACAGCCGACATCAAGGATTTGAGCAGATCCTTTGACATGTTCTTTAAATAGCGCCATTTGAAACGGCGTTGTGAACACCTTTTTTTGGGCCACACTGTCCCAGTATTTTTCAGGCGCCAACACTTTGTTCATTTTATTTGTATGCCTCTAATTGTTTACTATTAATTATTTGCCTGGTTTTCAATGATCCGGCAGATATCAACAAGCGGATCTGAATTTTTAAATCTATGAGCGACCTTTTGACAACGTGTCCTGACCTCTTGGTCCCCCAGCAAATGACCAAGCCTGTCTGCCACAGCAGGGCCTTTGTACTGTTTCAACCGAAGTTCGGCGCCGATACCAAGATTTGAAAGACGCCTTGCATTGTCCGGCTGATCCATCCCAAACGGCGTTACAAGCTGGGGCACGCCAGCCCTCATCGCCTGGGCGCAGGAACCTACCCCGCCATGATGAACCAGTGCGGATGCGTGCGGCAGCAATTTACTGAAAGGCGCATAAATACTAAAATGAATATTGGGTGGCAGATTGTCAGGAATGTGGTCCGCAAATTTAGAAAGGAACACCCCCCGGATGTTTAATAGTTCACACGCTTCTACGGATGCTTTAAAAAAGGCGCGTGCACCATTGACTGCCGAGCCTGCGGTAAAAACAACCGGCGGATCACCTGTTCTGATAAATTCTTCAAGCGGTGTGGGTATCGGATTATTGTCGGCTTCATCAAATAGTACAAAATCCGTGGTTTGTGTGTTTTTCGGCCAATCCTGCTGCGGTTGGACAAACCATGCCGGAAACAACCCAATCACTTTATCCGGGGAGTGAAGCCATTGCCTGAGAATCTTTTTTGTTTTCGGCAGGCCCAGGTTTTGACGCATCTTATTGATCCGGGGCCCCAAAAAAAGGTCGGTCAGTAAATCAATGAATCGCCAGACAAAAGCTTTATAGAACATTGGCATCCAGTGCGGCATCCAAAAGCCATCCATCCTTGAAGGACATACCACAGAAGGGATTGAATTGGGGGCCAAATGGAAGGTTATCATGGGAATACCCAGTTTTTCCTGGGCAATTCTTGCCCCAAACGCCATTGTGATACCCAGGACAACGGTTTGTCCGGGAACATTCAACTGCCTGATGGTATCATAAACAATCTGCATGGAATTAAAATAGAGAAGATCCATTACCACTTTCACGGTTTTGGTGGGATTTTTTGTATCCACCGCATCCACCATTTTATGGTACTCATCCGTGGTGCCAACCGGGGCAAACCCCAGGCCGGCATCCTGGACAGATTTCTTAAAATAGCTGTTGGACAGAATCGTAACCTCATGCCCCCGGCCCTGAAGCGCCATGCCAATTTTTAAAAACGGATTCACATCGCCCTGGCTGCCGATGGCCACAATCAGAACATTCATAACATCTCCTTAAACGATTCGGTTACCGAAAAAGAACTTTCCAGACCTGCTATATGTGGAAACACGCTATGATCATCACTACTATCGGAAATCTCTTAAACTAGCACGGGAAAACTTCGTTCCCTGAATTAATACCCTTATTTAATATCCGGCGTCCTCAGCCAGCGGCAGCTTGCGGGTATAGTTGTTGTGTACAAGATTATCCATATACTCATAAAAGTCATGCCCCCCGCTTCGTCCCCACACCACGATGCTGTTGTCCAGCATCCGGTCTTTCATCAGGATATCGTCTTTATTGACGATTTTATAGAATGACCTTACCGGGAAATCACCTGAGACAGCACAGCCAAAGGCGTAAACAGTGATATGGTCCCTGGCCCACGGGAAATCGCTCAAAATCGCCTCTGTCACCATTGTCCCGCGAGAATAGCAGACCATGTCAACCTTTCGTCCGGCTCTTTTTGACCGCCGGAGAACCTTTAAAAGCGATTTTCCCTCAGCCATCTGGGCGGAAAATCCCTCGTTGGTCCAGTTCTCCACCTGAAGGGCCACACTGCTGACCACGCCTCTGTCAGATCCCCCGGCATAGACCGCGGTCAGATCCCGCCCTAAAAGGTTGGCCAGGTACCGGGCATCTTTCACGAATCTGTCAAAATCAGTCCGCATACCATTGATGTAGACCAAATCCCTGCCACTCGAATATCGTGCATATCTGTCAGGAGAAAAAGTGACGATTTTTCCGTTATTAAGTTTTGCTGTTACCTGTTTTTGAACCCGTGTTTCAATTTTTTTACTGATGTCATATTTCTCATCAACAGCCTGTACGGTCTGTTTTGTTTTAACAACCTTGCACGCTGCACAGGTCCCCACACCGAACAGAAGTTTTTTACCGCAGCTGGTGCAATAGTTGGCACAATAAGCAACGCTGGAAAAAAGCAGGCAGAACAGTCCCGCAAGCGCAAGTCTCAAAACCGGATTCCTCATCATTCCCCATGTCCCCCATCTTCATAATTTTTCGCCATTCAACAGAACCTATAACAAAAACAATTTGTATTCAACAGATTCATTGCCACTATAATCGCATAATTTCAGCCTCTGTTTTCAAAACTATCATACCGCTTTTTTCCATGGCATTTATGTACCGGAAACCGGAGACTGGAGACTGGAGACTGGAGACTGGAGACTGGAGACTGGAAAAAGCAAGACCCTCCGGTTTCCGGACTCCTGTCTCCGGTCTCCATGGCTAAAACATCTGTATTCTTAAGTTAATGGCATTGTCTCGCCTCTAAAGCAAAATCATTTCGTGAAATATCCAGGCTATGGATATATCGACGATTGCTCCTGACTTTTCCTGTATTTTTTGTGGCGGGGAGAAAATGTTTAAAAAGACAATAACGCAGGCCGGTTATGGGATTGAAAAGCTGGATAGCCAGCCCGTTTCCATCAAAACCATGGATACCGGCCAGGATATTCATATATGATTTTCTGTTTTGAGATAAATACCAATTTGGGGATAAAGGCAAATCCGGGAGTAAAAGGGATTAATCCTCTGGGTTTTTCCGGTAATGGATACCAATGCCCTCCCGGGATTTTCGAACAATCTCGCCCGTATGGGTGTGGGAGACACCTGTGTCATCCTTAAAGGATACCGTCACAGAATCTTTGGGCTGATACTTTTCCGGAAAATTGGATTTAAAAAAAAGGCCGGTAAGGCTGTAGTTTTGAGTTTTTTCGGTTGCATTCCCCTCTTTGCTGACCACGCGGGCCATGGCATCAAGACGTTTACGCGGAGATGAGCGGCGATCGATTTTTTGATTTTTCAAACTTTTTTTGAACATAGAGACCCTTTTCTTTAGCCCGAATACTTCATGAGAACACGAGCAATAATGTTAAAACATTCTATGATAGTAATATGTTATGATACCACTGTGCCCTACAATGCAGGAGACAAAGTGTCACCTTTCAGGCGAAACGATTTCACATCGTCTGCGTCGTTACAGGCTGTTCGCAGTAAAGCAGCTACAGCTTCACAACCAGATGCCTTGCAGACAAGCCAAGCTCGTTTCGTAAAATATCCGGGTTAGAACATTTTTTATAGAATATACGATAAAGAAGGAGACTTGGCAACCGACAGGCAAGCCAAGGGCCGGATCCTGGAAAAGAGTTCAATCCTTAAAACTGAAACACGGCGGCCCTGAATTCATCTTTGCGCATGTTGTGTTCAAATTCCCTTTAGCGATCTCATTCTCCAGTGATCATTTTTTTCAACCGTATCTTCTGTACAACATATAAAAACAGCAGCCCCATAGTTAATAGTGGGTACAACAGGCAGAAAACAATAAAATTAATTTCATAGTAGGACAGATTCAACATATTGGCGGCATTGATGATAAAATCAGTGCAGTAGGCGTATAAAAATTTTGCGAACACAATCAATTGAGTCATTTGCCCCTCTTTATGTCATTAATTTTTTCTTGAATATTGATGGATTGTATTAGCAAAAACCACATGGTGAATGGGATAAGCACAACCAGAAAAATAATATTTGCCATCCCGTAATTACCCGTTGATCTCAACAGACTGATGACACCAAAATAGATCTTGTCTGTAACCGGGAAAAAATCTCTGGCAAACTTCACGTGATACTTTTTGCAATAGCTTGTCTGATTGTGGCAGATCCATGTGCATTTATCCTGGATTTTATCTGCCGAATTAATGGCGGTGATTCCGTGGGACGCGTAAGGTTTTTTTTTAATCACAGGTCTGACAATTTCATTAACCCCAACCATCAGCAAAAACGGGAAGATTAAAAGTAAGATATTTCTTATATATTTTTTCATCGTATTAATTTAGTTAGCACAAACCGATCCTGTACTTTAATTCCCCCCTATCGACCCGGTTTTAATATTAGTATCAGGTTGCACCATCTCATTTGGTCTGCGCCCCTTTTCCCTCTTTTCTCTGATAAGCCGTAGCTAAAAGTTATTTGAAATGTACTCCATAGCTTTTAGATGAAATTCAATTCTATCTATAATGTTTACAATCTTTACGCCACTTTCTATGACAACAACATTCGGTGTTATTGTGAGAAAAAAGTTAGACAGGGCCCATCTATCCGCTTTTTTGACCAAACCCAAAATGCTAGGGTCAATTTTAACAATTCCATTCTTGGATTTATACATAAAGTATTTGAGTTTGTTGTCATATTCAAATTCGGGATGCCTGTTAACAAATTCTTCCATTTTTTTAGCAACGTGATCACTATATATAAAAAAATAACTTTCGGACCGGGAATTGTCTTCATGATTATCAATAACTATAGACGGATTCATCTCTTTATATGTATTGAGAATTATCTGGGCCTCTTGTGAGGCAAAATTGCGTCCGGAAAAGTCTCTATTTACATCAACGCCCTCTCCATTAAACCTCACGTTGTGCTCAAATCCCCAGGGATTAACCAGGGGAACAATTTTGTAATTGTATTGCCGTGAAAAATTTCTTTCTTTGAATTGTTTGATAAATTCGAGACAGGATAGAGCACCGGCGGGTTCATTTCCATGAAGGCCGCCAAAGATTAGCACGTCACTTTTACCACCATTATCTATACTGATTTCGTAGATATTGTAACTCAAATCTTTGTACGTCACATTTCCAATAATTCGATGGTCGGTATTCTCAACAATATAATGTTCATATTCTGTGTAGTCTCTTACTTTAGCAAAAGAATGTTTTTCCCAATTCGGCGCACGAAGCGGCAACATATCCTGCACCACAGAGCAAGATTGAAACAAAACTAAAAAAATTGTCAATGAAGCCAATAACAGTATTTTTTTCACGGATAATTCTTCCATTATTTATTTAAAGCAGGGTGATCCTTTTTCTTCATGTTAAATTTTAATTGATATGATGATATTTTTATATCAAAGTTTTTTCCATTTCAATTTCCGGGAAATCAATATCGTTTATTTTTACAACAACCTTGCCATTTGATTTATATCCCCGTTTTTTATAAAA
>CAZLTD010000011.1:0-629 GCA_964562385.1 uncultured Desulfobacula sp.
ATTCGACGCTGATTTTATTATGTAGGGGTCATTATTGCACGCTGATCAACAACTAAGAAGTAAAAGAGCAGTTGTGCTAACTAATACAACGTACACTTATAGCATTGACCTATCTGATTTTTTTAAAAAACAGTACGAAAAATTGGGGGGTGAAGTTGTTTGGGGTGGTGACTTTATTGAAAACATGTCTGATTTTTCTTCAATATTACAACCTACAAAGAGTTTTAACCCAGATGTTATTTTTTTACCTGCTTACGTTAGAGACAGTGGTTTTATCATTCGACAGGCCAGACAAATGGGGATCAAAGCTATCTTTCTAGCTGGAGACGGTTGGGGGATTGACATATTTAACTATGCTAAAGAAGCAGTAAACGGTAGTTATCTAGTCGACCATTGGTATCCGACTGTTGATACTGAATTAAGCCAAAACTATGTAAAAGACTTTTTCAAAAAATACGGTATAATGCCCGAAGCAGGTTCGGCACTAACATTTGACGCTATGAACATCTTAACAGACGCGATTGAAAGGGCGAATTCATTTGATAAATTAAAAATTCGGGACGCATTAGCAACAACCAAAGACTTTAACGGTGTTACCGGGAAGATATCATTCGATAAAAACGGGGACC